>JBILQT010000154.1:0-17479 GCA_044373065.1 Sandaracinaceae bacterium
GACCCAGTTGCACGCGACGAGCAGATTTTCTGTAGCTGTCGCTGCAGCGCTGGCACCGGCGACTCAAGCCTTCCGCTGTGCACCTGCCAAACTGGCTTCCACTGCGTGAACCTGGTTACCCAAGGCGGGGACGCAGTTCGCGGTGGCTACTGCATTCCCACCGAGTTCTGCGAGTCGAGCAGCGACTGCGCCGCGGGCGAGCGCTGCAGCGCGAATCGTTGCGTCGTCACCCCATAGCTCGCAAACCTCAGCAGAGAAGGAAGGGCCCAGTTCGCGCTGGGCTTTTTTTATTCCGTCCACGCATCGTTCGGTTCGATCGTCCGATACCCATGCATGACAAAGATCGAGTCTGGACGCCAAGCTGAGGATGCTGTCGTCAACCATATGCGCGGACGCGGACTGACCATCGTCGGACGCAACATCCGGGTGGGGCGTCTTGAGATCGACATCGTCGCGCGTAACACGACGACGCTCATCGTCTGTGAGGTCCGGTCCCGCGGAGCAGGCGGCATTCACCCAGCCTGGATGTTCACGCGCAAGAAGCAGGAGCACGTCCGCCGGGCTGCCCTTCTCTACTGGTCGAAGCACGCGCCCAAGTTGGCACTTCGTCTGGATGCGGCGGCGGTCACGCTTTCGTCGTTCGGCCCGCGAATTCAATATTTCGAGAACGTCTTCTCGGTCGATGGGTGAATTGAAAAAGCCCCTCTTCGGGGCTCTTCTTGATCAGATCGTCCTTGAACTCCGTTCTACGACTGGAGTTCCTTCTCCATCGCGGCACGCAGTGCTTCCAAGTCGGCAGCGACTTCGTCCGCACCGGCCGTTTTCGCCTTTGCGATCGCCCCCTCAAGTCTGGCGATCTCCGACTGCTTTCCCTCGCGCAGCTTGTTCATCATGCGCTCGAATTCAAGGAAGACGTCCTGAAGTTCGTCGCCTTTGCGCAGGCCGCCACGCACACGTAGATGCCCGTCGGCGACGTCACGGAACAAGCTCTTCATCTTGAATGCGGGGCCGACGACGCGGTGGGTCACCAAGATTCCCGTCGCGCCCAACGCAAAAACCATCAGTGCGATGCCTGCGACGATGCTCAGAAGGAACTGGCGATCGTATGCCTGGGCTTCGGCTTCGATGAACTCACCCGTCTCACCTGCCTCATACATGCTGATCGTCATCATCTCGGTCTGGGCCTTGGACTGCTGGTAGGCCACGCCACCAAGCAAGCTGGCGACGACGAACGTGACGACCACGACCATGCCCGTGTACCGGAGTTGAAACCGGCTATCGAGCAGGTAGTTGCGCATGCGGCGCTTGGGGTGGCTTCCGGACGGCGGGGCTTTCGCGGTCTCACTCCCCGATGAAGTGGTCATTGAAGTGCCTTTCTCAAGAACAAGCGTGATCGTAGGGGGGATGCTTCGCAAAGATCCAAAAACTCAGCATCATCGACGAGGGGACGAAGCTGCCATGGCTTGCCCGAGGTTGCGAAGAGCGCTTCCAAGTGCAGCCTCGATCGCAGTGCGCTGGGCTGTCGCACCCTGCTCGCCGCTGACCGTTGCAGATCCAGTCAACATGCTGCGGACGTTGCGTCCTGGATAGTCTTGCACGACGACGGAAACCGACGCGCGAAGCGATCCATCGGGGCGCGACTCAAGCGCCGTGACAGAGCTGTCGAGATAGAAACCGACAAGCGAGCGAGCGCGGAGTACGCGGGTTGCCGTGGCAACCGTCTCGCCTTCCGGGGCCACAACGACGCCGGCCATTGCCGAGATCGTCCGCTCGATGTGCGCGCGCGCCCCGCGAACCACCCCTGCATCTGCACTCGGAACGCGCGTACCCGGAACACCGATTCCGACGTAGAACCGTGCCGGGCCAGTCGCAGTGCCAACGGTTCCTGCAGCCGCCGCTGCAGTCGCTGGCGCAACTCCAGGCGTTGCAGCGACACGGCTTGGCGCGCGACGGAGTGTCGCGATGGCCTCAGTCGCGGCCGTGCGAACTTGCGGGGAGGAGTCTCGCGAGAGCGCAGTCAGCGCTGGAATCGCAGACGCATCGCCAAGACGCCCGAGACTTGACGCCGCAGCCGCACGAACCGAACCCTCGGCGTCTCGCAAGGCGGCAGTCAGCGCTGCGACGATCTCAGGTTGAGGCGGGACGTTGCCAAGAGAGATCGCTGCCTGTGCGCGAACACGGAATGCAGACGATGTCTGAAGCAGACGAATTAAGTAGTCGCTTCGCTCGTCGGCCTGAACTTGCATGGCAAACAACGAGATAAGGGCTGCGACAAGCGCCAGCGCAAGCACGCGCGCCCCACGACCAAAACGCGACTTTCGTGAGACTGGGGCTGGAGCCAAGCGACATACCTCCGTCCGCGCAACCGATTTGGCGACGCGCGCACTAGGACGCGCAAGATCGCCAAGCCTTCATCAACGCACGCCGAGTATCACCCGTTCATGCCGCGACCCGCAACGACGACGTTGCTTGTTCGCCAACTGGAGTGGATTCTCCCTCCATGCGCCATTGGTGGCTCGCACTCTTACTCCTGTGGGGAATGCCCTCAGCCGACGTCGACGCACAACCCGTTGTGCATGTGCGGGCCGAAACGCGTCTCGAGGTGGCAACCGAGCCAGCGGATGCGGGTGCAGAAGTGCGTGGGACTTTACGGGATGATGCTGGGACGCCGCTTCCCGGTCGGGCGATCGCGGTCACGTTTCGTGGCGAACACCCTATCCACCTGCGCCTGCAAACCGACGCTGAAGGCGACTTCTCCGCGCTGGTTCCCCCGGACATGGAGTCGGCCGAGCTCCGCTTTGAAGGCGAAGAGTTCTTGATGGCGAGCGCTGCAAATCTTCGTCTCAACGATCGGCGGGCTCACGTGACCCTACGTGTGAATGCGCCGGGAGGAGGTCGACTCTCGCTCGATATTCCGCAGCATCTCCTGACGATTCAGGCCGAGAGCGATCGTGGAGGCGACGGCCTCCAGCTCACGTTGGCAAACGAACTCGGCCAGATGTTGGCGGCGGGGACGACAGATCACGAATCGCGATGGGAAGTCACCATCCCCTCGTCAGAACTCGGCTCTCCAGGCGTCGGTCGTCTCGTGGTGCGTTCCGGAGCAGACGAACGACGTGTAGAGGCGCAGACCGAGGTGCCGATCGTACGGTCACGGGCAACTGACCTACAGGTTGAGCAGGCGACCCTGTCGGATACTGGTCTGCAAGTTGTCGGCATGCTGCAAACCAACGATCGAGCGCTTGAAAGGCGGGCAGTCAGCGTATCGGTTGATGGCGAGCTTGCAGGTACCGCACTCACGGATCTCTCCGGACGACTCAGCCTGCTCATCCCGCCAGAGGGCCTCCCGTCCGACGGATTCGATGTGCTTCTCCGGTTCGACTCGGATGCACCTTGGCTGCTCTCAAGCGAATCGCGAACGATCCAGGTGACCGCATCGCGACGCAGGTGGGTATTGCCGGTTCTCGCATTGATCTCGGTGCTGATTGCATTGGCGCTCACGCGGTGGCCTTTCATCCGCGCCAGCGAAGCTCAATCGGACGCCGCAAAAGCCACGGCTGGCGTAGCACTCCAAAAGGCAGCCAATCGAGCAGAGATCACCCAGATCTCCGGGACAATCGTTCGTGCGGGCGCCGCCACATCTGTTCCATTGGCACGCATCCAGACGTCGAATGAGAACGGTACAGTTGCGGACGATCTCGGTGGGTTCTCGCTAACTCTCCCTCACGGTGCACACACGGCGAACTTCGAGGCCTCCGGCTACGAGCCACTTTCCATTCGCATCAGCATTCCACATCGCGGTGAATGGTCTGGGGTAACGGTGCGCCTCCGCAACCGTCGCGATCTCGCGAACGAACTCATGTTGGACGCCTTTGCGCCGCGCATTCCGAGGGAAGATTGGGGCGCAGCCACAAACCGCGAACTCTTCGCGAAAGCACGTGAACGTGGCTCTGGGAGCGTCGAATTGCTGGCCTTGGTCGACGCAGTTGAGTCGCTCGTCTACGAGCAGCGACCGCCGGAGCAAGAAGATCTTGCCCGAATTCATTTGCTCGCACAGGCAACACGCACCCTCCCGCGTTGACGCCGCACCTGCCGGTTCTCTATAGTCGCGGCGCATTTCCGGCCGGGACTGCTCACGCTCTAGAGGCTCATGTTCATCATCGTCGCCGCCCTTCTCGCCGTCGTCGTGATCGGCGCCATCGCATTCTTCCTCACTGGAAAGCGCAGTTCGCTTCCTGAAACGTCTGAACCTCGTCAAGAGTCGAAGCCAGACACGCGCTCCAAGCCTCCGGAGGCGAAGAAGGTCGCGGACAAGCCCGCACCAAAGACGCCAAAGGCGGAAGAGGTCGCGGAAACCAAGCCGAAGCTTGAGCCCAGCGACGAGCCCAAGGTGGAATCGACTTCGAAAGTCGATCCCGCCCCTGAACCGGTTGCGCCGGAACCTGCGGAACCTTCGCCCACGAAGGCGGTTGAGACGCAGCCGACTCACGTCGAGCCGCCTCCACCTCGCCCAGCTTCCATTCGCCCGCGACCGGACGCACCAGACACCGTTCAAGCCTTCAAGAAGGGCCTGGCCACGACGCGCGGTGGATTCATCGCACGCCTCGCGCAGCTCTTTGGACGCAAGAAGGAGATCGATCCCGAGCTTCTCGACGAGGTTCAGTCGGTGCTGCTTAGTGCAGACATCGGCCCAAAGACCGCAGAGGGGATGCTTGAGACTGTTCGAACGGAAGTCGCACGCGCTGGCGGCACCTCCGAAGAAGCGGTCTGGGCAGCGCTGCGAAAGCGCGCGAGAGATGTCTTGGGCAACGCGCCTGTCGGGATTCAGTTCAGCAAGAAGCCAACACTGATCTTGGTTGTGGGCGTGAACGGCGTCGGAAAAACCACCACGATCGGAAAGCTTGCGAGTCGCTTCAAAGAAGAAGGAAACCTCGTGGTGCTTGCCGCGGGAGACACCTTCCGAGCCGCAGCAGTCACGCAGCTCGAAGTCTGGGGTAAGCGGGTTGGTTGTGAGGTCGTGAAGGGGAAAGATCGTGCCGACCCGGGCGCCGTCATTTTCGATGCCGTCAAACACGCCACCACGATTGGTGCGGATGTTGTCATCGCGGACACCGCAGGTCGGCTCCACACAAAGTCGAACTTGATGGAAGAGTTGAAGAAGGTCGTCCGAACGTCTGAGAAGGCGTTGGAGCGTCCGGTCGATGAAGTGCTCCTCGTGTTGGATGCGACGACTGGGCAGAACGCGATCCAGCAAGCCCAGATGTTCCGTGAGGCGATCACGGTCAGTGGCATTGTCCTCACCAAGCTCGACGGCACGGCGAAGGGTGGCGTTGTGCTTGGAATCGCTGACGAACACCATATTCCCGTGCGGTACATCGGCATTGGCGAGCGCGTCGAAGACTTGCGTCCCTTCGACGCGGAGAACTTCGTTGAGGCACTTTTTGCAAAGCCTGACGAGTCACGCGCGGAGGACGTCGATCCGCGTTGATCCCGTGATCGCGACCGTGTTATAGTCGCGACCGCGTCCCAGACATTGTCAAATTTCTCATCAATTTTGGCCACTTAGCGGCGATTGATGAGAAGCGTGTTCGAAGCTTGTGACCTGTTTTCGCACTCTCTGGAGTGCTGAAGTGTACGAAGAAACTGACCGGCGGATTTCGAGTTACCCGTATTTGCGGGCTCGTCGGCAGACCAGTGTTGTAGCGGTTGCCACCTTCGAGGTGGGAGAGGTCAAGATGAGAAAGGCTTGGATCGCCGTGCTGATTGCCGCCCTTTTGGGCGCAGGCGCCTCGAGTTCATCCCGTGCTCGCGCACAGGATATGGACTTCAGCCTCGATGAAACCGAGGGTGGAGCCACGACGGAAGAAGGTACGACCGAACCCGCAACGACTGAAGAGTCGGGCAGCGGCGACGTGATCGGTGACCTTGCGACCAGTGGAGACACGACCGCCCCAACGACAACGCGGGACGAACCCGTCCAGCGTGACGAGGCGCGCGAGGAAATCTACGCGGTGCAGCAGGTCTATGCCCTGCGCATCAACCGCGTTGAGATCACGCCGTCCGTGTCCTTTTCCCTGAACGACCCGTTCGTCAGCCACACCGGTGTCGGCCTTGGCCTCAACTACTGGTGGACGAACGTCCTCGCTTTGGGCCTGAACTTCATCTGGTACGAGGGACTTGAATCGGAGAGCGATCTGGGATTCCAGGTTCGCCGAGGCACCCGCCTCTCCGTGCCCGTCAATCAGTACCAGTTTGGTGCACACTTGAACTTCACGTACGTGCCGATCTACGGCAAGTTCTCGATGTTCAATGAGTTCATCTTCCAGTACGACGCGTACATCGTCGGCGGCGTGGGCCTGATGCGGACGCGCCCGGTTCCCGTGATCGACCCGGAAATCCGCCGCTTCGACTTCGACGTGCGTATCGCCTTCAATCTCGGCATCGGCCTCCGCGTTTTCGTGACCCGATGGCTCGCCATCTACGCGGAGCTTCGCGACTACATGTATCTTGAGCAGCTCGAGAACCTGAATGTCTCGTTGGGAAATCAGCGTCTGGACACGACGACTTGGACGCAATCGAGCCTGGCTTTCACGAACAACGTGACGGCGCACCTCGGCCTCACAATCTTCCTCCCGGCCGATTTCGAGTACCACCTCCCCCGCTGAGCGACCTGTCATGAACCAGTCAAACATGACCCCAGCAAAGACGAGTCGAACCATGCGCAACATGAAAATGTGGGCGGCGCTTCTCGCGGTCGGAATGATCGCGTTCGCCTCCAATAACGTCGAAGCACAAGAAGTGCAGATCACCGGCCCGCTCGCGGGTGCACCGGCGGTTCGCCACATGCGCTTGTACCGCGTCAACCGCTTCAACGTGATGCCCAGCATTGGCTACACGCTCCAAGACGAGTTCGCGCGTTCGCTCTTCGTAGGCCTTGAGGCGAACTACCACTTCCTCGACTGGCTCGGCGTTGGCGTTTGGGGCGGCTACAACGTCGCTCAGATCGACACCGACCTGACCTCCCAGGTGCAAAACTTCGCGCAGGTCACCGACCGAAACCGGTTGTCAGTGCCAAGTGCGGCGAACTTCTCGCGCCAGATCGGTCGCATTCAGTGGGGCGTTTCCGCCCACCTGATCTTCGTCCCCCTGCGCGGTAAGCTCTCGCTCTTCCAGTCGGTGTTCGTGGACACGGATCTCTACGTCATTGCTGGCGTCGCGATCTTCGGCCTCGATGAGCGCGCGTCGACAGTGGATGCGGGCGGAGCGCGAAGCAACGCATGTGACTTGGCCGAGCCCAACGGCACGTCGAGCCCAGCCTGCCTTGCGACACAGACGGCACGAACGGGTCGCATCACGCCCTCTCCAATGCTCGGCGTTGGCTTGAGTGTCTACGCGAACTCATGGTTTGGCATTGCGTTCGAGTGGCGTGCCTTCCCGTTCTCCTGGAACCCAGGCGGCACGGATGAGGCTGGCTCGACCCGCGGCCCGTTCCCGGATGGCCAGATTGACGGCAGCGACTCTAGGACGACCTTCAATCACATGTTCAACCTCGGGTTCATCTTCAACCTGCCGCCCGACCAGGCGCTGACCGAGTAATCGAGTCCGCTCCCCAAACGAGAAGGCCACCGCAAGGTGGCCTTTCTCATTGGCAGTGGGCGCCACGAGCTTCAAGCCGCTCTGTTCGCCGCTCTGTTCGCCGCTCTGTTCGCCGCTCTGTTCGCCGCTCTGTTCGCCGCTCTGTTCGCCGCTCTGTTCGCCGCTCTGTTCGCCGCTCTGTTCGCCGCTCTGTTCGCCGCTCTGTTCGCCGCTGTGGTCATCGCACTCGACAGCGTTGTCCGATGCGCCAGGGTGAATCCTGAGGACGCACCACAACGACAAAGCCTCCTTTCGGAGGCTTGAATCGGTCAGTTGGGCGTTGGGGCAGGCTCAGCGCAGCGCACGCGCCTGCGGGACAGCCTTCGCATCAAAGGACCACCCCGTGGGCAGCTGCCTCTCCAACTGCGGGCGAAGCTGAGCGAGGTCCCAGCTGCGTTTCTGGAAGAGTTCGAGCACACGCACCTTCACGCGGGCGCTCTCCTCTTTCAGAAGCACTTCCTGAAGTGCTTCGCGACTCGCCTCCACGTCGGTCTGGACGAGCAGAGCACCTACCGCGTGGAAGCGCGCCGTCTCGTTGGCGTCGGTGACAAAGCGAAGGACCGCTGCGCCGATGCGTGCATCCACACGCTCTTCGAGAGCCTGGAGAATCTGAAGCTTGCGCTGGGGGTCGCGCTCGTAGTCGACGTCCATCGGCTCCAGGAGGGCCAGGAGCTCGGTGGTGACCTGCTCTTGGCTCTGCAGGCGCTCGAGCATCTTGAGGGGCCAGGTGAGCGACTCCGCGCGGCGCATGAACTGGCGCACGGGCTCTACGGCGCCCTCCCCGGCCTCGACGATGAGGCGGAAGGCGTACTCCTTCTCCTCGCCATCCGAGATGGTTGGGTCTGTGTAGTACGTGAAGCGCGGCAGGAGTGCCGAAGTGACCAGCGACGCCGCATTCTCTGGGGCGTTCTTTGGGTCCTTCAGCACTCCGTTGAGTGACTGCATCGAGTCCCACCTGTCAGGCGCTTGCGAGCGCTTGTTGGCGAGACTCCGTCCGTGCTTCTCAATGCCTGCTGCGTCGATTTTCTTGGAAAACCAGCCGAACACTTCTCCTCCAACCGACCTCGTTCGTCAGCGAACAATGATCGGCGTGAGGTTGACCTGCGTTCCGCGCGTTTGCACCTGGAATCGCACGAGACGGCAGCCGCGCTTGGCGAGGAGCGCCTGCTCCTGGCCGCGAAGGCGCTGAACGAACTTCTCCTGCGCGATGTTCGAGACGTTCTCGCCGACGGCCTGCTTGGCCGTGACGTACTCGTTGTAGATGCGGGCGTAGTAGGCGTCGTCGCCTTCGGCGAGGAGGCGTTCCGCGGTTGCTGGGTCGGCCTCGGGCTCGTCGCCGGCTGCGGGCGCTGCTGCGGCGGCGGGAATAGCGGTTCCGACCGTGGAGGGAGCCTCGGCGCCCTCGTCCCACTTGCCACCGCCACCGACGGCCCCGGACTCACTCGCCTCGGGCGTACCCGTCAGGAGGTTGAGGAGTTGGTTGATGCGGTAGGAGAGGCCACCGAAATCGGAGCTCTGGATGTCGAGGCGGGTCTCCGTGCGGCCGTTGATGACCTGGAGGATGCCCTCTTCGATCTGGGCGATCGGGCGGAGGATGCTGGAGCCCATGAAGAAGCCGTAGGCGAGCACAATGACTGCGCCGACGAGGGTCAGGATGAGGATGAGGTTGGCTGGGCTGGCCTTGGCGAGCTGGGCGGAGCGGTTGCCGATGACGACCAGGGCGACGTGCGCACCCGAGGAGGCGAGTGGTCCAACGACGCCAACGTAGTCGTCGGTGCCGAGCGTCGCGATGAAGGGGCCGGACTCGGTGTTCGCGTCGCGGGCGGCGACGGTGGCAGCCTGGCCTGCGCCAAAGAGGTAGCCAGAGAGCTGCTCCGGCAGACCCTGGTCGAGCGACGAGGAGTAGAGGCGGTCGCCCCAGACGAAGCCGACGTCGCGGCCGATGAGGTCGCCCTCGCGCTGTGCGAGGCCGTTCGAGAGGTCGTAGCCGACGAGGACTGCGCCGAGGATGCGGCCCTCGTCGCTGCGAATCGGGGCGACGGCGACCTGGATGGCCTTGTTGTCGACCGTGCTGGCCCAGACGTCGACCGTGGCCGTTCCCTGAAGGGCTGGGCCGATCGCGGCGATCTGGCTGCGCAAATCCGCGCCGAACATGGCGTTGATGTCGGAGTCGCGGGCGATGACGCGGCCGTTGTCGTCGATGACGGCGGAGATGTCGGGGCGTCCGCCCTGGCCGCGGGCTGGGTCGCCGAGCCAGGTGGCGACGCGCTGCGAGGCCTCGAATCCGCGCTGGCGGCGGCCGCCTTCATCGAGGGCGCCGAAGATGTCCTGCATCGCGCGCTGGTTGGCCTGCTGCTCCACAAGCGCCTGAAGTTCGCGTCCGCGGAGGGCGATGGAGCGGCTCACGACCTGGAAATCGCTGGCGATGCGGCCATCGACTTCGTCGGTGAATGCCTGCTCCACGTTGGACTTCACCATGAAGAAGGAGAGGAACCCCACCATGAGCACAGTGAGGAGGTTTCCGGCGATGATCTTGGTGCGCATGGCGCGACTCCAACGGCTAGTGCGAGGATTCGGTGGCTTTTTGCGTGGGAGATGTCCCCGCGACCGATGTCCTTATCACCGGCCGAAAGTTGGGGTCAATAGCGCTGCGCCTTGCCTTCTCTTTGCGGGCTGCCGACGTGGTTGCGACTTCGGCGCAATGCAGGCACCGTCGCGCGGTGGATCTCACCGTCTTTGATCATCCGAGCTTCGATCTCCACCTGGCCGAGCGTGAACACGTGGAAAACCCGCGGCGGATTGCGGCGGCGCGGGCGGGGCTTGCGGAGTCGGGGCTGAGGCTGCGTCCGAAGGTGGCGCGGGCCGTGACGCGCGAGGAAATCGTGCGCGCCCACACAGCGGCGCATGCCGATGCGATCCTTGCGCTCGACGATACCTGGCAGGACCACGACGAGGACACGCACTCGGGCCCGGGCACCCGTGAGGCGACGCTGCATGCGGCGGGTGCGGCGGCCGAGCTTGGGCAGTCGCTCGCGGAGCGTCGTGGGCTTGCATTCGCGCTCGTTCGTCCGCCTGGGCATCACGCGGAGACCGAGAAGGCGATGGGCTTTTGCTTGCTCAACAACGTCGCGATTGCGGCGCGGAGTGCGCAGGCTGCCGGGGCCAAGAGAATAGCGATCGTCGATTGGGATGTGCATCACGGCAACGGAACGCAGGAGATCTTTGAGCACGACGCGGATGTGCTCTTCATCTCGCTGCATCAGTGGCCGCTCTACCCGGGCACCGGCGCGCCGGGTGAGGTGGGGCTTGGCGCGGGGGCGGGGCGCACGATGAACATCGCGATGCCTCCCGGGGCGCATGCAGGCGAGTACGCAACGGCGTTTCAGACGCTCGTCCTGCCTGTGATCGAGGCGCATCAGCCCGACGTGATGCTCGTCTCGGCCGGCTTTGATGCGCACCGCGAGGACCCGCTCGGTGAGATCAACCTTGATGAGCATGCGTACGCTTGGATGAGCCACGAGATGCTGGCGCTGGCGAAGCGTCGGGATGCGCAGCTCGGGTTCTTGCTCGAGGGCGGATACAACGTGGAGGCGCTCAAGCGCAGTGTTCGTGCGGCGGCGGAGGGGCTGCGTGAGGCACCGCCGAGCATTGCAAACACGAGCACGGCGGAGGCGCTGAAGAGGTTCGGTCACACGCGCGATGCGCTGGCGCCGCACTGGTCTTTTCTTGGCCGGTAGGGAGACCGGTCGCGCGCTCGGGGACTGAACCCATCGGTTCAACCGAGGACGGAGGCCGCCTGTCGGCCAGCGCAATCGGTTCAACCGATGAGGGAGGCGACACCGAAGTCGACCGATTGGCTAAAACATGCGCGGGAGGTGCTCGACGGGTCGCGGCGTTCGGTTCAACCGATGCCGGAGCGCGCGCGGGGCCGACCGGTTGCCTTCAGGCGCGGGGCGGAGCGGGTGTGAGCGCAACCCAGTCGGTTCAACCGATGACGGCGACCGAGGGCGACCCAACCTGTTCGGTTGAACCGACTACTCTTCGACGACGCCGCCGCGCTCGGTGACCATGCCGACGGCGTTGGACTCGATGAAGTAGAGGGCGATGCCGATGACGGCGAAGCCGGCTGCACCTGCGAGGCAGGCGTCGGAGAACGCGCCCATGGTGCGGGCGTCGCCGAGCGCGGCTTCGTTGTACTCGGCGGGGACAAGGCCCTGTGCGGCGATGCCGAGGCCGATCGAGCCGGCCAGGCTGAGGGCGCCGAGGCCCCAGGAGACCCAGGCGAAGACCGGGTCGCCGGTGATGGCGCGGTGGGTCCTTGCGGGCTCAAGCGCGATGAGTGCAGTGGCGCCGAGGCCACGCTCGATGCCGACCTGTGCGGCGTAGGGAAGGTAGCCCTCGCGCGTTGCGTCGACACGGTGCGTGCCTGAGGGGAGCTGTTGTTGCGTCTCGAGTGGCGTCGTTCCCGCGGGCTCGGCATCGACGGTGACGGCTGCGCCCTCGAACGTGCTGCGCAGGCGAAGCTCGCCGGTGGTTGCGCGCTCACGAAGGGCGCTGCGGGCGGCCTCAAGGCGCTCTTCGAGCGCAGTGATGTTCGCCTCGACTGCAGCCCTGTCGGGCGGGTCGACGCGCTCGGTCAGGTAGCGGCGGTAGTTCGCGACGGCGAGCTCGTAGTCGGAGACCTCACCGCGTGCGCGCGCCATCTGCTCGTAGGCACTGCCGATGTTGAACCAGAGGTCGGCGGAGGGGACGAGCGAGCCTGCGACCTGGAAGGAGTGAATCGCCTCCTGATAGCGACCGGCCTCGTAGTGCTCCACACCCGCGCGAAACTCATCGCGTGCACGGCGCGCATCCTCGGCGCTCTGCTGCGGTGCCGTCTCGGTGGGCGTCGTCGCAGGCGCTGCAGTCGTTGCTGCGGGCGTCTCCTGCGCCTGCGCGGCAAGCGGAAGGCTGGAGCCAAGAGCGAGGATTCCGAGGGCGGGCAGAATGCGCGAGGTCTTCACGTCTCGAAGGCTAACATGGGGCCGCGAACTGCGCGTTATTCGACTTGGCCTAGGTGACTCGCGATGATCATCGCGAACGCAGTATGTCAGGTGAACCCAGCATCCATCGCCTCGCGATCTTCACCGACGACACGGACCTCGCCGTGGAGCTCGCACGCGTCGCCGCACAGCTCGATCTGGCCATCGCACCCGAGTGCGTGCCGGAGCCCTGGGCCTGTGCCGAGCGCGGTTCCGTCCTCGCGTTGAGTGCGCCGACACCGGCGCAGCTTCTTCATGCTGCGCGTGCCTTTCGACAATCCAATCAGGCACCAGTCGTGGGTTGGATCGCCGATGAGAACGACGCGATGCGCGGCCTCGCGCAAGACCTTGGCCTCATCGCCGTCGAGGAGACGCGCCCCTTTCTCGCCGCGCTCGCGATGCTTCAAGCCGAGGGCGCAACGCCCTGGACGGCGCAGACACGCGGCCTCTCGCGGGCCACACGAGCGCGTCTCGAGCGAGCGGGTTGGACGGTCGAGCGCGGTGGTGGACGCCTCTCGATGCTCGATGACGGCATCCTCGCCTGGCAGGCCGAGGGCGCGCCGATTCGCTTGGGCGAGGCGACCGATGTGGCACGTGCAGGGCAGGCGCATCGCGCGGCAGAACAGGGCGCATTGCCGGGCACGGCGAGCGTCGATGGCGTCGATGTCACCAAGGTGCGCGAGGTGCTCTTTGGCCCGCGCCGCGTGCTGAGTGACCCAGCCTCGAAGGCCGCGATGACGCCCTATGGCGTGGCCCTTCCCTTCGAAGAGCTCTGCACAAGCCCCTCACGCGCCGCGATGGAAGCCACGCGCATTGGCTACCCCGTGAAGCTCTCGGTCGCCTCGCCCGATCTGCGCATCTGGGATCACGCCGACCTCGTCGTGCCGAACGCCGCGAATGCCGCCGCAGTGCGCGAGGCCTTTCGTGTGCTCATGACGATGGCCACCGAGCGCGACCCCGCCGCACGTCTGCTTGGCGTGCACGTCACCGCGGACGCCGCCGCAAGCGCCCTTCTGCACATCGATGTGCGCCCGGCCCAAGGCGATTGGTCCATCGCAAGCATCGGACGCGACGCCACCTCCGAGCACACGCTGCTCGCGCTCCCCACCACGAACGAACGTTTGCGCCGCGCACTTCAACGCGCACGCATCAGCACGCTCGCCGACCGCCCTTCCCTCGACGCGCTCGCCGATGTGCTCAACCGCATCTGCGCGTTCGTCGTCGACCACCGTGATGCCGTTCAGTCTGTCCGCATCGACCCGCTTGCCGTGCTCGTTGGAGGCGGCACCGAGTGCCGTGAGATGGCCGTGGCGATTGGCGATGTGTTTGAGCGCTCGCTCGGTCGGTAGGCTGCGCACGGACTCAACGATGTCGACCCATCGCAACCACCGAACACTCAGCCTGCCCGGTGGTTTCGACCGATTCGACCGAATCCAGCTAGGGCGCAAACCTGTCGTTGGCAGGCTCTCTGGAACTGTTTGGCATTCGGGTGTTGACCAGCCCTGGGTTGCCGTTTCTGTGGGGCGTTTTGAATGCCTCTGCGTGGACGCAGAAACCAACATTGGCCTGGTAGGCGACGGGCAGCTTCGCGTCATCCACCCGGAGACCAATGAGTCTCACATCTTCGAACTCGGCGAGGCTGTTGGTGCGTATGGGAGTGTCGCCCTCGCCAGCCCGACCCCGGGTGTGTTCTTGGTTGGGGCCGCAACCGGTGTTGGGGGAGCCATCTGGAGAGTGGATGTTGCGAAGCGCGAGGTCATCCGACGCGCGGTCGACACTGACCTCTCGGCCGCAGAGTTCTCACGTTATCGCAACACCAACGAGGTGCTGTTCTCGCTCTCGGATGGACCGGGATACACGCAGGAATGGCGCGTGGGAGAGGATCTATCTCTCGCACCATGCCCAAGTTGGTTCGCGAACGTTGAGGTTCCTCGCATCGCGGCCATCTCAAGCTCCACATACCTGTACCTCGGGGAGCTCAACGACATCTTGGTGATGCGTGAGGGCCAGGTGCTCAAGCGCATCGCGATGCCCGAAGCAGTTGGCGGTTCATTCCTCGTGGCCGACCTTCAAACCTTCGTGATCGTCGGGGACAAGTTTGGTCGTTTGTGGCCGTTCTCAAAAGACGACCTGTCATTTTGCGCGAGCCCGCTCGGAGACTTGAGCGGTCATCCAGTGGAGGCACAGCAAGTGGCTGCAGGACCGAACAATCACGTCGCGTGTGAAGACGGCAGCGGGGCGCTGCACATCTGGGGCCTTTAGTCCGGCAGGCTGAAGGGACCTACGCAGCGCGCGACGTGAAGTCGTGAAGGCTCGTCGCCCGAACATCGAAACCGGGCGCGAGCTGATGCCGCACCACGTCGACGAACGCATCGTTTGCGAGCTCGCTGTGCTCGGCGTCCACGACCATCCAGAACGTCGTCGCTCCGGGCGACGTCGTCGTCACGAGGTGACGCAGGAGCGACATGCGCGAGGCCATCGTCTGCGCCGTCAGCTCGGGGGCGCAGAGGAGGACGACCTCACGCGGCACGCTCTCACCCCATGGGCACGAGGCGAGCTCGGCGGATTCCGCCTGCACCAGCGTCGTGAAGGGTTGCGGCGCTTGCGAGAGGCAACGAAGGGCGTGTAGCCAATCCGTTCCTGCTTCCGCGATGAGTATGCGTTCCATTTCGGGCCTCCAAGTCGTTGTTGCTTCTGTTTGAGCAACGAACGAGCCAGAAGTTCCAAGTCAAAAAGGACTGCGAAATCGTCTGGCGGCTGGGATCGGTTCGCCAACTTGGCGTTCCGTGTCTCAGCATGAGGGACACCGTGTCAGAAGCTAACGCGGCGCGTCAAGCTCGTTGAAGTCGGGACGCCCCGAAGGCACATACGGCGGCAATTGCAGGAGAAACGGCGAGGGCCCAAGCCCCCGCGCCTGTCAGGGCGCTCATCAGGGCGAGCACGCCGAACACGGTGAAGGCCGCGATCAGTGCTCTGCCAACACGTCCACGGAAGCCCTCGAGCTCCACGCTGCTGTGCCAGCGGGCCTGAAGCACCCGTGCGCTCAGGGTTGCCGCACCCGCGAGCGCACCCAGCGTCGTCACGCCGGCAAAGGCCAGCCCGAACGCCTCAAGGCGCTCTGTTTCCAGCGCTAGCGCCGTCGCAAGCGCAGTGGTCGCTACCCACATGGCGCCGCCTGCACTCAGCGCAAAGGCGATGCTTGTCAGCACGGCCTGCGTCTGCACGCGTCGATGCGAGCCCACGCGCAGCTTCTTGTTGGCTGTTGGACGACCCGCCGCGACGAACTCTTCGAGCGCCACACAGAGCTCATGCGCCGTCTGAAAGCGCTCCTCCGGCTGACGCGCCATCGCGCGCTCGACGATGCGCTCCAACGCCAGCGGGACATCGCGCACCGAGCTCAAGCGACGCGGGCCCTTCTCCAGCAGGAGCGCGAGCGTGTGCGCAGCGTCCTCGCCCTCGAAGGGCATGCGGCCGGAGAGCATGCGGTAGAGCACGGCGCCCACGCCGTAGATGTCGGCGCGCACATCCACACGCGAGCTTCCACTCGCCTGCTCGGGCGACATATACGCGGGCGTCCCCAGCACCACGCCGGTGCGTGTCATCTCGTCCTCGCCGAGCTTGGCCACACCGAAGTCGAGGATCTTCGCGACGGGCACCTCGCCATCGGTCGAGAGGAAGATATTCGAGGGCTTCAAGTCGCGATGCACCACGCCCACGCGATGCGCAGCCGCCAGGCCTTTGCAGACCTCGATCGCAATCTTCGCGGCGGCAATCGGCGCAAGTGGGCCGCGCTCGAGCACGCTCTGAAGGTCATCGCCCTCGAGCAAAGGCGTCACGATGGCGCCACGTCCATCGGGCGTGCGCACGAAGTCGGTCACGGGCACGACATGCGGGCTGTCGATGCGTGCGAGCGCCGAGGCCTCACGCTCGAAGCGCCTCACCGCATCCTTCTTCTGCGCATGCGGCTCGTGCAGCACTTTGACGGCGACGAGACGTGGAAGACGCGTGTGCGTGGCCTGGTAGAGGCGGCCCATCCCCCCGCGCGCGACGGCCTTGTCGATGCGGTAGCTGTTGCCGAGCAAGACGCCGATCAAAGGGTCGGTTTCGTTCGCCGCGACCCCAAGGGCTGCGCCATCGCGCGGGCAGACGAGGAAGTCTGCGGGGAAGACGACACCGCAAGCGGGACAAGCGCGCGCGCCCTTCGCAGGCGGCCCCTCGGACCACGTCGGTTCGAAGCCATCAGCACCTCGCGGTGCGCGGGCCAGGCGCGCTTCGGATTTGGAGGATGCACGTGTCACGCGGCGACCGTACGCGCGGTGGTTGGGGGCGTCAGGTTTTTGGGGAGTGAGGGAGTCCGAGTCCGAGTCCGAGTCCGAGTCCGAGTCCGAGTCCGAGTCCGAGTCCGAGTCCGAGTCCGAGTCCGAGTCCGAGTCCGAGGCCGAGTCCGAGTCCGAGTCACAGGCTGATGTCCGTGGTCCGTCGTGGTTCGACTCGGGCTCACTTTTGGACGCGAAAGAACCCTGCCAACCAACTCAACTTCACTGTCTTGATGGCTTGGGTTGTCATGGTTCTTTCGCTGGAGGGGGCGTGAGCCCGAGGCGAACCTCGAAGGGCAAACCCAAACAAACAAAAGGGGCTCACAGAAAGAAGCTCTCTCCCAATGTTCCAACTCGAAAACCTCACCATCGAGATCATCGTATCCGCTGCACGTTCACCGTGTCGCCCGCCGCGCCCGCCGCCCGAACAACACGGGCATGAACAAGCGCGATCAATGGCGTCAGCTGATTTCTGAGTGGGAGCGTTCTGGGCAAACGCGTGCGGAG
>JBILQT010000488.1:0-3934 GCA_044373065.1 Sandaracinaceae bacterium
CTCGGGCGTTGTGCCGCAGATCAGTGCGATCATGGGCCCCTGCGCAGGCGGCGCCGTCTACAGCCCCGCGCTCACCGACTTCATCTTCATGGTCGAGAACACCTCGTACATGTTCATCACCGGGCCTGACGTCATCAAGACGGTGACCCACGAAGAAGTGACGAAGGAAGACCTCGGCGGCGCACGCACCCACAACGAGCGCAGCGGCGTCGCGCACTTCGCGAGCGAGAATGACGAAGCCTGCCTCAGCGAGATCCGCACGCTGCTCTCGTACCTGCCGCTCAACAACCATGAGGACCCACCCTACGTGCCCTCAAGCGACCCGGGCGACCGCGAGGACCCAGGTCTGAACGACCTCATCCCGCGCGACTCGTCGAAGCCCTACGACATCAAGACCGTCATCGATCGCGTCGTCGATGTGGGCTCGTTCTTTGAGGTCCAAGCGGGCTTCGCGCAGAACATCGTGATCGGCTTTGCGCGCGTGGATGGCAACGTCGTCGGCATCGTTGCGAATCAACCGCAGGTGCTCGCAGGCTGCCTCGACATCGATGCGAGCGTGAAGGCCGGGCGCTTCGTTCGCTTCTGCGATTGTTTTAATATTCCAATCGTAACTTTTGTGGACGTCCCCGGCTTCCTCCCAGGCACCTCACAGGAGTACGGCGGCATCATCAAGCACGGCGCGAAGCTGCTCTACGCGTACGGCGAGGCGACGGTGCCGAAGATCACGATCATCACGCGCAAGGCCTATGGCGGCGCCTACGACGTGATGGCCTCGAAGCATCTCCGTGGCGACATGAACTTCGCCTGGCCCAGCGCCGAGATCGCCGTGATGGGACCCGAGGGCGCAGTGCAAATCGTCTACCGCAAGGAGATCGAGAAGGCGGCCGACCCCGTGGAGGCACGTGCGCATTTCGTGAACGAGTACCGCGCGAAATTCGCCAACCCGTTCAAGGCCGCAGAGCTTGGCTTTGTGGATGAAGTCATCCAGCCGAGCTCCACACGTGTGCGCATCGCGCGGGCGCTTTGGCTGCTCAAAGACAAGCGCGTCGTGAACCCGCCGAAGAAGCACGACAACCTTCCGCTCTGAGCGGGCGATGAAGCTTCGCTGGCTCGCGTGGGTCGTCGCACTGACACCCAGTTGCTACGACGCGCACCCTCGCACCGTAGACGCAACGAACGATGCGGCACCGGACTGCGCCGCGATGGAGGTGCGCTCGCTGCGAGGCTGCGCGGTCGGCGTACCGACGTACTGGTCGTGGACGGGCAGCGCTTGCGAAGGGCATGTCTGCGCGTGCGCAGGCCGCGACTGCACGTGGACGTTCACAAGCGAAGTGGCCTGCATGAACACATACGCGCGCTGCGCACGCTGAGTGCGAGTCGGTACGCGCGGCACGCAGAAACGAGACACGAGCATCAAGGCAAGACGGTGATGCGACCGGTGCCACGCATCCCGACGACGAGCTGTCCGTTCACGACCTCAAGCCCGATCGGCTGCTCTGTCGGCGGTGTTGCAAGTCGCTCAAGTTGCACCCGCGTCGACGCATCGAAACGGATCACCTCGCCTGTGTCGCGGTTCGCGATCCAGAGGGTTCCATCAGGGTCAAAGGCAATGCCCTCGGGCGCCATGAATGCAGGCGTGGCGTTGATCTGGTCGAGGAACGCGCCGGTCATCCCATCAAAGCGCGCGACGAACGAGTTGGTGCGCGCAGCGACGTAGAGATTGCCGTCGGGACCAAATGAGATGCCCTCTGGGCTGCCAAGTTGCGGATGTGTCGCAAACGGCGTGGCCATCCCGCCTGTCGGCTCGATGCGAACCACCGTTGTGGTGTTGCGACAGCTCACGTAGAGGCGCCCATCAGGACCGAAGCGGGGGGTGTTCGGGCCATCGAGCCCGGTGCTCGCGAAGATGTCGATGAAGGCGCCGGTCGTGCCGTTGAAGCGCGCGATCACATTCTGCGTGCGGGCTGCCACATAGAGCGCGCCGTCCGGACCGAACTCGATGCCCTGAAGGTCTGCAGCCATCGCGGGGTTCGAGGCAAACGACGTGACCTCGCCTGAGCCCTCCGCGATCCGGAACACGGTGTCGTTGGACGCAACATAGAGCGCGCAATCCGGGCCCACGCGAAGACCCTCCGGCGAGGTATTCGTGCCGCCCAACGTCACACCGCCCGAAGGCAAGCCACGCCACATCGGACACACGCGTGCGGTGCGAAAGCCGCCATCACCCGGCGCGTCGCCACCCGCATCCGGCACCTCGTGCGCATCGATGCCCGCATCTGGCACCTCGTGCGCATCGATGCCCGCATCTGGCACCTCGTGCGCATCGATGCCCGCATCCACCGGCGTGTATGCATCGACCACCGGTGTGTATGCATCGACCACCGCGCTCGCATCGATGCTCTGCTGCGGTGTACACGCAACGCCGAGGAGTGCCGCGATCGAGAGGGTGAGGGATTTGGCCTGTCTCATCCGCGCAGCCTGACGGAGGCGCGCGGTGATTCCAACACGTTTGGCGCTCAACCGCGTGCGTTGAAGGTGATGCACCAATGCGCGTGCGGAGGACGCATCGGCGCAGGCGTCAGGCCTGTGATCACAACCTCCTGCGGGCCCGTCGCGCGCACCTCCGCCGCACAGTTGGCGGCATCGAGCAGCGCATCGAGCTGCACGCGAGAGAGCGCATGACGACGCGCATGCAGCGAGGAGAAGGGCTCACTCGGCGGCACCTCGCACTGCGCATCCGCGACGAGAAGCTGAACCTCGCCTGTGCTCACGCGCATGCAGGCGCGCAGAAATGGAACGCGTTCTTCGACAGGCAGCGCCTCAAGCACACCGAGCACAACGAGCCCCCTCAGGCTCGCGGTCGGACGCTCTTCGAGAGCCCGCAGCGCATCGAGTCGCACCATCACCGAGCCCGCATGAGCACCGTGCTTGCGGTTCGAGGTGCCGCTCAGCATGGGCGTGATCGGGTCGACCGTGACCCAGCCTGGATAGGCCTCCTGCGCGCGTGTGAGCAAAAGCCGCGGCTCCTTTCGAAGCGCTTCATCCAGCACGTGCGCTTGCCATTCCGCGACCTGCGCAAGTGCAGGCCCCAAGCGCTCCACGCGCGCATCAAGGGCCGGCGCGAGCACACGCCGCACAAGGCGCGGATAGGATTGCAATACTATCTCAACATGATGACGCGCAGGACGCTCCACCGCATAGCGGAGTGCACGCGCCTGAGCCCGCATCACAAGGCGCGGGTCGTCGCCCTTCCCCTCCGAGGCGCGCTCGGCCCAGGCCAGGTAGTCCGGCGTACGCATCGCGGATGCGGCTGCGAAGTGCAGCATCCCGGGCTCCGCAACGAGGGCGCGCATCGAGGCGGGGCCATAGCCGTGGGTGCCGAGGTGATGGATGACGAGACGGTTGAGCGACGCGGGGCCGAGCGTCCCGTTTGGCTCAGCCAGGAGGTGTGCACTCAGCGGGCCCTGATCCCAGCGTCCGCCGTAGTGATCGAGGACCGCGCGCAAGAGCGCTTGATGCTTGCGATGCACGACGAAGAGGCCTGTGTTGAGCACGACCTTCGGCCAGGCATTCTCGGGCAAGAAGCCGTACCACCAGCGACGCCCAAGCTCGGATTGCGCGGGGACGCCGTAGGTATCGTCGTCGACGGCGAGCCAGCCTTGGTCGGGTGTGAGCGCGAAGGGGTCGGGCGGCTCGCCGAGAACGAAGAGGTCTGCGTCGAGCCAGCAGAGTTGCTCGTAGGAGGCCAGCTCAGGCTCCTCGAGGATCTTCACTTTCTCCCAGCTCGCATGCGGATGATCGACCTGGCTCGTCGTGCGCAAGGGGCGCGTAAACACGTGGAGCGGGCAGCCGAGTTGGCGTGCGAAACGTTCATGGCCAGGTCGGATATGCGCGTCGTAGAAGCGGCGATAGGCGTCGCCGATCACAACAGTCA
>JBILQT010000155.1:0-17368 GCA_044373065.1 Sandaracinaceae bacterium
GGCTTCCGCGGCGGCGACCGTGATCGTCCGCGTCGCGATGACCGCGGCGGCGGCGGTGGCGGCTTCGGCGGCGGCGACCGTGGTGGAGACCGCAACCGTCGTGGACCGCGCCCAGAGCGTGGCCCCGAGGGCGGCGGCGAAGGCGGCGGCAACGGCGGCGGCGAGAACAACAACGGCTGATCTCGCTGGATGATCGGGTGCGCGGTGTGCAAAGACGCCGCGCATGACGACTCCAGACCTGCAGCGCCTTCAGATTCAACGACTCCGCCCATCGGCCACCTTGCCCCAACAGGCAACGGCGGGTGCGGCGGGGTTCGATTTTTGTGCCGACCTCGATGCGCCCGTAACGCTTGCGCCCGGTGCCTTCGCGCTCATCCCGACGGGCCTTGCGATGGCGCTACCGCCTCAGCACGAGGGCCAGGTGCGTCCGCGCTCAGGCCTCGCCGCAAAGCACGGCGTGACGGTGTTGAACGCGCCAGGGACGATCGATGAGGACTACCGCGGCGAGGTGAAGGTCATCCTGATCAACCACGGGACGGCGCCGTTTGTGGTTGAGCACGGGATGCGCATCGCGCAGCTGGTGGTGGCGAGGGTGGCGTCGGTCGAGGTGCAGGTGGTCGCGTCGCTCAACGAGACGGCGCGCGGCGCAGGCGGGTTCGGCAGCACTGGCTGACGGCCAAATTGGGGTCGTTGAGACCCTGTTTTGGCCAGAACAGGCCATTGGGGAACTCGGGGAGGCCTGTTTTGGTCGGAGAAGGCCATTGGGGAACTCGGAGGGGGCTGTTCTGGCCAGAACAGGCGAATGGGAAACTCGGAGGGGCCTGTTCTCGCGAGAATCAGCGAGGTGGCGCGAAAAACTCAGCGTTTCTGGCCGGAACAAGCGCGCTCACGCTGCGAACTCGCCCGTTCTGGCCAGCGGAGGCGAGCTAGCTCCAAGAAATTCTGGGATTTGGCCAACGGAGGCGAGTTGGCTTCAAAAACTCGTGAATTTTGGCCAACGGAGGCGAGTTGGCTTCAAAAACTCGCGAATTTTGGCCAACGGAGGCGAGGTAGCTCCAACAAATCTCGTTTTCTGGCCAACGGAGGCGAGGTGGCTGCAACAAATCTCGTTTTCTGGCCCACGGAGGCGAGGTGGCTCCACGGAGTCTCGTTTTTGAGCTGGCTGGACGCCGCGTTGATGCTCGGTCGGCGTTCTCGATTGCGAGCACCAACGGGGCTCAGCGCGACGCGTTCTGGGGTGTTTCGCGAGGAGGCGTTGGCGCCGGCACGGCTCGGTGGTTGAACCAAGCCCTGCCGACGCGACCTTGCTTGTTGTCGACGTGCACGAGTGCGTGCGTGAATGCTGCGATGGATGAGCAAGAGCGAATGCGGGAGGAGCTTCTCGCGCTGCTTTGCGCCGAGGGCGTGCAGGCGGAGCTCAAGCCATACGGCGCACTGGAGGCGGTGCGAAACGAGCGCTCCTTTCGTGTCTCATGCTTCTGGTATGAGCGCGCGATTCACGGCCTGATGTTGGGCATGAACCCGGGGAATGCGCGCAGTGCGCTTCGGGCGGCGATGCTAGAGCCCTATGAGGGGCCGGAGTACTTCGTCACGCTCCGCGACGGCGATGCCGCACACGGCACCGGAAGGACCCGTGAGGTACGCGAAGTGATCTCCTGCGCGCTGGCTTGGTTGGCGGGTGCGAACGACGAGCAAGTGCGTGATTCAGCGCCCTTCATCAACGCAACGCTGCGTGCCGCCGAGGCACTTGCGGCTCGGCTCCCGAAAGGGCTGTCCCGTGCGATCGGCACGGGCCCGGATTTTGAGGTCTGGGCCGATGCAGACGGGCGTGCGTGCTGCTTCGTCGGTACGACCTGCTGCTTCTATCTGGGCCAAGCGTCCGTTGCGTTCGCAGACGACATCGTCGACGTCGCGCAGGCCGCACACGCGTGGCTCATTGAGCGGGTGCGCATATCCGCGTTGCCATCACGCGTGGAGGGCGCGCTGCTTGAGCCGCATGTGGAGTTCATCGAAGACGACCCTGCGCGCTGGCATTGGCTGAACCTGCTCGACCGCGTGCGTGATGAACATGACGTGCTCGCGCGGATGCGCGGCCTTGTGGAGGCGCTGGCGCAGAGTGCCGTGGCGACGCGCTTCTATTCTTTCTCAAGCCTCGCGACGCTCTGCTTCTCGGCGAGCTCGCACTACCCGTGGGTGAGGGATGACCTGCCAACGGTGGCGACCGACGGGCACGGGCACTTCAGAGTCGGCGAGACGCTCTGCGATGAGACGCAGGCGATTGCGCTGGTCGAAGCGCGCTTGGCGGCAGCGACGCTGACGCCCTTCTTCGGCGCTGAACCGCACTTTGTGCAAGCCAAGCTCAATCGGCTCCTGAGCGGCTCTGGAAGTGCGCTGCGTGCAGAACTTCTTCGGCCAAACGCGTGGTTCCGACTGAATGTTCTGAGCCCTGACCCGACCCGCTCCTGCGAGGTTTGGCGAGACCGCGTCTTCCTCGAAGCGGATGGCGTGAGGCGAACTGTGATGTGCGCGGACGACGCGACGTTGCTGTCTGTCGTGCGCCGCTTTTGTGAGTTCGGTGAAGCGATGGAGTCGTTGCCATGAGGGGCAACTTCGATGCGCCTCAGCGCCCCTCACGCCGCGCCCTCTCGCGTTCCAGCACCGACGTCGACGGTTGAATCGCCCAGAGCGCAGCGGCCTCCAAGGCGCGCCCAACCGTGTCTCTCTCGGCCGTGCTGCCTTGCACGCGATGCACCCCTTCGATGTAGTCGGGGAAGAAGCGGAGGCGCGCTGGCGTGCGTTTGTGGAGTGCTTTCAACATTGGCCAAGCGCCGTGAAATTCGGCGCGCTCGCGGAGGCCCCAGCGCAGGTTGAGCTCGCCTCGGAGGCGCTCGTTCAGCATGCCTGCGGTGAGTGTTTTGTAGGCGTGCGTGAAGGGCGCGTAGAGGGGCTTCGGAGGCTGAAGGAGAAACTGCGCGAGGTCTTTGCCGGGGCGCGAGAAGGTGATGGTTTCACTCGCGAGCATGTCGGCCATGTACGTGTTGAAGTGCGCGTACGAGTCGGGCATGGCGCGGATGCCGAAGAGGCTCGCGAGGGTGCGCGTCTCCTCGTAGTAGGCCTCGCGCTCGTAGGTGGAGAGCGGCTGGACGATGCGATCGAAGACGGTGGTGGCCGTGTCGAAGAGCGTGGCTTGCACCCAGACGAGCGCGTCTTGATCGAGGGCGCGGTAGCGCTGCGCCCTCTTGAAGGGGCCGACGTCGTGCTCGATGGGGCCCTGGATGCGCGTGTGGATCGTGTGCACGCTGCGGGCGCGTTCGAGCACGGTGTCGAGGTCGCCGAAGACCATCCCAAAGACGTTCTCGAAGGTGCGTCGAAAGCGTCCGACAGGGTCAGTCGGTGTGTCGCTGTGTTGATCGACGGCGTGGGCGACGAAGGGGTGCGCGAGCTGAAGGAGGGCTGCGCGTCCGCCGCCGACGAGGATCATCACCTCGCGGTTGATGGTCCAGCTCATCGAGCCTGGGCCGTAGAGGCCAATGCGGCGATTCGGCGTGCGTGCCTCGATGCGCGCAATCGCCTCCTCGAGCTGGGCGCGGCTCTCTTGGTTGGGCGTCATCTTGGTCCTGCGGGTCCCCAACGGTCGCAACGATTGAAAGCGGGATTCCAGTAGCCTCCACGGGAGTCGCAGCACGACCTTGGGGAGCCGAGCACCGACCAGTGAACGCAGAGCTCGGAGGTGCCTCCGCCTTGCATGACGTGGCTACGGATGTCGTCGCACGCGCAGAGAAGCGTGCACAGTGAGAGAAGCAGCGGGCGCATCTTCATGCGTCCATCGCGGGCGGGACGAAGGGCCCAGGCACAGGCAGTGCGGTGCAGAGGCGTGTGGCTGGGTCCCAGGTGACGTAGCCGCCGCGCATGTTGAGCGCGGTGCAGCAGGCCTCGGGAGAGCCCTCGAGTGACCAGCCGACACAGGCCTCGCCGTTCAACCCCGTGCCCTCGACGACGCGTGCGCGGACACGCTCGCAGCCAGTGGTGGCGAGCGCGCTCAGGCCGCTGACGATCATCGCGGTGCGCAGCGCACGATCGAGGGAGGGCTTGCGCATCAGGCCTCCATCGCGGGCGGAAGGAAGGGGCCCATCACGGCCATCGGTGTGCAGCTGCCGCTGAAGATGCCGCCTGAGTAGAGGCCGCCGCGCGACTCGCAGCAGGAGCGTGGTGAGCCTTGCATCGACCAGCCCACGCAGACCTCGCCCGAGGCGCTGGTGCCATCGACGATGCGGTTGCGGAGGCTCTCGCAGCCGCTCAGCGCGGCGGTGCTGGCGACGAGGCCGCTGACGATGACGGCGGTGCGCACTGCGCGCGCGGTGTTGGTTCCGTTCGAGGAGGACATCGCCTCATCCTCGCAAGAAGGCGGCTCACACGTCCATCGTCGGAGGCACGAAGGGGCCCTCGACGACGACGGCGCAGTATTGGCCGGAGGGGCCGGTGTTGAGCAGGCCCCCTTGGGCGTTGCAGCAGTCTTCTGCCGAGCCTTGCATCGACCAACCGACGCACTCGCTCCCATCGAAGCCGCGCCCCTCGACCACGCGAGCTCGGAGGCGAGCGCATCCAGCCGAGGCCACTGCGCCCACCAGGCCGCTGACGATGACGGCGGTGCGCAACGCGCGTGCGACTCGGACTTCTTGCGAGGAGGACATGGATGCATCCTCGCAAGAGAGCGCGGCGCGCGTCCACCGCGGGCATCACTCCGAGAAGGGGCAGTGAATCGATGTCGGGTCAACGGCGCCGCTCGCATCGATTGTGAAGCTGACGTGCGGGCGTTCTTCGGTCCCGATGCGCGTACCGATCAGGCATGGCCACGGCGGCGCTTGCTGGCCATCACAGCGCGCGAGAAACTCAAAGGACACGCCGTCGGCTTGTACCTCGGCAAGCTGGCGTAGAAGCTCCGCTTGCATTCCGCCAAGCGTGGTGTCTCCGTTGGCCACACGCTCGCAGCGGACGTCGCTGGCTTCCAAATCCGAATAGGCGCCGACGACGCCAACCACATCTCCGCTGCTGGGCGGGTGGTGAATCGGCCTGTACGTCCGGCGCAGACGTCCTGCCGCTGGCGTTGCGGGCCCGCATCCGAGCATCGCCAAGGCGAGCACCACGAGAAGGCGCCTCATGACGTCTTGCGTTCGTTCCAAGCGCGCGTGCCTGGAAGGCCAAGCTCATCGAAGCGGGGGGCGATCACGCTCTCCAGGACGGCGTAGAGAATCTCGCGTCCATCGCTCCCTTCCATCGCGCCGAGGCCCCGAAGCTCGGTGCGCAGCGGCTCGGGGAAGGGCGCGCCCACGGGCATCGCGTTCAGCATCTTCGCTTCGATGACACCGAAGGCCAGCGGCAGGTAGCGCGCAAGGCCATCGCGCTCGTCCTCCGTGAGCTTCGGGAGCCACTCCTCAAGCAGGGCCCAGCCCAGCTTCGCGTGGAGGATCTCATCCGCCGAGAGCTGCTCGACGATGCGCTGGATGCGCGGCTCGGTGGTGAGCTCGCGCTCTTCGGCGAGGAGCGAGGTGCTGATCGTCTCGCTCATGCAGGAGGCGAAGATGACGTTGCGGAGCGCGCGCTCTCGCGGCGTGCGGCTGTTGTGCTCGGGCAGCACCTCGGTGGCGAGCGGCGCTTCGAGGACGGGCTCACCGCCGAGGTAGGAGACGACCTGCATGCAGAGGGCGGCGTGGCGAATCTCGTCCATCGCGGCGCGCAAGACGACCGTCTTGTATTCGATGCTCGCCTCGGCCTCGATGAGCTGCGGCAGGAGGCGCGAGAAGACGCAGGAGCTCTGGTGCTCGTGAAGCGCACGCGCGCGCCAGGTCTCGATCGAGATGGCGCGCGCCTCGGGCGAGATGCCCTCGAGCCTCAGCGTCTCGGGGATCTCGGGAAGGTCATCTTCGCTGCCGCGACGCAGGGCTGTGCGGAGGAGCCGCTCGTGCTCGGTGCGAAGCGGTGAGGTGCCAAGGCCGAGGCGGAGCGTGCCCATCTCAGACGTTCATTGCGGGAGGCACGAAGGGGCCTGGGACGGCGATCGCGCAGAACATCGAGGCCTCATCCCAGAAGCCACCCTCGAGCAAGCAGCAAGCCTGTGTCGTGGGCGGGAAGGATGTGCAGCCGGCATCGCCAGCGACGGTGCCTGCGTCAGCGACGGTGCCTGTGTCAGCGACGGTGCCTGTGTCAGCGACGGTGCCTGTGTCAGCGACGGTGCCTGTGTCGGCGACGGTGCCTGTGTCAGCGACGGCGCCCGTGTCAGCGACGACGGTGAACGCATCGGGCGCTTGGAACGCGTCGGCCGTGCTGGGCGCGTCGGCCGTCGCAAACGCGTCGGCTGCGGTGGGTGAATCAGGACGCGCGAAGGCGTCGGGAGAGGCGACGGAGGTGTCGCACGCCGTGGTGGATGCGAGTGTGGCGGAGAGGCTGGCGACCTGGGCTGCACGGATGGCGCGGAGACGAATGGTGGAAGTCATGGCGCAGAGCATGCCGCGGTTGACCGTGACGCGTCGAGATCGGCGTTTCCCGGGGGCTCCAAAACCACAATGGGCGGTGCACGCGGCTTCACGCGCTCGCGTGAATCTCAGACATCGCCGGCCTCGCGCGGCAGGTGGTGCGTGCCAGGGCAGGGCGTGATGTAGATGGCCGTGAAGGGCGCAATCACGTTCGCCGTGTGCGGCACGCCCGCGGGGTTCACCACCACCTCATGCGGTCCCACGACCGTCCGCAAGAGGGTGCCATCGACCTGCTGGATGAACTCCGCTCTGCCCGAGACGAGGATGACCACCTCATCGCCTGCGGGGTGCACCTCCCAGACGGGCCAGTCCTTGTCGGAGGTGGCCATCGACACCAACCGGCCTGGCGCCTCCTTGCAGTGCGCGGCGATGTAGGCCTCGTAGCCGTTGTTGAAATTGGGAAGCGCGACGACCGTCTCACCGAGGTGGATGGCGTCGCGCTCGAGGTGCAGGGGCTGTGTCGTCATCCCGTCGGTGTACCCGAGGATGCCGCCTGCTGACTTGAACGAATGTGAGTCGCGTTCAGCCAAGCCCGTGTTCGGCGCGAATCGCCGCGTTGCGTGCCTCGGCGCGCTTGGCGGCCGGTCGCTCCCCCAAGCGCTCGGCGTACGCGACGAATGAGGGGCGCGCCTCGATCGCCTTGAACTTCAGCAGGTAGCCGAGCGTGCCGCCGAGGATGACGTCGGCCATCGAGGCCTCGTCGCCCAGGAGATAGGGCGTCTTGCCAATCGCGCTCTCGATGGCGCTCAACATCGCCTCGTACGAGCCCCAGCCCGCCGACCCCTCGCGAACCGCCCATCCGCTCCCCTTGGCGATGGTTCCCGGCTCGATCACCGAGGGCGCGAAGAGCGACCAGCGCAGGTAGGCGCCGCGCTTGGGGTCATCCACCTTGGGCGCGAGGCGACCGTAGGCGTAGCGATCCGCGAGGTAGAGCCCAATCGCCGCCGTCTCCGTGACCACGGTCTCGCCATCGACGAGCACGGGCAGCTTGCCCATCGGGTTCAGCGCAAGAACCTCGGGCGCCTTCTGCCCGCCCTGCATGATGTTGACGAAGCGCAGGGCGTACGGCGCGCCGACCTCTTCGAGCATCCAAACAACGGTGGAGGCGCGCGAGTACGGGTGATGGAAGAGCTCAATCGACATGGTTCACTCCTTGGTGGTGACTGAGCGTTTGAGCAGGTGTGGAGGGTTGGCGCAAGGTGGAAGCCTTCGAGGGCGTCGAGAGTTCCGACGGGTCAGGTGCGATAGCTCTCCATGTCTCCCCCAGCGGCCAGCTCGGCGTGTGTTTGACCGACATATCAGCTGTCAGGGCGGCTGGAACCGCGTGAGCAAGCGACACTGATGAGATCGCGTTGATTGCCCTGACGTCATTCACCTTCGTCTTGACAACTGCAGCCCTGTCGCGATTTCCTCACGGCAGGAGGACGCATATGGCACCTGTCGTACAACAAAAAAACTTTGCGATCGAAGTGACTGGTCAGATCACGGTCACCTTCAAGAACATACCCAGACGCCTCGACAACAACGTACACGGGGAAATGATAGTCATCGTTTCTCCTCAGGGGCAGTTCGGCACGCGACTATTTGACTCATGCAAGCAGCACGTGTCAGCGGTCGCTGAGAGCGGGAGCAGAACACTCCCACCGGGCCGCTATTCCGTTTGGGCCGAGTACAAGAACAGTGGACGCGACACTGGCAGCGAGGATTGGAAGGCGGCGCCCTCGAGTTCGTTCAATGAAGATGACGCTGTTGTGGTGTCGGTCTTCGCCGGCGGGAACAACGACGAGGCGATATTCACGTGCGCCAAGGCAAAGAGCTGAGCTAGCCCAGGCGAAAAGCAAAGGACGCGGTTGTCGAGCGATCGGCCGCCGCGTTCTTTTTGGCGATTCATTCGACTTCGGTCGAGAAGAAGACCGTAAAGAACTCGACCAGGACTTTTCGTCATTCGAGGACATACGTTGCGTCGTTAGCTTCACCGCGAGCGAGCACCCGCGCGCTCCAGCTCTCGCCAATTCGGCACATGGGCGCTCATCAGTGCTTTGAAAACGCGCCCATGTGTCGGCAAGCGCAGGTGCAGCATTTCATGTGCGATCACGAAGTCCTGGAACTTCGGGTCCCGGTCGATGAGATCGCTGGCCAACGTCACGGTGCCCGACGAAGAACACGAGCCCCACTTCCGACTCATGTGCTGCACGCGAATCACCTTCGGGTTCACACGCAGCTTCACCGCCCAAGCCAACGCTCGGCGTCGAAGTTCCTGTGTGGGGTAGAGGGAGGTCTTCATGGGCTACTCGGCAAGGAGGGTCGCGACGACCAGGTCCACGACGCGCGAGCGCTCGTCCTTCTGAAGTGCGAGCAAAGGGCGGTAGAGGCCTGCGCGGAGACGGCGCTGTTCATCCGCATTGACGACTGCGTTGGGGAAGCGAGCCAGGAGCGTCTCGGCCTCCTTGGCGACCTCCATCGGTGAGACGCCAGAGTGCTTCAGCGCAGCGTCCGCGCGAAGAACCCAGAACACCGAGAACGCGCGTGTTGAGAGGCCGCTCTCGTTGGCGGACTTCATCGCCGCTTCTTTCTCGGCGGCAAGCGCCGCGAGAAGGTCCATCGCTGCGAGGCCGTCAACCTTGCGCGACTCAAGATCCTTGAGGATTCGGTCGGCGCGGTCCTTCAACGGGTTCAGGACTGGCCCAGCGCTTGGGTCGTCGTCGATGTCCTTCTGGAGCCCTCGCACCAAGTTGAACACCTTGCCCACGTCTGAGCCTTCCTCGCTCTTCAACGACTCAAGCGTCTTTACGTCGAACGTGACGCTCTTCGTCAGCCGCCCCAGGCCCGTTTGCGTCGCGTTCTCCTCGATCAGCCGACGGGTCTTGTATGCGAGGTCCGCGATGAAGCCAACCTTTTCCGCGTACGCGTTGCGCACCGCTGCGTAGAGCTGCGCAAGCCCTTTGAACGTCTTGATGTGGTCTCGCAGTTCAGGCGACGGCGAGAGGATCTCCCAGAGATTCTCGATGTCCTTGTACGCCTCGAAGAACACCTTCCGCACAGCCACGTCGATGAACTTGCCGTAGACGATGCTTTCAAGGCGCTCGTCGGCGCTGCCTTCTTCGGCATCGAGGTACTCCGTCGCGGCCTTGGTGATCTTCTGCTTCAGGTCGCCCATCAGCACGTCGAGATCCTCAATGACGCCGCTGACATCGGAGGAGTCGAAGCGCAGTGCTTTCTTCAGCTCGCGCAGCACACCGACGAAATCGATGACGAGACCGATGCGCTTCTGCACGCCCTCAGCGTCGACGTAGGGTCGGTTCACGCGGGCGATCGCCTGCAGGAGCACGTGGTCACGCATCGGTTTGTCCAGGTACATGCAGTACAGGAGCGGCGCGTCGTAACCCGTCAGTAGTTTGTCGGTGACGATGAGGATCTTTGGGTCCTTGTCCACCTTCTTGAAAAGGAGCCGCACATCCTCTTCTCTCTCTTCGCTCAACTGGAGCTTCGCGACGAGTGGGCGGTCGATCACGTCGGCGGCATTCTCCGTGTACACGGCTTCTGTCCACTCGGGTGGGAGGAGGCTGTCGAAGGCACGCTTGTACTTCGCACAAGCCTCGCGGCTCACAGCGACCACGAAGGCCTTGTAGTGAAGGGGGAGTACGTTCTCCTTGAAGTGTTCCGCGACGAACCTCGCGACGTTTTCGATACGCTCGTCTGAGGAGAGAAACGTGCGCAGCCCGACCGCTCGGTCGAGAACCTTGTTCAGCTCTTCGATGTCCGTGACCCCCTCTGACGCGGCGAGGTCGAAGAACTCCTTGTCGAGCAGCTCAACAGGCGCGGCCATCTCGCTCGGCGCCATCATGTGTTTGATCGGAAGCGTCGTCTCGTCGGCGATCGATTCGGCGATGGAGTACTTGTCGAGGTACCCCTTCTCGTCCTCTTTGCCGAACGTCTTGAACGTTCCTTCACCCTGCGAGTTGCGCGCAATCGGGGTTCCAGTGAAGCCGATGATCGTTGCGCGGGGCACCGCAGCCATCAGGTACGACCCGAGGTCCTTCGCGACCGAGCGATGTGCCTCGTCGATGAACACGTAGACGTTCTCGCGGAGGCAGCTGTCCTTTCGAATCTCATCGAACTTGTGGATCATCGCGACGATCAGGCCGCGAAAGTCGCTCTGAAGGAGATGCTGCAGTTCGGCCTTGGTGTTGGCCCGCTTGGTTGCGACGTCCTGCTTCTGCATTTCGCCGAGCAGGCGCTCAACCCAGCCCTTGAGCTGACCTTCGAGCTCGGTGCGGTCGACGACCAGGAGCACCGTCGCGCTCTTGAAGCGTTTCTTGTCCTCAAGGATGAGCCGAGCGGACGTGAGCAAAGTGAAGGTCTTGCCCGAGCCTTGCGTATGCCAGACCAGCCCACGTGTCTTGGTCGGGTCGGCGCAGCGTTCGACGATGGCGTCAATGGCGCGCTGCTGGTGCTGCCGAAGGATCGACTTCCGCGTCTCGCTGTCCTGAACATAGAAGAGAATCCAGTGCTGGAGCGTGCGCAGGAAGTCGGTGCGCTCAAAGAACGCCTGCACGGCGAATCGGTAGGTTTCCTCAGGGGCTTGCTTCCAGCGCGCCATATCCCGTCGGCTCGCGTTCCAGGTGACCCCATACCAGTAGTCGAGAAGGTGCGTGACGTTGAAGAGCTGCGGCGAGCCAACCAACTCAGGCGTCTCCAGCTCATAGCGTCGCAGCTGCTTGATGCCCCGCTCGATCGCATCGCCGTCCTTGGGGTTCTTGTGCTCAACGATGCAGACGGGCACTCCGTTGACGACAAACATGACGTCCGCGCGGTTGCCCTTGGGACGCCCAGCCGGCTTGAACGCCCACTCCCACGTTACGTGGAAGGAGTTCGCGGCAGTGTTTTCGAAATCGATGACTCTCACCGCGCGGTGGCGCTTCTCGTCTTCGTCGTACCACTGCCGCTCACCGCGCAGCCACGCGAGCATGTCGCGGTTGCCCTCAATGGTCGGGGGAATCGCGTCGAGCGTCTCGATCACGGAGCGGATCGCCTCGGACGACATCCAATGGTTGAACGCCGCGAGCTTCGCGGCCAGTTCGTCCTTGAAGAGCATCCCGGTGTCGCCGCCACGCTTCTCCCTCGCTCCTTCGGGTGTGAGCGGCTTCCAGCCGATTTCGACGGCGTGCTTGACCATCGGGAACTGGACAGTGCCCGCTTCGCTGATCTTGAGCTGTGACATCCCTATCGCTTCTTCCCGCCGAGACGCGGCGCTTGCTTCGGCAGCTTTTTTTCCTCTGCCTTGAGCCTGCGTTCCAGTTTCTTCGCGTCCTCAGCCGCAGGCAGTTGCTCTGGGACGATGTCGCGGTCGGTGAGCAGTTTACGGACGTCGTGGTTGTTCTTCACATGCTCTGTCGTGATTGCAGGTTCACCCTCCAGGTCGCGCTGCTTGACCTGTGTGTTGGTGATTTCGTTCGCAAAGTCCTTTGCCTTGATCGTTATCGTTGGCAGAAAGTCGGCCAAGGGCCTGCCATCCGGCACAGCCAAGCGCTTCTTCATGTCCTGCGTGGTCTTGCCGCCGAAGAGCGCCGCGTCGCCCTTGCTGAGGATTCGACCAAAGCCCTGGCTATCGATTCCGCGCTCGTAGAGAACGCCAGCAAGCCCCTTCTGGGACAGGGTGAGCTTCTCGCGTGCCTGCAGTCGCTCCCATTCAGCGATGCGTGTCTCGATCAACTCCTGCTTGCGTGTCTGGATAGCGAAGTAGGTCATCGCAAAGGCGATGGCGTCCTTCCGCGGGTCGCCATTCTGGGCGACCAGGTAGCAGGCGTATCGCGTGAGACCCAAGTCCACGATTTCCCGCGTCGTACCCGAGCCGATGTCGACCATTTTCCTGACGTCGGCAAAATGGTCATCGACGTTTTGGCCCGCGTTCGCGCACGCGGTCTTCGCCTTCTCAACCACTTGGACAAAGTTCTCCCACTTCGAGTAGCCCAAGAGGACTTGAAGTTCGCGCGCGAGCCAATGCTCCACACCATCACGCTCGTGGGCCCGCTCCTCAAAGCTGGTGTGCAGTTTCTGAATGAGTTCCTTCTTCATCTCTCGACTCCTCGTTCGGATTCCCCGCCACTGGTGTCGCTCCCGGTTCCGAGTGTGAATTCGTCAGTGCCAGCCTCGCTGATATGGAGCGTGTTCGCGGTGTGTGCGGCGACCACGGAGAGATCCAGTTCCTCCACGCGCATGTGCTTCGCGAGCAGCTTTCGCAAAACGGCCTTGAACAACTCGTCAAGCAGCCTGAGCTTCTTCCGATGCAGGTCGATCTTGCGGTCAAGCGCATCGAGGATCGTGACGATCTCGCGTTGCTCCTCGATCGTTGCGGGCATCGGAATCGGGAGATCCCGCAGGAAGGCACATGTCAGTGCTCCCTTGGTGCTTCCGCCGCCTGATGCGACCTGACGAAGGTACTCGTACTGCGTTTCAAGATACCCTCGGACAAACGATGGGTCCGCGCGCTTCGTGTCGATGGCAACGTAGGCAATGTGCTGATTGATGGTGGCTTCAGTTCTCAGCACCGCACAGTGGCCGAGTGTCTTGCCCTGACCGGTGATCGCGATGAGAATTGCACCGGGCGACACTCGCGGCAGGTGGCATTCTGTGAGTGCCTGTTCGGTTACGAACTGGTCAGCCGCCACGATGTCCCGGTCGTAGACTTTGGCGCTGGTGAGCCACGGGTACGTTCCGCCGTTCCAGTACGACTCGATGTCCTTCTTAGGGGTGGACCCGTTTCCCACCCGGCCCAGCTTGCCTAGGCTTGCCACGTCCCAGCTCTGCGGGAGTACGCCAATCTGGGTCTCGGTCTGAACTTCCCCTCGCAGGCCACGCGTGAACAACTCACGGTTCGCTGCACTCTTCAGCCGGAGCCCAGCCTCCGTCGACCGCTCACACGCTTCGACCAGGTCGTGAATCCTCCACAGCAGCCTCGCGATTGCTTTCTGCTCGTGCTCACCGTGGCGTGGCAGCCTGAAGGTGGAAATGTGGTTCCAAGAAGTTCGTGGGTGATGGGCGCCCGTGACGCCCGCCATCGCATGCTCAACAAAGTCGTAGTCGTGAACCACACAAGCCAAGTAATGCGGAGCGACACCAGCCTTCGGCCGGAGAACCAAGAGTTCCGTCGTGCAAACGCCATCACTATCGGCCAACACTGCCTTGTCCAGATAGGGCCGGAGTTTTCCGTAGAGCACATCGCCTCGCCGAAAAATCGACTTGTCGCTCTGTGCATCGGCCGCACGGCCGCAGGCGACGCTCCTCATCCGACGCGGTGCCAAGTGTTCAAGGCCAAGATACTTCGCATCTGGCACGTCACCGGGGCTGCATTGAACGGCAATCAGATCGCACAAGTCGGCCAACGTTACAGTGGTGTCGTCAGCGCTCATGCTAGGGCTCCGAGTCTGCTCAACGCTTCGTTTATCTCTGCCTCAATTACTTTCTCATCGGCCAGGCATGTCTTGAATCTGTCGAGCAGCACCGTCAGGTCATGCTTTGGGGAGTCGTCGGGATTCGCAATCCAGCGGCTCGGACTCAGGTTGTAATCTGCCTCTGCAGCTTGCTCTGATGTGATGACCGCGAGTTCTCCGGCGATTGCCTCGCCCTTGAGGTAGGTGGCTGCGAACGAGCGGATGTGCTCGTCAGGGAGGTAGTTCTTAGGCTTGCCCTTTCTAAAGTGTTGACTTGCGTTGAACATGACGATGCGCCCCTTCCGAGCAGCGGACTTCCGCTTGCTGAGGATGACGATCGCGCCAGACGCCGTCGTGTTGTAAAAGAGATTTTCGGGAAGAAGGATCACGCCATCGATGAGGTCGCGTTCGACAAACCACTTACGGATGTTCCGTTCCTTGTCCTCGTTCTTCGACCCCGAGCCGCGCGACACGGCGCCAGTGTCCAAGACAACCGCGGCACGCCCCTTCTCATTTAGGCAAGCGAGGGTGTGCTGCAGCCACGCCCAATCTCCTCTGCCAGTCGTGATGCCACCGGTCGTTCGAAATCGATCGAAGGGGTCATTCGCGAAGATGTCCGGCGCGAACGGCTGATTCCACATTGGGTTCGCGACGACCACATCGTGCGTTCGAATCTTGCCCTCCGGCGTCCGGAACTTCGGATTGATCATCGTGTCGCCACGCGCGAGTTCGATTTGCATGTCGTGGATGATCGCGTTCATTTTCGCGACGGCGTAGCTCTCCGCTTGAAGCTCCTGTGCGGTGAGCTTCAGCGGAACCTTGCTAGTGGGATCCAGCTCGCGCGCGACGATCTGCAGCTTCACGAGGAGTCCCGCAGAGCCGCACGCGTAGTCGTGGCAGTCTTCCCCTGGCTTTGGGCGCATGATGTGGGCCATCAGGAACCCCACTTCCGTTGGCGTGAAGAACTCGCCGGCGCTCTGCCCTGAACCTTCGGCGAACTTCCTTAGCAGGTACTCGTAGGCGCGGCCGAGGAAGTCCGGCTGAACGTCCGCCAGCCCGAGCCGGTAGCGGGGGTCGGAGAAGGTCTCGACGACTCCACGCAGTTTGGCGGGGTTGATGTCTCGCTCGCCATTGCGTTCCGCGGCGAACTCGACGACATCGATCACGCCAGCGAGCGAAGGGTTGTGTTTTACGACCGCCCGCACTGCCTTCGTGAGGTGCTCGCCGATGTCGCGGGGCTCAGTGCTGTTCCCTTTCGCGTCGAGCGGCCACTCAAGGGTCTCGCGTCCTGCGAGGACCGCCCAGCGCGCCTCGGTGGGCAAGTAGAAGCGCAACAGCGAATGGTCGCCTTCGGCAATCTCGAGGGCGGTTTCGCGATCACCGTACTCCTCGGCCAGCCTATCGATCTCGTCGTCGAAAACATCCGACAAGCGCTTCAGGAAGAGCAGCGGCAGTAGGTAGTCCTTGAACTTCGCAGCCTCCTTCTCACCGCGAATCGAGCACGCAGCACCCCAGAGCATTTGCTCCATCGACTTCGTGCTTGGGGCTGCGGAAGGCTTGCCTCGGCGTCGCCTGATCACAGCTGCGGCAGCGGGCGACTCGGAACCGTCTTCCTCGTCTGTTTCATCGAGTCCGGCTTCCACCGCGAGTGCGGCGATGACCTCCCGGGCGGCCTTCTGAGGCTTGCTTGAACCGCCCTCCCATCGGTTCACGGTGGCGAAGGACACCCCAAGCCGCTCCGCGAGCTGCTCCTGGGTTAGGTTCAGTTTGGCGCGGATCGACCTCAAGGTCGCGGTGAACACAGTAGCGTCTGTCATGTTTGCTATGATTGCTATATAACAATAACTCGTCAAGGCCTTGACGGGCATTCAGTTCGTGATCACCAGTCGCGGATGCCATCACGCCAGCGAACTCGTTCTAAACCTCGCTCAGCCAAGCCCCCGGCCAAACAGAAGCGTTCGAAACCCCAATCGCTCCTCGTTCTGCACTTCGATGCGGACAAGCTTCATGAAGATGGCTTGCACCTTGGCGACGCGGCCAAACTGGCAGCAATCTTTCCCGAGCTTGCGCTGGGTGCCGAGGTGGTCATCGAGGATGTGACCACGACCGCCGATCTGCTGACGACGATGGCGCGACATGTGGAGAGCAAGCGGACTTTCGATGTAATCGTAGCGGTTGCACACTCCAACGCTCAGGGGATCCGCGTTTCGAGCGACTTGCCCATGAGTTGGGACGGGTTCGCCCAGTTGCTTCGACCCCTTCGACCGCGCCGTCTTCTGCTGGTAGCGTGTCAGGCCGGGCGGGCGGACGCCGCAGAGACGTTGTTCAACGGGCTCCCCGCGCTTCGACGAATCTTCGCGTGTCCAGTGAACGCATCGAAGGACTTCGGAACCGCGATGATGTTTGCGATTCCATACGTCGTCGCCAATCGGCGCCCCAAGGACAACGCGGTCGTGTTGGCCCAAGTCGCGACCGTCGTGTTCACAGGGCGTCAGCTTCGCGAGTGGCGCCGAACGACGGATCAAGGGAACCCCGACGCGCCAGTTCACGATCTGATGGCTGACCTGATCGATCCCTTCGCTCGGAGAGTGCCGCAACTTCTCAAATCGGCCTTCCGACGACGCTGACCTCCCGGCACCTCTGCGGAGGTCCGTCGAGACCATCGCAGGGCTCGCGGGGGAAGGTCCGTCGAAACCATCACAGACCATCCCGCGAGCTTCGCAGAGTTCCTTCAAGACCATCGCACGCGAAGCCAAATATCCCGAAGGCATCTTGGCAGAATCCAACGCGATACGCCAAATACCGCGCGAGGTCCTGCGGACGCCAAACCGGATATCCCAGATATCGCGCAGACACTTTGCATGGTTCCAGCATGATACCTTGGAATCAGGGAGGCGTTGTCGCGGCGTTGAATCGGATATCCCCGCTATCGCGTAGACGCCTTACGATATCGTCGCGCGATATCCCAGCTATCGCGCGACGACATCTCAGGTTCGGAGCGGATATGCCAGCTAATGCGCAGAGCTGTTGCAGGCTCTTCACGCGATATCCGAGCTATCGCGCGCTGGCTTCACGACGTCGTTCGCACCATCCCAGAATGCGCGCGACGCAGTTCTGTCAGTTCCGCTGTGCTACTGCCCGTGTAAGAACCAAATGCACAGTAGCCGTTTTTGCTATTGCAATTTTCGGCGAGTGCGTGGCAACTTTTTGCGAGCGTCAACGTGCCGACGCGGAAGGAGTTATAAAGATGCCGGGTGAAGCACAACCGTTTGTGATGCCAAAGCCAGAAGAGTTCACGGCTGCCCAGATGGAGGCCGCGTACGCTGAGATGCGGGCGGATATCGCAGCCATGCTTGAAGAGGATTGCCCTCAGATCACCACCGACGTCGACCAGGCAGCGTCGACCGT
>JBILQT010000156.1:0-17292 GCA_044373065.1 Sandaracinaceae bacterium
AATGCGCGGATTCACCTCGATGAAATAGTGATTTCCCGCGCCATCGACGAGGAACTCAACCGTGCCCGCATTGCGATAGCCCACGGCCTTGGCGAGCGTCACCGCATCACGAAAGAGCGCCTCGCGCGTGGCCTGCGCAAGCCCTTGTGCGGGCGCCATCTCGACGACTTTTTGATGACGACGCTGCACCGAGCAATCGCGCTCGTAGAAGTGCATCACGTCGCCGTTCGCATCCGCGAGGATCTGCACTTCGACATGACGCGGGCGCTCGACGTAGCGCTCGATGAAGATCGTCCCGTCGCCGAAGGCTGCCTTCGCCTCGCTCGATGCGCGCTCAAACGCTTCGGCCAATTCACCCTCGCTGCGCACAACGCGCATGCCGCGCCCACCGCCGCCCATCGCAGCTTTGATGATCAGTGGAAAGCCAGAGCTCGCTGCGAACGCGTGCGCATCCTCGAGTGTCGCGACAGGCCCATCGGTGCCGGGCACACAGCTCACCCCAACGGACTTCGCCAACGTGCGCGCCGAAGTCTTGTCGCCGAAGCTGCGAAGCACCTCGACGCTCGGGCCGACAAAGGTGATGCCTGCATCGGCACAGGCCTGCGCGAAGTTCGCGTTCTCGGAGAGAAATCCGTAGCCCGGATGAATCGCATCGGCGCCTGAGCGCAGCGCGACTTGCACGATCTCATCGATCGCCAAGTACGCGCCGACCGCGCTCTTTCCCTGCCCCACCAAATAGCCCTCATCGGCCTTGTAGCGATGCAGATGAACGCGGTCTTGATGCGAGTAGACCGCGACGGTCGGGATGCCCAACTCGGTGGCTGCACGGAAGATGCGAATCGCGATCTCCCCGCGGTTGGCACAGAGGAGCTTCTGGATGGGCTTGGGCGTGGAAGTCACGCGGCGAGTGTAACGCCCCGGCTTCGCGTCCCTCCCGACGAACTCTCAACCAAGATCGCTCGCTTCAAGACGGCTCAGAACATGTTCGAGAAGAAAAGCCCGAGCGAGAGCAACAACCCCGCGGTCCACGCAACCGATCGCATCGTCGCGATGTCGCCCACGTAGAGCCCGATGTAGATCACGCGACAGGCGATGAAGGCCATTGCCATCATATCGATTCGACCCTGCGGCACCTGAAGAAACTCGGCCGAGAGCACGCCGGCGGCGAAGATGGGAAGCGCCTCCCAGGAGTTCGATTGCGCCGCGTTCGCACGTGCTGCAGCGCCCGTCTGCTTGGCGAGCCAGGCGCGTGGATTGTTGTTGTCGAAGGTCTTGGTCGCGATGCCGCCGCGCTTGGCGATGCCGGCACAAAGGATGGGAAGTACCGATGCGATGGCGATGCAGGTGATGGCGATGTTCATCGCGATCGAGGCTACGTCGAAGCCGCGCGCTGCGTCACGCAAAGGCTTTGGGATGCAACACTTCGCAATGCTTTACATGGCGCGTCGCCTCGGGCCTGATGAGGCGTGTTTGTCTCCACAGGCGAGTGCATCTACCTCGCCATCGCGAGCCTTCTGACATGCATCGCATGTGGCGTTGCACTCAAGCATCGCGCCTCGCTTGTGCTCTTCAGCAAGGGCTACCGCGCGCAGCTTTTGGACAGGCCAAGGCTCGCACTCTTCGCCCTCGCCCTCTCCGCATTCGTCTTTCTTGCACCCCTCACGGGCGACCCAACCTGGGATGCCGTCGACGCCATCTTCATGTCGCTCGGTTGCTATGTCTTTGCACCGTGGACGTGCGGTGTTGTCTATCGCGCAAGGCAAACCACGAAGCTTGAGTTCGCGCTTGCAGTGGCCTTCTCGCTCTTCACCGTGAGCTGGTCCTACGACCTCTACATCGTGCTGCGCGACGGAATCTTCCCGCGGACCTCGCGCGAGAATCTCTTCGCCTCGACCATCCTCTACACGCTCGGCGGCCTCTTCTTCAGCCTTGGCCAGCATCGCGAACGCGGCTTGCTCTTCGTCTTCATGGATGCGGCATGGCCTGCATGGAGTGGTGATGCGTGGAGCTCACGCGGTGCTGGAAGAGCCCTCATGCTCGCGAGCTTTCTTGCAGCGCCGATCGTCATCTTCATGGCCTGGCTCGTCATGAGCGAGCTTGGACTCTGGCCTTTTTGACGGCTCCGCGATGTGCGCTTGCAGACGGCAGCCTCGCTGGGTCGCGCGTAACCTTCATGCATGCCGACCACCGAGACCGACAAGCACCCGCCTGCAAGCGATGCCGTGATCGACGGGGCCATCGCGGAGCTCGCTCGCGTGAAGCGACGCGCAACGCTTCGCACCATCGCCTTTGTTGCAATCGGCGCCGTGCTCGGAGTCGTCTACCACTTCACCATCGGCTGCTCGACAGGCGCATGTGCACTCACCGCAACGCCTGAGCGTTCCGCGCTCTACGGCATGGTTGTGGGGCTCGTCGTGGCGATGATCTGAAGTCCAGCTCCCGGACTTCCAAGTCCAGCTCCTGGACTTCCAAGTCCAGCTCCTGGACTTCCAAGTGCCTCACACGTGTTTTCTTCTGCGGTCCGCGAAGTTGAGGCATCGTCTGTCGAGATGCCCTGGATGACTGCACCGCGGTCTGGATCGTGATCGACCCCTCGACGTACCACGCCATCGAGCACGCACGCCTTGAGAGAGAGCGACTCTTTCCACGCACATGGCTCTTCGCAGCACACCTCAGCCAGCTCGCGCGCCCTTCAGGTGTCGTCCCGCTGCGCATCGGCAAAGACCCGATTCTCCTTGTGCGCGAAGGCGATGCGGTGCGCGCGTTCCACGATGTCTGCCTTCATCGCGGCGCACAGATCAGCCGCGGCGCGGGGCCCTGCACGCGACTTCGCTGCAGCTATCACGGCTGGGAGTACGCGCTGAATGGCGCGCTTCTCTCGAAGCCGTTGGCGGGTGCAACGCAGCCTCAGCTCTCAGCGCTCGCATGTGAAGTGCGGCATGGCGCGGTGTGGATTGCGATGGAGCCCGAGCGCACGATCGATGCGTGGCTCGCGCCGATTGAGGCATTGCTCGCAAGCGCACCCTTGCAGCGCACGCACCTCACGCATGGCCACCGCATCGAGGTGCCCTGCAACTGGAAGGTCTCAAGCGATGTGCACAACGAGGCCTATCACCTGACGACGCTTCATCCTGAGTTCAAGGGCATGATCGATCTCGACACGATCGAGGTCAAAGCCCACGGCCTACACACGCACTTCCGCATCCCGATCGCGAGCCCATCCGGGCCCCGCGTGAAGCATCAGATCTATCTCTTCCCCAACGTGCAGATGAACTGGATGGAGGGCGAGGATGCGGTCGAGATCTACCGACATTGGCCCCATGCGGAGAGCCCTGTGCAGGCGTATTTCGAGGAGCTGCGGCTCGGGCCCAACGCAGAGGCAGTGCCTCCCGTGATCGAGACATTCGCCTACGGAGCGCGCTCATTCGGCCCGATCACCGATGCCGATCTCGCGATGCTTCCGTTCCTACAAGCGGGGCTCTCCTCGCGCGGCGCGATGCCTCCTCGTCTGCATCGCCTTGAGCTTCCGATAGCGCACATGCACGCCGGCATCGCTGCGTTCGTGGAGGGCCCATGAGCTTCAACGAGAAGGGCTTTGCGCTCTCGCAGTGGCGTCTTCCCGAGGCACTCGTGGCGCAAGCCTCAGCGCATGTGGAAGCGGTCGTGCAAGAGGCCGTTGAGGCGCCGGATAAGGCGAATTTCTGGTCTGACTTTCGGGCCTCGGCACAGGCGGCCAAGGTGCTCTTTCAAGAGGGCCGTGAGAAGGCCGTGCGCACTGCGATTCGCTATGGCCACGCGCTCCATCACGCAGACCCAATCTTCGCCGCGCTCATCGCACACGAGGCCGTGCAGCAGAGCCTGGAGGGCGTTCTGGGGAGTGGCTTTTCGATCCTTCAAGCGGCCGTCGTACGCAAGCCTCCTGGGCTTCACGAGGCGCAGTTTGGTTGGCATCAAGACGCTTGGTATTTGCCCTCGGAGGGAACGCTCGCGCTTGCCTTCATCGCGCTCGACACGATGACGCTGGAGAACGGCTGCCTTGAGGTCATCGCAAACCGAGGAGAGCCGCGTTCACACACGCTGCGTCTCGGAGCGAGGGGCTTCGAGCCCGTGTCGGGGAGAGATCCCAAAGCCGTCGATGCACGCGATGCGCTCGCGCTTCCGATGTCGCGTGGAGAGATTGCCCTCCTGCACGGCCACACCTTTCACGCGTCGGGCCCCAACCAAAGCACCGCGCCTCGCCGTGCACTCATTGTTCATGCGCTCGCAAAGGGCGCGCATCTCGAAGCGGATGCCTGGCTCCGCACCGCGCCCTGAGGCGACGAAACCAAGCGCGAGGCCTGCAAGGCTTGATGTACGCTGCCTCTCAAGGAGACGACGAGTGAGCACAACGCAGGTAGCCGGAATGCCCCCGGATCAAGTCGACGCGGAGTTCGCTGCGCGTTCAGTGGCGGTTACGTTGGACGAGTCCGTCTACCCGCTCGATGCGGTGTATGGCGCGAGCTACACGTTCATCGATCGCTGCTACGTGCTTCTCGATCGAGTCGCGCCCACGCGCATTCGCGTCTCGATCACGCCGAAGAAAGAGGCCACCGAGGAAGGCCTTCGCGCCATCCTGGGCGAGCTCACCAACGAGCTCTTGAGCTGTGCCTGGCGCTCGCAGATCGTGCGCGAGAATCGCGCGGTGATCGAAGCGGTGACGATGCAGGCGCTCGGTGGCGCGATGGGCCCTCCGACACTCGATGACCTCAAGGATTTCGACTTCTCCGAGGAGCCCTTCGAAGACCCGCTGGGGATCGGTCTCTCCTGGGAGGAGAAGTACAAGAAGAAGGATGCGCCGGCCAAAGCCGAGCCGAGCGAGACGCTGGAGGCGACAGCCACCGAGTCTGCGGCAACGGAGTCTTCGAGCGAGTCGTCGGAGAGCGGCACGTGAGCGAGCCTCGCATCCTGCGATTGCACAACGACCTCTACGCCGCGAAGGCCGTCGACGAGGCCATCGCGCTCTATGCGGCGCACGCGCAGATCACACGCGCCGATGAGGGCGAGCACACCGTGCTTCACATTGAGAGCCCCAAGCCGGCGCGCGCAGAGAAGGTCGCCAAGGAGCTCGCCAACTACGCGCTGGGTCTCACGATTCAAACGCGCGTCTCGCGTACGGGAGTCGCGTCATGAGCGAGACATTGTCGCTACCGCAAGGGCTCGTTCCGCTCCGCGGCCTCAAGACAGACGCGAGCTTCCCAGCCTTCTTTCGCTACCGCGCGCTGCCCAAAGAGCGCGTGCTGCTCACGAACCTGGAGGGCAATTTTCTCGTCCTCTCGGGGGAAGAATTTCGCGCCTTCGCACAAGGCCAGGTTGCCCCCGAGACAGAGCTCTACGCGCGCCTGCGCGACGGCAACTTCCTGCGTGCGCACTACGACGTGAAGCGCGCGACTGAGACCCTCGCGCGTCGCAAGAACTTCATCGGCTACGGGCCGAACCTGCACATGCTCGTGGTCACACTTCGCTGCAACGAGACATGCGTCTACTGCCACGCGTCGCGTGCGCCGATGGAGGCCGAGAAGGTCGACATGACGCCCGAAATTGCCGAGAAATGCGTGGATCTCGCGCTCTCCTCGACGAGCCCAGGCATCACGATCGAGTTCCAAGGCGGCGAGCCGCTCGTGAATTTCGAGGTCGTCAAACACGTCATCGAGTACGCGCGAAAGAAGAACGCGAGCTTGCCCTCGGGCCCCAAGGCGCTCGAGTTCACGATGGTCAGCAACCTCTCGATGATGGACGAGGAGAAGCTCAAGTTCCTCCTCGAGAACGCCGTCCAGATCTGCACGAGCATCGATGGCCCCAAGGGCCTTCACGACAAGCAGCGCAAGCTCCCCGCACTCAAGCTCGCCTCGGGTGAGAAGTCGGGCGGCTCGGCCTGGGAGGCCTCGGTCACGTGGATCAAGCGCATCAATGCGGAGTACACGCGCATGGGCCTCGACCCAACGCTCTACCGCGTCGAGGCATTGCTCACGACGACGAATGAGACGCTTCCGCTCTGGAAGGAAGTCGTCGATCAGTACGTCGCGCTCGGCTGTCGCGCGATCTTTCTTCGCCCGCTCGATCCCTTTGGTTTCGTGGAGAAGACAGGCGAGCGCCTTGAGTATCCGCGCGCCGAATACCTCGCGTATTACCGACGCTGCGTCGACTACATGATCGAGCTCAACCTCCAAGGCGTGGAGGTGCTTGAGCGCTACGCGGCCATCTTCCTCACGAAGATCTTGAACGGCGAGGATCCAAACTTCCTCGACATCCGAAGCCCGGGTGGCGCGGGCATCGGAGCACTCGCCTACAACTACGATGGCGGCGTCTTCACCTGCGACGAAGGCCGCATGCTGCACGAGACGGGCGATGACACCTTCCTGCTCGGCAACGTGAGCGATGCGACGTACCGCAACATCGTGGGTCACGAGACCGTCCGTGCAGTCGTGCTCGCCAGCAACCTCGATGGTCGCCCCGACTGCGTGAACTGCGCCTACCAGCCTTATTGCGGTGTGCCCCCGAGCCACTCGCACAAGACGCAGGGCACGATCTTCGGGCGCATGCGTGAGAGCAGTCTCTGCGCCGTCCACAAAGGCATTCAGGACTATCTCTTCGAGAAGATCGCGGATGCCGACCCCAAGACGATGGAAGTCTTCAAGCGCTGGACGACGGTCCGCGCGCGGGAACATTTCATTCAGGCGCAGGTCGGTGATACCGTTGTTTCTGACGCGTCCTCTGCTTCCGATGTGACAGGCGCGCAGGAGGCTGAGCATGGCTGACGACGACGACCTTCCGAGCTTTCGCCGCAACGCTGCCGGCACGATGGACCCGAACGAGCGCGCCATTGCAGATCGCGCGTTCGAAGAGGCGGGTAAGCCGAACCAGCACGGCAACCCGGACATCCTCCTTGCGCAGCATTGCTCGCACGGCTCACACGGGTCGCATGGCTCACACGGCTCGCATGGCTCGCACGGCTCACACGGGTCGCACGGCTCGCACGGGTCGCACGGCTCACACGGCTCACACGGCTCGCACGGCAGCTGGTGACCACGTACGCGCCGAACGCACTCGGTGAGGGCGCTGGCGAAGAGCGCGATGTCGACGCACGCATCGCGAACAAAGACGAGCGCGTCCACATCCTCACGGGCGCCGTCTGCAACAACAACTGCGTCTTCTGCATGGAGGAAGACAGAGACGGTCGCTACGTCACCAACAGCCAGACGGACGACGCGCTCGTGCAGCACATCCTCAAAGAGAAGAGGGGCGCCGAGGAGGTCTGTTTCACGTCGGGCGAGCCTACGACGAATGCGCGCCTGCCCTACTGGGTGCGCTGGGCCAAGGACGCCGGTGTGCGTCGCGTCAGCGTGATGACGAACGGCCGCTCGCTCTCCTACGAGAAGTACGCGCGCACGCTGATCTCCGCGGGGATGAATCGCTTCTACGTGAGCATCCACGGCCACAACGAGAAGCTGCACGATGCGCTCACACGCACGCCCGAGAGCTTCACGCAGACGATCGCGGGCCTCGATGTGATCACCAAGTACAAGCGCTACGGCGTCGAGCTCCACACGAGCACGGTGATCACCAAGCGCAACCTGCCGCACATGGCGGAGATTTATCGCTTCCTGCGCAGCCACGGCGTCGACCAAGTTGTGTTCAACGTGATGCAGGCCAACGGTCGCGCCGACACCTTCTTCGAGCACATCTTCCCGCGCTACACGGAGATAGCCGAACACGCGCGCGTCTTCCTCGAAGAGGCGATGAAGAAAGAGCCACGCGTGATGGCCTTCCTCGTCGACATCCCGCTCTGCACGACGACCGCGCTGCCCGATTTCAATCGCGGCTACGTCGAGTCGTACGTGCACTACGAGCCGATCGCGAACGCGGAGAAGCTCGTGAGCCCGGATGCGCTGCTGAAGCGCAGGGACGAGACAGAGCACCGCGAGCACGTGGCCGTACGCCGCTCCGACCTCGATGAATCAGGGCGACAGAAGCGCAGCGAATGCGCCGAGTGCCGTCACAACGCGAGCTGCGAGGGCGTCTGGGGCAACTACCTCAAGCGCTATGGCTGGGACGAGTTCGTACCGGTGCTCTGAGGGCGCCGCCCGTCTTCGCCGCTTCACTCTGCGTCGTTGCCAAAGAGCGAGCGCGTCTGCGGTTCTGCGCGCGGTGAGTGACAGCGACGACAGCGCGGCTCAGAGAAGCTCACGCGCACGCCCTGATGCGCCAGCTCGGCGACCTGTTCCCGTGCTGTTGTTTCCGGTCGTCGTCAAAACGCGGAGGAACCACGGAAGCGCGGCTCCTGGCTTCACCGAGTGAGCTTTTGGACGTGCTGGCGCAACAGTTCGATCTCCACTTCCCAAGTGAGACGCGCTTTGTCTGCCCGGGCCTTGATTGGACTTAGCGCAGGCCGAATCGTCACACGCGCAGCGCCTTGAAGAGCCGCGCACTGAGTTCATCTGCCTTCAGATGCGCGAGGTGTGGAGAGTCGTTGCCAAGATGCTTCCACTCGAACGCCACGTGCTCTCGAAGAAGGTCCGTGCGAAGGCTCTCCCGCCAATCGGGAACGACACGCGCTTCCGGAGGACCGCCGTACGACTTTGCGGCGGACGCGATCACTTCCGCGATCAGTTCGCGCGCGCTCTCAATCGCATCCTCTGAAAGCGCCTCCGCCAGAAGGACGGCGTCGTAGAGGTCCTTTCCTTGCGGCCACATGTCGGTGCAGAGCCAGAGCACCTTCCACGCGAGGGACTCCTGCATCGTCGCCGCAAGAATCGTCGAAGGACTGCTTCGGTACGGCGTCTCGCCGTGAGGACACGTCAAGGAAATCGACTTCAGCGGGAGGCTCTCCGGGGCCTGATGCAAGGTCTCGCCGAACACCACATCGAGCTGCACCGAGCTGCGCGGCCCTGATGAGGTTGTGAACGCGAGCTGGAAGCGTCGACCTTCGGCGCGCTCATATTCCCAGATCGAATCCACCGCCAACTGCTCGCCATCCACACGCCAGTCGGGCGTCTCAAAGGGCTCGCGCAGGACTGCAGCGATCTGCGCGATGAGTGCTTGTCCCTGCTCCGACTTCACCGCAAGCATCGGTGGAACAACAACGAAATCGGCGTCTTTGGCGGGCCGAGCCTGCGCCGGAAACCACGCCCCTAGTGTGATGCCACCGCGCACGACGAGCTGCGTACGAAGCGTCGATGCGCCGATGCGCGCGACGATCGCGGTCAGGGCGTCCGCGCGTTGCCGTGTCCACAGAAGCCGATCTGCATCCGTCGCAAACGACGGGTCGCCTTTGCGCAGCGCGGTCGGTAGGTGCTTCAGCGCCGGGTCAAAGACATCGGCACCGGGCGCGCTTGGGTCATATCCGCTCGGCACCGTCCGAGGCGTTTGAGCCTGCCGCCCACGAAGCCAATCGAAGAAGTTCATGGCGACCATCCTGCATCGAGCGCGAGGTTGGAGTCCTCCAGCACCTGCTCGTTCTCCACGTCACGAATCACGCAACCATCGAGCTTCGTGAGCGCTTGAACCATTGACGCGAGTGCTCGATCCGCGAGCGATGTCTGCGTCGGATCCGCGGTGCGCTGCGTGCAAAACAAGAGCACCCGCCCATCCGCGACATGCGCCAACACGTTGCGAGAGAGATGTGCGCCCTCGCGATCACAGAGCGCCTGCAATGCTGCGACGCCCCGCTCCGGAAGCTCAACCTTCACGTGATGCTCGAGGTATCCGCGCGTTGCGTAGGGCGCTGCCCCGGTTACGCGCGCGACTTCGATCTTCGTGCGCGTCGTCGCGATCCCTCGCGCCTGAAGTGCCAACCGAAGCTCCTCCGCCCGCGCGAGGGCGCTCGCAAAATCGCCCTCCACGCGCGAAGTCAGCATCGGTTGATCGGTCGAGCGGCCGTGCGTCAAACGCACAAACGTAGGCGTGAGTGCGAGCCGCTCCGCATGCGCCAAAAGAGCCTCCGCGCGCATCTCCGACGAGAGCGTGAGGTGGATCTCAAAGCGACCCTTTGCGCCCTTCACTCACCACTCCGAGCCATCGGGCTCGGCGGCGGCGCGGCGATTCTGCGTACTCGTGTAGTACGCATGCTTGCGTGCGCGCATCGTGATGCCCAGAGGCCGATGCTCGACCAGCGCGTGCCAGGGGTCGAAGGAGAGCGCCTCGATGAACTCCGTCTCCTTCTTGCCCGCCTCGCTCTCAAGGTCTGCCGCAAGGATCTCAAGCTGCGCGAGCGGCACAAAAGGCGTGGCCCATTCACGCGTGGTGTCTTCCACAGACTCGTTCTCGCCCTCACAGAACTGCGCTTCGAGCACGAAGCTCACGCCTCCCGCACGCACGCGTGGGATGAGCTCTGCACGTAGGTAGGCGCGGTCTGCTTCCGGCTTCGCGTGGGGCGAGGCCTGATGTGCCGGCGTAAGGCGAAGGCGCGCCGCATAGGGACCCATCATCACGCTCCCGACGGTGAAGTAGGGCAAGTCGAGCAGCGACTTACGCTTGCCCTTGGCCATCTTCACCACCTCGCCTATCAGGCTGAAGGCGCGAAAGCCGAGCGCGCCAATGAGCTTGAAGGGGAGCGTCGCGGGGCTCGCTGCGGCCTTCACAAAAGTGACGAACTCTTGTGGCGTCTTGAACGCAACGGTGGGGCTGTCGATGAGGAGGAAGTCTTGCGTCGTCGCATCGCCGAGCACCTTCTTGCCCTCGACTCCGAGCAGCTTGATCGCAAAGCCACGCAAGTCGGGCTCCTTGTCATGCTGACGCGCAGCCGAGCCATTCGAGAGACGCACATACGCGTTGTACTTCCCCGGCTTGGCAAAGAGGCCCTGGGCTGCATGCGCTGGGAGATCCGAGCGCACAGTGAGGACAGCACGGAGCGCCGCATGAGGCTTCGCGTGAAGCGCACGCTCACGGCCGCCCTTCTTGGCTTGAAGCGCTCCAAGCTCCTCTGCGAGCTTGCCGAGCTCGCGGTCTTCACCCTCGGTGATCGTCTCTTTCCAACTCGTGCTCGGCTGCGTCATGCACGACGCTTAACACGCAACCCACGCGGAGAGTCAGGTCACCGTCACGCGCATGAGCGCCGAGGTGAGGGAGCGTTGATCCACCTCGATCTCGCAGAGCTGACCAAGATGCGCCGCGAGCCCCTCGACATGTCCCAGCGGATAGCAATCGAGCCAGCCGTAGAAATCATCATATTGCAACAATACGATATTACTGGATTCACGCACGGCCTTCACGGTGCCTCCGTTCAACGTCGCGCGGTACATGTCGGGCAGCTTCATCAAGGCATCGCAGGTGTCTCTGCCCGCGAGCGCCATCATCACGGAACCCACACCCGAGTTCGCAAACGTCTCCAAATCCTTGCGGGCCAGAAGTCGCATCGCCTCACAGACGCCGCGCCGCAAGAAGAGCCCTGTCGCGACGCGATGTGCCAAGCGAGAGAAGTCGACCTGCGGGTAGTCTGAGAAGGGCAGGTAGCGCCCGAGGGCAGGCGGCTTGAGCAGCCTCGGCTGAACATCCGCGAGTGCACTTGCACCACCGAGCTGCACCATCCGCGAGAAAAACATCCCTTTGACGGTGAAGTCGGGCGGGAACGCAGCGAAGCGTTCTTCCGCTTCGACGTGTCCGACGAGTGCAACGTCGGCGCTGATGCGTTGCATGGCAGCCACGCGCGTATCGTACACGCGCACAGCAAGCCCACCGTGCGTTTCCTGTTTCGATGCGTGATGACGAACCCGGGTACCATCCGCGCCATGTCGAATCGACCCATTCGCATCCCCGAGGCTTACCCCCTCGTTCAAGATCCACCCTTCACACTCCGTGGCAGTCGCACGTTGATGCTCGCGCTCCCAGCGTCGCACGCCAGCTTGGAGGCGATGTGCGCACGGACCTTCAGCTGGGCCGCGCCCGAGATCGATGTGAAGCCGCTTGGAAGCACCGTGCTTCTCGTGCTCACCGATGTGGCCGAGGCGAGCTGTGCAGACCCGCTCTTGGGCACCTTCACGTACCGCGAGGCCACCTTCTTTGTGCCGATCTGGGGCACGAAAAACGGCGTCCCTTTCGCCGCGCTTCACGTGCCCTTCATCTATCCGAATGAGGGCCTCGCAGTGGCTGCGGGTCGCGAGGTGTATGGGCTCCCGAAGAAGCCTGCATTCGTCGAAATGCCAAGTTTTGAAAGGCTTTTCGATGGCACCGAGAAGATGACGGTCGAGGCCTTGGCTGCGGCGCGCTTTGATGGAAGCGCCTGGTCGCGCCAGCAACTGGTGTCGATCTCGAGTGCGCCTCACAGCCTTGTCGACGAGCTCGCCGATGCCTTCCTCGATGCGCTCGACGGCACATCAGGCGCGATCCCCGCGCCCCTCGGGGCATTGGGTCATCTCTTCGAGCAGCAGCTCGTTCAGCTCAAGCAGGTCGCCGATGTGACGACGCACGGCGTGCCTCCGCGTGTGCTCTATCGCTCCGTCACCAACATCAAAGCACCCGTGCGCAACGTGCGTGATGTGCGCCTCGCCGATGCCTCCAAGATGCTTGTGAAGGTGGCGGATCTGGCGAGTGAGCCCATCGCGCAAGTGCTTGGTCTTGCGCCCGTTGTCACGCCCCTCTTGGCTGCGACGCTCACGATGGATTTCCTCTTCGAGCCGGGCGAGACATGGATCGAGCGGCCTGTTCAACCGAACCCGCCCATCACCAAGACACGCGTGCTCATTCTCGGCGGCGGCATGGGTGCATTCGGTGTCGCGCACGCCCTCACCGACACCGACGCACGGCGCGCGCAGTACGACGTGACGCTCGCATCGCAGGGTCACTACCTCGGTGGAAAAGGCGCCAACCTCCGCGACGACAATCCGATCATGGGACGCCGCATCGAGGAGCACGGCCTCCACGTGATCTTCGGCTTCTATCACAACGCTTTGCGCCTCTTTCGGAGCGTCTACGCGGATGTGAATCGTCCGCCCGGCGTCGAGCCGAACACCTTCGACAACGCGTTCTCACCGCAGTGGAAGATCACCTTCAACGATGGAAGCGAGAGCTTCGAGGTCACCTTCCCGCGCACGCCTGCGCACTATGGTGCGGGCCCCAAGACGATTCGTCAGCAGATCGAAGTCTTGCTCGATCTCTTGCGCAACATGATGGGCTTGGGTGGTGCCGGCATCGAGGAGATGATCCTCTCTCTGCTGGCTGCCATCGTTGGCATTCAGGCCGGAAATCGTGTCGCTGCCGAGGTGCTCGCCTTCGCCATCACGCTGGCCAAAGCCGTGATGGAAGACGTCGTCCTCGGTGGGAAATCCTGGGACGAACTCGACGTCTTCGACTTCCGCGCATGGATGCACGGGCATCGCATCTTCGGCTTTCCGGATCTGCGTCAGACGGCGATCATGCAGGTGCCCTACGACGGCGTGTTTGCGTACGAGGGGCACGATCAATCGAACCCCGTGCTCTCCGCAGGCGTGGCTGCACGCGGCCTCTTGAAGCTCGTCTCCGACTACGAGCGCGCGCCCTACAACACGATGAATGCGGGCATGGGCGAGACGATCTTCATGCCGATGTATGAGGTGCTTCAGGCACGCGGCGTGAAGTTCGATTTCTTCGCGCGCGTGAAGGAAGTGCGCCTCAACGGAGGCGAGGTGGAGGAGGTCGTGATCGCGCGACAAGCCGTCGTGAAGCCGGGCCTGATCTACAACCCAGTGGAGCTCGTGAACGGCATCCGAACCTGGCGAAGGCATCCCGATGTCACCCAGCTCGATGCGAATGCGATCCACGCCGCAGACCCGATGAGCGATGCCTTCCACGGGCAGATCGGGCCCGATGAGATCAAGCGCGTCGGTGTCGACTTCGACTGGATTGTCTGCGCGCTGCCCGCACCGGTCACAGCGCACGTGCTTCGCAATTACGCCGGAATTCAGGCACTTGAAGCGATTCAGGATGTCCCGACGGTCGCGACGCTTCATCTGCAGACGTGGTTCGACAGCTCACTGCAACAGCTCGGCTGGGGCACTGCGAGCCGTGTGCTCGGAGGCTTCCCGCAGCCGCTCAACTCGATGCTGACGGACGACACAATCCTGAGCATCGAGCCCTGGCCCGCACCACGTCCGCGCGGCCTGCTCTACATGTCTGGGCCCTTCGGCGGTGGTTGGTCGGTCAACAGCGAAGACCCGGCTGCACGCATCGCGAGCGACGCAGCGGCCTACAGCGAGGCGAACACCTTTGTGACGAATGAGCTCCCCAAGGTGCTCACGAACGCGGTCGTTCCAGGCGGCACCTTCGACTTCAACACGCTGCATGCGCCGCTTCACCCGGGCGACCGCATGAAGGACCAATACGTGCGCGGCAACATCGACCGTTCCGCGCGCTACGTGCTGATGAAGCCGGGCACGCTGAAGTTCCGCCCGCCCGCTTATGTGCCCGAGGTGCGCAACCTCGTCTTCGCCGGTGATTGGCTGAAGACGGGCATCGACATCCCGTGCATCGAGGGCTGCGTCACAGGCAGCCTGCAAGCGGCCAACGCGATCCTGCCGCCCGACGATCAGATCGAACTGCTCTGGTAGAGACGCGTCGCGTGAAGTCACGAGGGCAGGTCTTGCGAGGCCTGCCCTTTCTTTTGCCGTCTACTTACGGTGCTTCTTGATCGCGCGAAGCAGCTTGCGTGCGAGGTCATCCGGAGAGACGGGGCGACTCAGCACCTCGGCTGCACCTGCGCGAAGAAGGTTCGTCAGGCGCACAGAATCGCCCGGGAGCACATCCGTCAACACAGGCTTGTTCCACTCGGCCTTGAGACGCGCGAGCTCCTCAGGCTCGATCTCCGGCGCCCAGACCGCATCAGCGCCATCGATGTCGCGACTCACGGTTCGATAGGGCGCGCCCTCCTCCGGATGCATCTCTGCGACGTAGGCCACAAGGCCATGCGTGGCGAGACCAATCACGTGATCGCGATCGAGCTGCCCAATGACTGCAACCTGCTTCTCCTCAAGGTTGATGCCCTGCAGATCTTCCGTCTTCACCGGTGGGCGAACGGCCGAGATCATGCGCGCGGCGCGACCCTCGACACCGTGCGAGGCACGCCCTCGCTCCGAACCTGATGCGCCCAAGTTGTGAAGCGCCTTGAGCAACTCAGGTGCGGTCGGACGCAGCGCCGGGTCCTTCTCCAGCATCTTCATCACGAGCTCTTCAAGCGCGTGCGGCACCTTCACCTCGGGGCTCACGGTGCGCAGCGACGCAGGCCGCGAGTAGATCTGCTGCGTGATGATCTGAAGGTAATGCCCTTGGAAGGGCACGCGTCCGACGAGCATCTCGTAGAGCATGCAGCCGAGCGCATAGATGTCGGTCGGCGGGCCCACCGCTTTGCCGAGGCCTTGCTCAGGCGAGAGGTAGTCAGGCGTGCCTGTGATCTGCCCGTCGCGCGTGAGTCGACCGACATCGCCCGCGCCATCGATGAAGGCCAAGCCGAAGTCGACGACGACAACGCGCTCAGGTGAGCCGGGCGTTGGCGGTGGCTCCAGGAAGACGTTGTCCGGCTTCAAGTCGCGATGCACGAGACCAATCGAGTGCGCCTTCACAAGCACATCGGTGATGTCGGCGATGATGCGCACCACGCGATCCTGATCGAGGACTGGAAGGTCTTCATCGACGAGGTTGCGGAGCGGCACGCCCGAGAGCATCTCCATCGCGAGGTAGACGTAGCCCTGCGACTTGCCGAAGTCGTAGATGTTGACCGCGTTCGGATGATCGAGTGCGGCGGCAACACGCGCTTCTCGCTCAAAGCGTTGAATCGCACCCTCCTGCACTGCGTACTGCGGGTGCAACACCTTGAGCGCGACCTTGCGCCCGAGGTTGAGCTGTGTGGCACCGTAAACTTCACCCATCCCGCCTGCGCCTAGGAGCACCTCAATGCGGTACTTCCCGGAGAGCACGAGGCCTGGGTATGGTTTTTGGTGGTCGGCGCTGGACATAGGCTTATCGCAGCTTGCCCGAGGGGGATCCCCTCGGCTACGGGTTCCCAAACATGTCCTCACAAAGTGCCTTCTCCGCTCTCTTTCTCGCGCTCGCGTTGGCTTTCGCGGCGCCCAACACACTGTTGGCTCAAGCCCGCATTCCAGACGGTGAGATCGAGCTTTTTGACTACACCGTGCAGGCTGGAGACACCTGCGCAGGCATTTCGCGTCGCTTCTTCGGCAACGGTCGGCGCTACGATCTGATTCACGCCTACAACCCGAATATGGGGCCGCCCCCGCATGATTTGACGGCGGGACAAATCCTTCGTTTGCCGCGCACGGCACCTCCTGCTTCCGCGGTGGCCGATGCGACCGTGACAGGGGTGGAGCGTCGCGTGGAGGCGCGTCCCAGGCCTGCAGATGAGGATCAAGCCGCACGACGAGGCCTTGGCCTCTATCGCGGTGGTCGCGTGGCAACACAGTCGCGTGCCGCCGCAGAGGTCACCTTCCGCGACACCTCCGTCGTTCAGCTTCGCGAGGAGACACTCGTCATCATCTTCGGCAACACGAGCACCACGACGCGTCGCGCGGGCATGGAAGCGACACTTGAGACAGGCGCACTTCGCACGCGCTTGGGTGAGCTTCGCGGTGGCGATCCGACGACGGCCAACACACTCACCGTGACGACCACCAGCGGCACTGCCAACCTCGCGGGCGGCAGCACCGTGGTGTCGATCGATGAGGGCGGCACCAGCCGCGTCTCGAATCACTCAAGCCGCGCAAGCCTTCAAGGCCGCGCAGGTGGACGTGCCGTTGCGCTCCCCGAGAACACGGGCTCCATGGTGCGTCGCGGCGAGCGCCCCACGCCTCCAAGGCCGCTTCCGGCAGCACCCGCGTGGGCTCCCGGCGCAACGCGCTTTCTCGGCGTCATGGGACGCGGCGGATCGATCTCAGGCGCATGGGCCGCAGTGCCCAACGCAAGCCGCTACCACGTCGAGATCAGCCGCAACGCAGACGGCCGCGACATCGCCTTTGCCACCGAAGTCCCCGCAAGCATCACGCGCTTCGAGGCACACCGTCTTCCCGCGGGCCACTACTACATCACCGTCTCCACACTCGACGGAGATCAGTTCGAGAGCCGCCCTTCCACCACGCTCGATGTCGAGGTCGTCGAGGCGCGCTTGCTCGCACCGGGCACCGACCCAGCATCACCCGCACCTGCATTCGATCCTGGTGATCCGAGCGTGGAAGAGACAGGCCAAGTGCCCGCACTCGAAGGCTCACTCTTGCAGTTGCCTGAGGGCGTGAACTGCGCGGGCGAGAGCAACCACGCGGTCGTCCTCCATGCCTCCGC
>JBILQT010000490.1:0-3913 GCA_044373065.1 Sandaracinaceae bacterium
AAGGCCCAGCGAGGCGAACGTCTGCTCGAAGCGCGCGCGATCAAAGTACGTGTACTCCTCCTTGATCTCCGCCTCCCAATCGTCCGTGTAGTCCTTGCGCAGAACGAACTCGACGGCGTGTCTGCGGGCGAGACGAAAGCGGGCCCAGCCCTCACGCGTGAGGTCGAGCTGCTGCAATGGAAAGCCTGGCGTTGCGTGCAGGGATCGATACTCGCGCGCGGTGCGCTCCAAAAGTGGAACGAGGCTCTCGGGCACATCGAGCAGCACGCTCTCGTCGGCATCGTCAGGCAACAAGAAGTCGCGCACGACAATCACGCCGCCCGTCTTGAGCGCTTGCACCTGCGTCTCCAAGCAGCGCGACGCGGCCTCGTGCGCGTAGCCCGAGAACGTCGTCACGTGATGCAGCACGGACGAGTCGAAGATGCCGTCGAGTGAGGCCTCTGCGAACACACGCTGCGCGATATCGCCCGCCTCAAACGAGAGGTTCACCGCATCGAACTTGGCGCGTGCACGCAGGACCATCTGCGGGTCGAGATCCACGCCGACCACACGAAGCGCGGGATAAAGCTGCGCGAGCGCGTTCGCCCCTTCACCCGAGCCCGTGCCCATATCCGCGACGACCCCATCGGCGAGCAGATGCGCAGCCGTGAGCGCCACCTTCTGCCGCATCGAGGCATCCATCCCCGCGAGGTAGCGGGCATACGCAGCTTCACTGTCTCGATTCTTCGAACCGTCATCACGCATCGCGTGAGCTTCGCATGAAGGCATTGCTGACCTTCAATGCATGATGCATATAAGCTTTCATGCACATTGCATTGAAGTCTCACGATGGGCGACGATGTCGAGGTGCCTCGTCCACTCAAGCCCAAGCCCGCGAAGAAACCAGAGCGCGTTGCAACGCGGCTGAAGCAGGCGACCGAGGACGAGAAGCTGCTCGCCCAATACGACCCCTCGCACTTCGAGCGTCCGAGCGTCACCGTCGATGTCGCGATTCTTTCTGTCGTCGAGGACAAGCTCGTCACGCTCCTACATCGACGGGAGAACGCACCCTTTCGCGGCCGTTTCGCCTTGCCCGGCGGCTTCCTTCAGATGGACGAATCGCTCGAGGCGGCTGCGCGACGCGTGCTCCTGGCGAAGGCCGGTCTGCGCGATGTGTACCTCGAGCAGCTCTACACCTTTGGCGCGGTGCACCGCGACCCGCGCATGCGAATTCTGACGGTCGCCTACTTCGCCCTGGTCGATGCCTCACGCCTGACGGTGCGCCATGAGGCCTCCCTTCCAGAGCGCGCACTCGCCGAGATTGTCGTCCCTTGGGCAGGCGAGACAGGCGGCCCCATCGAGATCCAACTCGAGGCAACGCGCACCCCCGAGTCGCTCGCCTTCGATCATGCAGACATCCTCGGCACCGCCGTGAAGCGGCTACGCGGAAAGCTCGACTACACACCCATCGGCTTTCAGCTCCTGCCCGAGGTCTTCACCCTCGCCTCTCTGCAGCGCGTCCACGAGACGATCCTTGGACGCCCGCTCAACAAAGATTCCTTCCGCCGAAAGATGCTCGCGAGCGGTCAGCTCGAAGCCACCGGTGAGCTCCAATCCGGCGTCGATCACAGGCCCGCCGAGCTCTATCGATTCACGCGTCGCTCCGCGGTCTGACGCGTTCACGCAGGCCCGTTCACAAGCCCGCGCACGCGCTCCAACCGGAGTCGCGAACGCCCATGCACGCCCACGCACACCTGATTTTTCCAGAGGAGGCCCCATGGCCCAGATTCGCTCATTCCTTTTCGCGAGGCATCTTCGCGCCGAGTCCACAGCACACATCCTCGCGCACCGTCACGGCAAGCTCGTGCGCAGTGAGCGCGGCCTCTCGATGTGGTTCTTGCCGCTCTCCACAAGCATCGCGGAAGTCCCCACCGATGATCGCGAGGTCGCCATCTCCGCGTTTGTCCGCTCCAAAGATTTCCTCGATGTCAGCGTGCAGGGTTCGCTCGCAGTGCGTGTCGTCGACCCAACGCGACTTGCTGCGCGCATCGACTTCGCAATCGACACGGTGACGGGCCTTCATCTTCGCCAGCCCCTCGACCGACTCGCCCTTCAGCTCTCGCAGCTCGCGCAAGCTGCACTCGCCTCGTGGGCAGGCCCGCTCTACCTGCGAGAGATGCTGCTTGGAGGGCCAGCGACCGCACGAGAGCAAGTGCTCGACGCGCTTGAGGTCTCACCGCTCTTTGAGAGCCTGGGGCTCGCGCTCGCCTCGGTGCACATCGCCTCGGTGTTGCCCTCGAATGAGATTGAGCGCGCACTCGAAGCACCGATGCGTGAGCGCATTCAACAGGAGGCCGATGAGGCAGCGTTCTCCCGTCGTGCGGCCGCCGTCGACAAGGAGCGCGCGATTGCCGAGAACGAGCTCGCGAATCGCGTCGAGCTCGCCAAGCGTGAAGAGCAACTCATCGCGCAGGAGGGCGCAAATCAAAGGCAACGCGCGAAGGAATTGGCCGAGTCGCAGCGCATCGCCGTCGAGAGCGAGGCTGCCAAGCGCACCATCTCAAGCACCTCCGAGATGGAGGCCTTGCGAAGGCTGGAAGGCGCGCGCGTGGAGCTTGAGGCGGCGCGCTTGAAGCTCGCGCAGGACACCTCTCCGACCGTCCTCGCAGCCCTCGCCGCGCGTGAGCTCGCGAGCAAGCTGACGCGCATCGATCATCTCCACGTCGGCGGTGATGTGATCACCTCGGTGCTCAGCGACCTGGCGAGTGCGAGCGCCCGCGTCCTTGAAGGGCAGCCCAAGGCCCTCACCGGCACAACGCGATGAGCGCACCGCGCATCGTTCTTGTCTCCCGCATGAGTGCACTCGACGAGCTCACGCGAAGGCACGGGACGCGGATGCAGGCTGGATTTCACGCGAGGGCACGTGGCCTCTCGCTCGACCAACTGGAGCGCGATCATGCGGCACTCGCAGGCGCCATCGAGACGCTCTCCAACGCGATCCCTGCACGCTGGCGACGTGCGCGGATTCAACGTGCGGAGCTCTCGCGCTTCGTCTTCGAGCCCAATGATCGCGTCGTCTGTGTCGGGCCGGATGGGCTCGTCGCGAACACCGCGAAGTACCTCGAGGGGCAAGCGGTGATCGCGACCAATCCCCTCGGCAAGGGCCCCCTCACTGCGCACTCCGCGACGACGGCGACGCACGCACTCCTCTCGACGGAGACGCTGCCGACCGAGGCGCGCACGCTGGTCGAAGCGCGTGTCGACGGCCGCCCCGTCTTGAAGGCGCTCAACGAGCTCTACCTCGGACATCGAACACACCAGTCGGCCCGCTACACACTGAGCTTCGCGGCCATGCGTGCGCGTCACATCTCCTCGGGCGTCATCGTCTCCACCGGCACGGGCGCAACGGGCTGGGCGGGCTCCATTGCGCGAGAAACAGGCAATATTGAAATATTACCTCAGCCTACAGCGCGCTCACTCGCCTTCCTCGTGCGCGAACTCTGGACGCCCCCGGGCGCATCGCGTCAGCTCGTACATGGCGAGATCGCAGATGGAGAAAACCTCAGCGTGACAAGCGAAATGAACGAGGGCGGTGTCCTCTTCGGCGACGGCATCGAAGAGGACTGCATTGAGCTTAGCTGGGGCACCTGCGTGACCATGCAAGTGGCCACGCAAGCACTCCGCTTGGTCAGATGCCCGGCAGGTTCACCTTGAAGTTGTTCTTCTCCAGGTGCTCCTTCATCTGAATCTTGTCGTTGCTCTTGATGAAGGCCTCCTCAGGCTCGACCTGCCCCGACTTCACCAACTCAAGCAGGTGGTCGTTCATCGTCTGCATGCCCTGGTTGCGGCCCGTCTGCATGACGCTCTTGAGCTGGAACGTCTTGCCCTCACGGATGAGATTCGCGACAGCCGAGTTGGCGATGAGAATCTCGTA
>JBILQT010000157.1:0-17284 GCA_044373065.1 Sandaracinaceae bacterium
TCTGGCTTTGGCATCACAAACGGTTGTGCTTCACCCGGCATCTTTATAACTCCTTCCGCGTCGGCACGTTGACGCTCGCAAAAAGCTGCCACGCACTCGCCGAAAATTGCAATAGCAAAAACGGCTACTGTGCATTTGGGTCTTACACGGCAAGAGCACAACGGAACTGACAGAAATGCGTCGCGCGCAATCTGGGATGCATCGGGGGACGTCATGAGGCTGCTGCGCGATAGCTGGGATATCGCGCGGTGACACAGCAAGATGTCTGCGCGGTATCTGGGATATCGGTCCCAAGCAAAACACATCTTCGCGCGATATCTAGGATATCCGTTGCGGATCAGACCCACCGTCTACGCGATATCGGAACATCGCGCAGCAGCGTCTCAATATCATCACGATTACTTCAAAGTATCATGATGGAATCATGCAAAGTGTCCGCGCGATATCTGGGATATCCGTTTTAGTGTCTGCTGGAGCTCGCGCGGACTTTGGAGTATCGCGTTGGATTCTTCCAAGACACCCTCTGGATATCTGGCTTTGCGTGCGATGGTCTTGATGAGCCTCTGCAAAGCTCACGGGAGATTTGTGATGGTCTCGGCGGACCTCTGCAAAGCTCCCGGGGTCCGTGATGGTGTCGACAGACCTCTGCAAAGCTCCCGGGAGGTCTGCGGAGGTCTGCAAAGCTTCACGCCAACCCGCGCGGCTCGGAGCCGACGGTGTGGTCGCGTCATCCTCGCGTACCCGCTCGTGACGGGCACTGCGTCGGTGATGCTCGTCGCAACTGGACGGCCCTTACTAGGCACCGGTCACGCGCGACGCCTTCAGCAAACCTCAAGGCTATTGCGCATCGTTCATCGCGGCGTCGATACTGCTCTCCTATGCGAAGACTGCTCCTCAGTATCAGTGTGGCCGGGCTTGGCGTCGGGCTAATCGCAGTGACGCTTCTCCAGCCGCGTGGTGTCGGGAGGGCCCAGGCGGGCGATCCCTGCGCGCTCCTCCTCCAGGATGGCGTGCGCGACGTCATCGTCGAGACGGGAAGCGCCGATAGCCGAAGCGCCGCGCAGCGGCAGTTCTGCGAGTCCTCGGATTCGGCGAGATCGAGCGCAGAAAACGGGGGCGGTAGCTTCAGTGGCTTCGGGATCTTCGCCTCAGGCGGAGGCGAGGTTGAGCATAGCGAGCGGCTTCAGCGGGCCTTGTGCGAAGGGGAAGAAGTCTCAACACAGGACGTGCGTGAGATGCGCAGGTACGCGACCGCCACCAGCCGCCCGCTCCTCGATGCCTACATTGCGTGCCGCGACCTCTCTGCGCGAGGCGTGCGTGTGCAGGTTTCCCCCACCGAGGGCCAACGGGAGGTGACCTTCGACCTCAACCATGCAGGTGGTGGATCGGCCCACTTCACCGGAGCCACCGTGCCCACTTCGTTCCGCTGCGAGGGCGAGTTGTGGGACCGACGGAGCAGGCGGTTTCAGATTCAGTCTGAGATGATGTCGATGACCTGTCACCGTGTCACGACACTGTCGGCGGGCCATGAAGTGGCGCCCCGCGCCGCTTTCGTCCTGCGAACCACGGCCGGCAGCTTCACGTACGAAGCACCCGCGCTCGCGCCACCCGCGCCGCCTGCGCCGCCGCCGCCGCCTGCGCCTCCGCCTGCGCCCCCGCCTCCGCCCGAACCAGGCCCCTCGGGATGGTACGGGATCGCAAACTCACCAAACATCGACCGGGAAGGCGAGCTACGTCAGCGTTGTATGACGGGCGGCGCAGCTAACCGAATCGAGGTTGGCGCGTCAGTCCCGAACTGGTCGGGTGTGTGCGCGGCGCGAGGACTCGTCTGCATCCGCGGTTGCGATTGGGAAGGCAATCAGTTTTCATGCGCTGACGCCCACACCCTCGACGGAAGCCGCGTAGTCTACTGTAGTCGACCCTGACGGGCCGAGTACTCAGCCCCGCTATGCAAGGCCAGCGCAACAGTTTTGCGTGCGTGCCGAGCGCATCAAATACCAACGAACCAAGTCAGCGCGCCGGGCGCGCTCGACAAAGTCCCACCATGTCGCACTTGCCGCACGTTTGCTGCTCCCACTCAGCGAGGCGCGGCAGGTCGTTCTTGCGTAGACGCTCCCCTGCGGCGCGGATCTTGTCGCGCACGCCGGTGAGGAGCGGTTCGTTCACTGGCTCCCGCTTGGTTTGACCCTTCTCGTCGAGGTTGAGTACCTCGATGAGGTCGGCGGACTCGCCGGTGAGCTCTTCGTAGCCGACCGCGTAGACGTGGAGCTGGTCGCGGGTGACCTCTTCCGCCTGAACGCGCTCGCTGGACTTGAAGTCGACGATGGCGACCTCGCCCGTGTCGAGGCTGCGGATCAGGTCGATGCGTCCGTCGACCGTGATGCCCGGGGCAACATGCACCTGGATCTGCTTCTCGGAGAACCGGGTGTTCGCGATTTGTTTCCCATGCGTGTCGAAGTAGCGCTCGATTGCCTTGATCCCGGCAGAGCGGAGCTTGTCGCGGAGGGCGTCGTACGCGAAGGGCGCGTTGAGGTGTCGGTCGATGAGTGCAGGAGCGAGATCCTTGGTGACGAAGTCGCCGTCGAGGGCGCGCTTGTGTACCTCGGCGAGCGCGTCGTGAAGGGCCTTGCCGTAGCCGAGCGCCTCGTGGATGGGCGCGTTGAAGCCGTAGAGAAAGCGGAGCTTGAACTGGTAGTTGCACTCGAAGAGGTACTTCAGCTCGGAAAAGGAGAGCGTGACCCGCGGCGTCTCCTGGAGCGGCTGCGGCGGGAGGCGCTCGCCCGAGATGGTGGCTGGCGTGGTCGACACCCACTGCTGCTTCGCGATGTGCTCGAAGAACTCGGAGCGGTTCCTCTGCTGCTGGTTGTCCGCGATCGGAGCGTAGCTGGCGTAGAGGTACTTCTGGGCACGCGTGACCGCTACGTAGAGGAGGCGCGTCTCGTCCTCGACCGTGCCTCGGTACCGGGCCGGGTCGTCCAGAGCGGCGTCGGGGATGACGTGCTGGAGCTGGACCCCGCCCATGACACGCGACGGGAAGCGATTCTTACGGAGCGCTGGCAGGAACACTGCCGGCCACTGCAGTCCCTTGGACTGGTGCACGGTCGCGATCGTGACGGCGTCGGGGGAGGCGTACCCAACGTCGGAGTCCGCGTCGGCGTACTGCCCGGGCGCTTGGTGCTCGAGCCACTTGGTGAACCCTTCGTACTTCGCCTTGGGTTGAGTGATAAAGTGAATCTGCTCGTAGTCCGAAATGACCTGGCTGAACTTTCCGAGTTGGTAGAAGACGAGTTCGGCGCGGCTGCCGTCGCCAGGCACGGTGTCCTCGCGCAGTCCGAGAGCCTCCAGGAAGTCTAGGTAGACGCGCTGCAGGTTGAAGACCGAGTGCGCCTTCGTGTTCTCGAAGTCACGGCCCTTCTCCAACACCGCGAGAGCCCTCTTCCAGTCGCCGACTGAGGGGATGAGATGTGCGTCACTCCACTGCGCCTTCAGGTTCTCCGCCGTGACCTCCGCAATCATGAACCGAAAGATACCGACAACAGCCTGGATTTCCGGGCTCTCGAAGAGTTGATTGAGCCCCTTCACGAGGAACGGGATGTTGCGCCTTCGCAGCTCTGCGACGAGCGGCGACGAGTCTTTCGCGACGGACCGGAACAGCACCGCGCAGTCCGACCACGACAGCCCGCGGTGTGGTGCGTCAGGGCTCTGGAACGGGACGCCGCGCAGGTGCTCGATGCGGTCCGCGATCCAGCGGGCCTCTGCCTGCGGGTCGTCGAACGTCAGAGCGAGGAGGTCACCTCGCTCCCACGTCTGAGGGCCCGCGGCGACCATCTCCTTGGGCAAGCGCGCGCCAGTGGGGATGCGCTCCGCGACGGAACGGCCCAGCTCGACGATGCCCTTGCTGGAGCGGAAGTTGTTGTCGAGCGTGACCTGCTTCACGCCGGGGTAGCGCGTAGCGAACGTGACGATGTTGGACACCTGGCTGCCGCGCCACTGATAGATGGTCTGGTCGTCGTCGCCGACAACGCACAAGTTGGCGCCGAACCGAACGAGCCCGCACACGAGTCGCTCCTGTAACGCGTTCACGTCCTGGTACTCGTCGACGACGACGTACCGAATGTCATCGCGCACGTGGTCCTGCACGCGCACGAAGTCCTGGTCCTCCATTGGGTCGCCTTCGAGGTAGTCGACGGCACTGCGGATGATCTGGGTGTAGTCGAAGTGCGACTTTGTGCGGAGCAAGTCGCCGTGCTTCTCGAACGACTCCAGAACGCCAGTCGGCACGAGGTCGAAGTCGACCTTGTCTTCGCGCAGCACGCTGACGACCTGCATGTAGAGCCGCGTGTTGATGTATTTGCGCAGCATTCCGCCCGCTGCGGTCGTGGGGCACGTCGTCAGGCCGGATTGCTTGCTGTACTTGTCGATGAGCAGCTGCGCGGTGATGTCGCTCAGCACCGAGAACTTGAACTTGTCCGGCACGAGCCGCTGCAGCAGGTCCAGGCAGTAGCCGTGCATGGTGCCGATGTACATCTCGGCGAGACCGTGAACGGTGCCGATCTCCTGCTCCACGATCGTGAGCACACGCTCCTTCAGTTCGGCGGCGGCCTTCTCAGTGAACGTGAACGCGACCACGTTCTTCGGCTTGACGTCGGGGAGCGCGAGGATCCTGGCGATGCGCTGGGAGATGACCTGGGTCTTGCCCGACCCGGCGCACGCGATGATTTGAAGCGGCCGATCGAGGCACGCGACCGCCTCCTCCTGCGCCCGGGTGTAAGTGGTCATGGCCGGAGACGGTACCACTACCCCGGCGCGAACGAACTAAAGTACAACCGGCCCGATGTCCCGATTGAACGACCTCTTGCGGGAGCTACGGACGAGGGAGCCCTCGCTCGCGCGCGACCTTGAGCGCGAGGTGAGCGCGCTCGCCGACCGCCGTGCTTTCGGCCTCAACTTCGAACGCCACCTCCCGGAGGTGGTCGAACTCCCCGGGCGCAGGGTGCGCAATGGCGACAAGGTGCGGATGCTGCCCCCGCGCGGAAAGGCCACGAAGAAGCTGGACGAGCGGCTCTGGCGTGTCGTCGGGGTGGACCGCCCCGCGCGCGCCGTGAAGCTTGAGGGACTCTCTCCGGCAGGCGAGGACGGGGGGCGCGAGGAGCGCACCGCACCACTCGATGACGTCGTCGTCGTCGCCCAGTCGCGGGACCCGATCTACCCCGGCCTCGTGTCCACCGGGAAGGTCGAGCGCGGCGGCGACAAGCCGTTTCACACGGTGATCAATGCCGAGAACCTGCACGCGCTCGAGACGTTGCTGTTCACGCACCGAGGGAAGGTCGACTGCATCTACATCGACCCGCCGTACAACACGGGCGCGAAGGACTGGAAGTACAACAACGACTACGTCGAGGGCGACGACCTGTACCGCCACTCGAAGTGGCTGGCCTTCATGGAGCGCCGACTGATCCTAGCGAAAGATCTACTGAACCCGGACGACTCGGTCTTGATCGTTGCGATCGACGAGAAGGAGTATCTGCGGCTCGGACTCCTACTCGAGCAGACGTTTCCGGACGCGCAGGTTCAGATGGTATCGTCGGTGATCAAGCCCGGGGGCACATCTCGGAACAAGGGCTTTTCCCGTGTTGAGGAGTACCTCTACTTTGTGTTCATCGGGCGCGCAGACCTCACGCGCACAGGCGACAACATGCTGTTCGAGTCCGATGCTCCGGCAGGCCAGCTCGCAGAGTCGGATCTCTGGGAGGGCATGGTGCGCCGAGGGATTGGCGTGGTTCGCGCACAGCGTCCGAAGCAGTTCTATCCTATCTTCATAGATGTAAGAGCTGGTCGCATTGAGTCATGGGGGCAACCTATTCCACTTGAGGCGTCTCGCGGCTCCGTCGCCGAGCCCGCCGGGCTCGTCGCGGTGTGGCCGATCAAGGACGACGGGACCGAGGGTTTCTGGCAGCTGTCGCCGCCCGGGCTCGCTGACGCGCGCGAGCGTGGGACGGTCCGTGTTGGCACCTTCAATGAGAAGACGGGCCAATGGCGAATCCAGTACATGAAAGCTAAAAAAGCAAAGGCAGTCGCAGACGGCACGGTCTCAGCACTCGGCAAGGACGAGAATGGTGTAGTCATTCTCGACCTAGCGAACAGCCAGCTGACCACTGACTCCACCCCTCGGACCGTGTGGAATAAGACATCTCACGACGCAAGCACAGGCGGCGCGGGCCTCCTTAATCGGCTGCTCCCTGCGCGAAAATTCCCATTCCCTAAGTCGCTGTATGCCGTCGAAGACTGCCTGCGTTTTCTGTTGCTCAAGAAGCCGACCGCAGTTGCAATCGACTTCTTCGCCGGGTCCGGGACCACTGCCCACGCGGTGATGCGCCTCAACAAGCAGGACGGCGGGCGCCGCCAGGTGATCCTCGTCACTAACAACGAGGTCGGCCCTGACGAGCAAAGAATCCTGCGGGACAAGGGCCTCCGCCCCGGTGACGCGGAATGGGCCCAGTGGGGAATCTGCGACTTCATCACGAAGCCCCGCATCCGGGCCGCCATCACCGGCAAGACGCCCGATGGCGAGCCCATCAAGGGCGACTACAAGTTCACCGACGAGTTCCCGATAGCCGACGGCTTCGAGGAGAACGCCGAGTTCTTCACCCTCACCTACGAGGCTCCGCTCCGCGTCGCCTCGCACCGCGAGTTCCCGAAGATCGCGCCACTGCTCTGGCTGCGCGCCGGCGCACGAGGACGCCGCATCGACGATATCTCAGGCGGGTGGGACGTCGCCGACACCTACGGCGTCCTCGCCGACCTTGACAAGGCCTCCGACTTCTTCGACGCCACCACGCGCGTCGAGGGGGTCTGTGTCGTCTACATCGTCACCGACGAGGAGCGCCTCTTCGAGTCGCTCGCGCAGCAGTTGCCCAACCACATCGAGCCCGTGCGCCTCTACGAGTCGTACCTGCGCAACTTCGAGATCGAGTCCGGTCGAGGTGCGCAGTGAAGTTCACACTCAAGGACTACCAAGTCGACGCGGTCGATGACGTCCTCAGCAACCTCAAGCGGGCGCGCGACGCCTTCAAGGGGAAGGGCGAGCTCTCCTCGTTCTCGCTCGCCGCCACGACGGGCGCTGGCAAGACGGTCATGGCGGCGGCCGCCATCGAGGCGCTCTTCTGGGGCAACGACACGTTCGACTTCGAACCCGACCCAGGTGCCGTGGTGCTCTGGTTCTCGGACGACCCCAGCCTGAACCTGCAGACCTTCACGCGGCTGCTCCAGGCGTCCGAGAAGTTCACGTACTCCAACCTCATGCTCATCGAACCGCCGTTCTCCAAACCGCGGCTCGAGCCCGGTAAGGTGTACTTCCTGAACACGCAGAAGCTCAGCAGCAAGTCGCTGCTGACACGCGGACACGTCGAGCCCTCAGCCGACGAGCCCCAGCCATCGCTCCCGGGCACGGCCGCACCTGACATGCAGGGCTGGACGCTGTGGCAGACGCTCGCCAACACGATCGAGGCGCCCGACCTCACGCTCTACTTCGTACTCGACGAGGCGCACCGGGGCTTCAGCGCCAAGAACACGGCGGACAAGCCGACGATCGTGCGCAAGCTCGTCAACGGGACGAGTGCGCGTCCAGCAATCCCGATCGTGTGGGGTATCTCGGCGACTCCCAAGCACTTCCAGGACGCCATGCAGCAAGCCGAGGCGACCGGAAGGAGACGCGCACTGCAAGACGTGCGCGTCGACCCGATCCGCGTGCAGGAGTCGGGTCTCGTGAAGGACACGCTCGTCCTCGACATCCCGGACGAGGCGGGCAACTTCGACTCCGTCCTCGTGCGGCGCGGCGCACGCAAGCTGAAGGAATCGACCGAGCGCTGGAAGAAGTACGCCGCGTCGCAGGGCCTGAACGAGAGCGTCCTGCCTCTCCTCATCCTGCAGACCCCGAACACGCCCAACCCCGACGAAATCGGTGTGGCGCTCGACACCATCGCTTCCGAGTACCCCGAGCTGAGCGCGGCGTCAGTGCGTCACGTCCTTGGCGACCACGTTGAGCAGAAGTTCGGCTCCTGGAACGTGAAGTGGATAGAGCCACAGCGTGTGCAGGAGGCGACCCACGTGCGCGTCCTCGTCGCGAAGGACGCCATCTCGACAGGCTGGGACTGCCCGCGCGCCGAGGTGCTCGTCTCCTTCCGACGCGCGACCGACAACACGCACATCACTCAGCTTCTCGGCCGCATGGTACGCAACCCGCTCGCCCGACGCATTCCCGGCGATGAGCGCCTCAACGCCGTCGACTGCATCCTCCCCTTCTTCGACCGCACCACGGCCGTGAAGGTCGTCCGCTTCCTCACGGGTGAGCTCGACGAGATGCCCGGCGGGGAGAAGAAGGTCGTCCTCGACGGGCGCGAGCTTCTTCCCAACCCGAACGTGCCTGATGAGGTTCGCAACGCCTGGTCGACGCTGCCTACGCAAACGATTCCGCAGCGCGGCGCCCGACCGGTGAAACGGCTGGTCACACTCGCGCAGGCGCTCTCGGCGGACGAAGTGGCGCCCGGCGCGCTTGCAGCCGTCGAGAAGGAGCTGCACCTAATCCTCGACACGTACGCCATGCGCTACCAGGGAAAGCTCGACGACGCCGTCCAAGAGGTGTGGGACGTGCACGTCAAACAGATCGAGGGTCGCTTCGGCAAGAAAGGCCTCACCTACATCGAGTTCGTCGAGCGCGCCGACGACCGCGCCATCCGCACTGGCCTGCTCGTCGCCAAGAAAGCCTTCGGCGCCGACATCGTCCGCTCCTACGTCAACCACGTCGCTGGCCCAGACTCTGACGACGCCGAGGACGACGGCCTGCGCGAGGCGTACGTCCGCGCCGCCGCCCTCGCCACCGTCAAGGAGGTCCGCGAGAAGGTCGATGTCGAGGCGCTACAGATCACCGAGCGCCTCTTCGGCAAGCACCGCGTCACGCTCAAGAGCCTCTCCGACGAGCGCCAGCAGGCGTACGAGAACGTCCGCGCGATGGCGACCGATCCGCAGCGGGGAGAGCTGCGTCCACCGCGCACGCGCATCGAAGACTTCGCCGACCGAAACGGCGACGACGTGGTCCCAGCGCCCGTCGTGCCGCTCCACCTCATGTCCGACGAGGCAGGCAACTTCCCGCTCACGTCCCTCAACGGCTGGGAGAGAGAGGTTGTCGTCGCCGAGCTCAAACGCTCCGACGTCCGGGGGTGGTACCGCAACCCCTCACGCTCGTCGGTCGACTCGTTGGGAGTCGCTTACCGCGACGAGACCACCGGCAACTGGCGATCCATGCATCCCGATCTGATCTTCTTCAACGAGATCGGCGGGAAGATCGTGGCTTCCATCCTCGACCCCCACGGTCACCACCTCGCGGACGCCCCCATGAAGCTCAAGGCGCTTGCCGAATTCGCCAAGAAGTACGGCGACGCCTTCCACCGCATCGAAGCGATGTCCAAGGTCGACAACGTCATGCGAGTGCTGGACATGAAGCGCGAGAACGTACGGGAGGCGGTGCTCCACCGCGGGGACAAAGCGGAAGAGCTGTACCGGTCGGATTTCGGTGTGGACTACCAGTAACGGTCGCAAGCTGACGCGCTACCAACTGGTCGTCAGCGGCACGCCCGCGCTCCAGTAGCTGATGTAGCGACGCGAGGCGCGGTCCAAGACGATGGCCTCGGGTGTGAGCTCTTCGACGCACACACCAAGCTCCCAGAGCTTGAGCACGGGCTCCATCGGAGACTCGGGTGTCTCGCCCTCGCTCGAAGCCCCAGTGGTGATGACGTCGAGAGCGCGCATCTCAGTGAGATCAAGCTCGGGCATCGGCGTGTCGCCGAACATGGGGTCGAGTTTCGACATCGCGCCGATTGAATCAGAAGTCGGACGTTGGCAGTTCCCGAAGAATGCCGCAGAGACCTGAACAGACGCTCATGGAACTCCGCCGCAAACTCGAAATCCTCGCGGACGCCGCCAAATACGACGCCTCCTGTGCGAGCAGTGGCGCAGCCCGCAAAGACTCACGCGGCAGCAAGGGTGTCGGCTCCACAGGCGGCACGGGCATCTGCCATTCGTATGCGCCCGATGGTCGCTGCATCTCGCTCCTCAAGGTGCTGCTGACCAACGTCTGTCTCTACGACTGCCACTACTGCATCAACCGTCGCTCGAGCAGCGTGCAGCGCGCGCGGTTCACGCCCGATGAGGTGGTGAAGCTCACGCTCGACTTCTACAAGCGCAACTACATCGAGGGGCTCTTCCTCAGCAGCGGCATCATCCAGAGCGCCGACTACACGATGGAGCTCGTCATCGAGGTCGCGCGCAAGCTCCGCGAGGATCACCACTTCCGCGGCTACATCCACCTCAAGACGATCCCTGAGGCCTCGCCGGATCTCATCGCGCGCGCAGGCCACTACGCCGACCGCATCAGCCTCAACGTCGAGCTGCCCTCGCAGTCCGCGCTCGACACGCTGGCCCCGGAGAAGAACCTCACGCGCACGCAGGAGGCGATGGGCGGCATCCGCAACAAGATCGACGAGCGCATCGAGGACTCACGCAAGCCCGGCAAGCCCAAGCCTCCAGCCTTCGCGACAGGTCAGAGCACGCAGATGCTCGTCGGTGCCGATGCCTCGAGCGACCGCACGATGCTCGACCTCACCAACGTCCTCTACCGCACCTACCGACTTCGCCGCGTCTACTACTCGGGCTTCAGCCCCATCCCCGAGCCCTCCAAGCTCCTGCCGATCAAGGCGCCGCCGCTCGTGCGCGAGCACCGTCTCTATCAGGCCGATTGGCTGCTTCGCTTCTACGGCTTCGAGGTCGGTGAGCTGACGACCGAGCAGGCACCGAACCTCGACCTCGCGCTCGACCCGAAGCTCACCTGGGCCCTGCGCAACCGCGCTTCGTTTCCCGCCGACATCAACCGTGCGCCGCGTGAGATTCTCCTGCGCGTACCAGGGCTTGGCGTGCGCAACGTGAACCGTATCGTCGCCGCACGACGCTTCACACGCCTGCGCCTGGCCGACCTTCTTCGCCTCCGCGTGCCGATGAAGAAGGTGCTGCCCTTCATCATCACGGCCGATCACACACCCGCGCGCCTTGGCCTCGACAAGGTCGACCTGCGCGCGCGCTTTCTTCCGCCACCACAGCAGATGACGCTCGACTTCGAGGCGCCCACCGCGACGCCAGAAGACGCGCGCTCCGCGCAGAGCGGCGAGCTCTGAGCATGCGCACCGTGATCATCGAGCCGACCTTCGAGTCCTGGCGCGAGAAGGCACGCGCACTGCTCGCATCACGCACGCATCCAAGCGAGGTGCTCTTCCAGGACAACCCCTCGGAGACCGCGCTCTTTCCCGAGGCGCCGCCCGCCCTTGCGCAGCTCGGCCCCGTCCCGAATGTGCCCGCGGCGTTTCTCGACATCGCGCGCACGGCTGCCGCACACAAAGACCCACAACGTTGGAGTGCACTCTACCGTTTACTCTTTCGCCTCACGCACGGCGGCGAGCGACATCTCCTCGCGAACCCCGCAGACGCCGATGTCCGCATGGTGCAGGGCTTCTGCAAAGCCGTCGGGCGCGACATCCACAAGATGCATGCGTTCGTGCGCTTTCGACTGGTTGGTACCGAGGAGGCCCGAGAGCAATTCGTCGCCTGGTTCGAGCCCGAGCACCGCATCGTGCGACTTGCCGCTCCGCTCTTTCACAAGCGCTTCACCGGCATGGATTGGTCGATCCTCACGCCACATGAGTGCATGCATTGGGATGGCGACACGCTGCACTTCACGCCCGGTGTTCCCCGCAGTGCTGCGCCGGATGAAGACGCACTCGATGGGCTCTGGCGCTCCTACTACCGCAGCATCTTCAACCCCGCGCGCCTCAAGGTGAAAGCGATGCAGGCCGAGATGCCCAAGAAGTATTGGAAGAACCTCCCCGAGGCCGCGCTCATCCCCGAGCTCATCGCCAAGAGCACAGAGCGCGTCACGCAGATGCTCGAGACGGAGGAGCGCCCCGTGAAGCCCGCGCCGAAGAATGCGTACCTGGAGAAGCTGCGGCGCATGAACGAGACCAAGTAGCCCTGCTTGCGTTCCTGCGCGCGGATCGCGATGCTCGCGACTTCTTCTCTCTTCCCTTGGAGGTCGCGATGGGTCGATTCCGTTCTTGGTCTGCAGCGTGTGTGGTGGCTGCGATGAGCCTCCACGCGAATCACGTGGATGCGTGCTCGCAGCCCACTGCGCGTTGCGAAGGAAGCGTCTCGCTGTTTGGCGTGCTGACCGACAGGCCGACGAACGGCTGCGTGCTGATCAACAATCGAGTCGTCACCGGCGGTGGATGGGGCGGCAGCGACGATGCAGGCATGCCCGACGCGGGTGCACCGCGCGGCGAGTTCGCATTTGTCGGCCCCGATGGAACGCGCGTGCTGCTCGTCCCAGGCACACTCTGGTGCCCCGAGCGCGAGCTGTTGCCGAACACCGAGTACGCCCTCGTCGGCCCTGCAAACATCGGCGGCTGCCTCTACGGCGCGGAGTTCGAGTACGGACGCTTCACGACCGGCGCAGGGCCCGACACGACGCCACCACCCACGCCCGCGCCACCCACCTCTCTCTCGTGCTCCGTGCAGAGCTGCGAGAGCAGCGCGTGCTGCGGCCCCTACGTCGTCACCGTGATCTCGGCCTCGTGGGGAGGCGTCGAAGACGACAGCGGCGTGGTGCTCTACGAGGGTGGCATCTCACTCCGCAGCACGCCCTCGTACCGCTGGTACCGAGGCATCAGCGGCGCCGTCATGTTCGAACAGAACGAGAGCTTCGGCATCGGCGCGAGCGTCGGCCCGAGCTCCGTGACCGCGATCGACATCGCGAACAACACAAGCGCGCCATCGCCCCTCACAGTCAGTTGCCCACCGCCGGAGGATGCAGGCGCAATGCTCGACGCAGGCGTTACGCCCGACGCTGCCAGCACACTCGACGCTGCCCCAGTCGCCCCGCTCGATGCGGGAACCGAACGCGACGCTGGTGTTCGCGCCAGCGGCGGAGGCTGCACCGCGTCGGCACGCAACACCGGCCTCCTTGCAGCGCTCTCCTTCGCGCTTGCGGCACTCCTCCATCGCAAGCGCACACGCAGCGTTGACTGACGGGTCAACGAATCAACTCTCACGCACCAACTTCACAAACGCGCGAATCCCGGCGAGCACCTCCGCGCTCTGCTGCGTCTTCTCCACCGTGCGCTCGAACTCGCGCAGCACGCGCTCCAGCTTTTCATCCGTCATCGCGACGGAGCGTCGCCACGCACCCGCATCCTCACGCATGCGCTCTTCCATCACCGCAAGCTGCACACGCAACGCCTCGCGCTCTGTCTCACGCGCCTCATCCTGCTGAAGCCGCGCCTCCTCCAAGTTCGCAATCGAGGCGGCGAGTGAGAGCGCATCCGCATGCGGCACATCGGCCTCGCGCTCGACCGCGAAGAGGCGCGCGCGCGTGTGTTGATAGAACGCAGCGATGGGCCTCAGCGCCATCGAGGCGAGGAAGGCAAGCGCGAGCACCGCACTCCACTCGTCGCCAACCCAAGCGCGCGCACCGAACGCGAGCCCTGCACCGAGCACGTGAAGCACAAGCGCGAGCCAGAGCGCACGCGTTGCACTCGCCTTCGCGAAGGCAATGTCAACATCGTTGACTTTCTGACCTCGGGCACGCGCAGCGCGCTGACGGGCAAGCGCACCGCGCGCTTGGAAGGTGAGATCCCAAGGCAGGCGGACAACGCCCACGAGCAAGACGACGAGAACCGCAACAGCACCCGTGCGCAACAAGAGCGGGCCATCCACCCAGCCGAAGTGGTGTGCGATGAGCGAGAGAAGAACGAGGAGGAAGGCCGAGAGACCGCCGAGGTTGCGCATGTTGGCCTTGCTCTGTTCAACCTGCGGGCCAGCGAAATCCCCATGCAAAGCAAGGCGCTCAGGCATTCGTCCGACATTGGATGAGCACGATGCGCATCGAATGTCAGAAGAACGGATCAGGACTCCGACGCCCGCGGTCGGAGCCTTCAGGACGCGGAAGCTGGCTTCGGTCGGTCTCCCAGTTGTGCGTCTCGGGGCCATCCATCACGCGCTCCACGGCTGCATAGAACGAGGTCGCGACGAAGTAGCAAACATCCGAGCAGCAGTCGCCAAGGAGCACCGCGTAGCGCCCGTGGCCGTAGTAGTCGTCGACATCGAAGAAGTACTGGCAACCGCCGCCATCGCTCGCGAAGAACACAACCCGGGCGCGCGGTGTGGAGCTCAGCGCAAGCGAGTCCTCGCGCTGGAGCGCGACGTTCTCATCCGTATGGAAGATCTCCATCACGCCACCTTCGCCAATGAGCGTGACGCCATGGAGGCGGCGGAAGAGCTCGGAGAAAGACTCAGGCAGAGGAACGCCCCAGGCCTCCGCGATGCGCTCAGGCTCGCCGCGCCTGTCCGGCGAGATGTTGTTCTCGAGGCGCGTTCGAACGCAGGCCTCGATGCGGGCATAGCGGGCTTCATCGTGGGCTTCGAGCTCAGCGGAGGGCATGCCGCGACGTACTTCGGCATGCGCGAACGGGAAACCGCCAACACGTGCCAGGCGAGGGCAGCTACTCTCGCTGCATGACGGTGAGTGACGGACGAACGGATGTGTTGATCGTCGGCGCAAGCGCCCCGGATTTGGTGGGCCTGCGCGCGCAGTTTGGCGATTCGCTCGAGGGTGCGGTGCGAGGCCTCGTCGTTCGCTCGAAGGTGATTGGCTTTGGCGCTGGCGTTGCGGGCGCGACGACGGCCCGTGGTCTCCTGGCGATTCAGCCGCGTGCAGTGATTCAGATCGGCACCTGCGGCGTGTATCCGAACCAGGCCGACTACCGGCCCTACGACGTCATCGTGCCGACCAAGGTGCTCACACTCGACCATGCCGTGCTGCGCGGTCAGGCGGCGTGGCCACCCCCGATGCAGACCACCTTCGAGCCTAGCCCTGCCATCGTTGCGGGCCTCGCCACAGGCCGCATGCGCACGTTCGCCGTGCCCGTTGCCTCCCCCCTCGCATTCACCACCGACGACAACGTCGCAGCACAGGTGCGTGGGCTCGTCGGCGCGGATGCGGAGTCGATGGATGTCCTCGGCGTTGCGAGCGCCGCAGTGGGTGCGAACATCCCTTTCGCGTGTGTGCTCGGCGTGACGAATATCGTCGGCTCGACGGCGCTACGCGATTGGAATCAGTTCAAGCGCGACGCTGCAATCCAAGCCGCGGGCGCCGTGTTCGCCTGGCTTCACGCAGGGGCGGTCGGTCTCCCCTTCGCGTGAGGCCTAGCCAATCTCGAGAACGCTGGCCGTAGGGACGCCAATCGCTGCAGCGAGACGCGCGAGGGTTTCAAGCGAGGGCGTGTGCCGACCGGCTTCGACGCGCGCGATGTTGGGGCGATGAATGCCCGTGCGACGCGCGAGCTCAGCCTGCGTCAGGCCGGCCGCGACGCGCAGCTCACGCACACGCGCACCGAGCTTGGTCCCGTCGATCGAGGAGAGCGCAAGCGCCTGCGTGGGCGCAACGATTTGCCCTGCCGTCGACATCGTCGGCGGACGCGACTCCATGAACACATCGCCCGCGTGAAGCACAAAGCGCACGCCGGAGGCGAGCTCGACGGTCGCGCTCGCGGCGTCATCCGCGATGACGATGCTGATCACATCCGTGTCGTCGTCCTCATCGGAGCAAGGGCGTGGAAGGTGAAGCGCCGTGCCGTCGCCGAGCACACCGAGCAACGCGGCCGAGCGCGGCGAGACGGTGAGATACTCAAAGCGCGCACGCGTTGGAACCGAGCGCACGAGGCTCGAGACGACGCGCGAGACCTCTTCCTCACGATGCGCAACACGGCGCGCACAGATGTCCTCGAGCAGCTCTTCGATCGCCGCGAACGTTGAGCTCGGCAGCACCACCCCGACGGGCGAGCCCAGCGCGCGGGCGAGGCTTGTCTGCGCAAGCAGCTCATCTTCATCGTAGGCCTTCGAGGCCGCATCGATGAGGATAGGACGCCCGGGCGTCATGTTGGCCGCGCATAGCTCAGGCCGAAGGACATCGACGACGCTCGCGCCGAGCTGAACGCAGAGCGAATGCCATGCGTGCTCAACTTCTGAACGGTCCGTCACGATTACGACGTGGGTCATCGAACTCTCCACCCACGCGGCTCAGCCCTTGCCGGTAACCTCGCGGAGGCGGCGATGACGCCACGGATGCGCGCCCACCGCAAGTAGCTCGCAATTTCGAAACCCTTACGCGCGCTGCGTTCGCTTATCGAAGTGCTTCTCGAAGCGCTCCACGGCATGCACCAAGACGAGCATCAGAAGCGTGAGCAGCACGATGCCGAAAAGGTAGAGCGGCCACCCAAGTGCGCGCGCGATCGGCACGCCTGCGAGCCCATACGCGAACTCCAAATGCGCGCCGTAGACGAGCAACGAGCTCTGCCCAAGCGTGCGCATGGCATTGTAGAACGCCTTGAATTTCGGGCCGATCCACGCAAGCAGGGACGAGAAGCCGATTGCGAGGGCGCCATAGAACATCAAGCGCAAGAGGGCGCGCAGTGACTCCATGCGGCCAAGGATGAGCGGCGCAACGAAGCCTCCCTCGTAGACGACGAAGGCCACACAGAGTGCGACGACAAAGGGCACCCAGATGCGCCTGACGAGCGGAAGTTCCGTCTCGCCCAAATCCTTCTTCGCACTTCGAAAGAGCGTCCCAAATGCCGCGCCCGAGAGCGCATGACCGAGCCAAGGGAAGAGCGGAAAGCGCGCGCCGCTCTCGGCGAAGGGCTCACGAAGGCGCGCGATGTAGTCGGCGATGCGTGTGGGGAGAGGCGCGAGGGAGCCGCCGATCCAATGCGGCGTGATGAGCGCAACGAGGACAGCAAGGCAGGCGAGCATGAGGGCGCGCTGCGTCTCGGTGCGTGCGATGCGGCCCAGCACGGCGAGCACGAGCGTCGTCACAAAGAGCGCAGCGCCAATGCCATGCAGCACATCCAAGCGCGCGAGCACATTGGGTGCGCGTGTTGTCCCTTCGAGGTGCGAATACGCGTAGAGCAGCCCAGCAAAGCCAGCGATGAAGGCGAGCCCGCGCGACCTCTCCAAGCGCGCCTCACGTGTCGCCCAACCGAGCGCGAGGACCGATGGAAACGCGATGAGCATCGTCGTGCGATTCACGCGGTCGACGATGGCGCCGTGATCAACCGTCCACGCGAGGAGCTTCAAGCCGTAGCCAACGACGACAACCCACGCGGCGCGAACCAGCGAGGTGCTCGTCTGC
>JBILQT010000491.1:0-3900 GCA_044373065.1 Sandaracinaceae bacterium
GGAAACGCTCGCACGCGCGGCGATTCCGGCAGAAGACGCACCCGATGCCGCGACGGCCGCAGCGATTCGCTTCCCAGTTGCTTCCGGCGTGCTGCGCTTGCCGGACTATCGCGACGGGATGAACCCGATGACGGCGGCTGCGGATGGCGCACCGATGGCGCGCGGCACGACTGAGCCCGCGGTGCTCGTCGCGTTGCCGAGCACAGGCACGGCGCCTTATCCCGTCGTGCTCTTTCAGCATGGTGGCGGCCAATCTCCCCGCGAGCTCTTCCACGTGGCGCGTCGCCTTGCAGAGCAAGGGTTTGCGTTCGTTGCGATCGACTTGCCTGAGCATGGTCATCGCGCGCCCGCATCGGGCGGAAGTGATCTCTCCTTCCTCAACTTCGATGCGCCGATCTACACGCGCGAAAATTTCCGCCAGGCCGTCGCCGATCACCTCGCCGTGATCACGGGGCTGAATGCGCTCTCTACGCGCGTCGGGACGACGCTGGGCGTGCCGAGCCCACTCGATGGTTCGCGCGTCTTCTACATGGGCCTCTCGCTCGGCGGCATCTCTGGTTCCATCACGAGCCAGGTCTCCACCGACCTCGACGGCGCCGCGGTGTTCGTGGCTGCTGCGGGCTTCCCCGAGTTGCTCTCTGGCGGCCTCTTCAGCGCACTCTTGGCGCGCGAGCTGCGCCGCCCACAGCCGATGCCCTGGGCGGTGCTCGGCGTTGGCGCGACGATCCTCGACGGTGCCGATCCACTTGCGTACGCCGGGCAAACCGACTCGCTCGCGGCGCCACCGCTGCCCGTCTTGCAGTTTCACGCGATAGGCGATCCGCTCATCGTGGATGAGGCGAGCGAGCTCTGGGCGCGTGCGTTTGGTTCGCAGTTGGCGTTGCCCTCGCATCACCCCGTCGCCTCGTTGACAACGCGCGCGCTGCCCTTCTCAGGCAACTTCACCCGCGGTGGGCAATCAACAACGCGGGCCTACATTCAGTGCCCGATGGCCGAGCTCACGCCTGCGCAGCGACATGGCGGACTCATTCGCACCGACTACGCGCAGTCACTTGTCGCGCATTGCTTTTCGACCGACGTCAGCACGGGCAGCTGCGAGGTCATCGACACGGGCTTCGCGATGCACTGAACTTGTTGGGGCTCGTGTCGGTCTCCGCGATCCGATGCGTGCAACGGCGCGTACATGCTGAGGTGACAGGGCAACTGCAGTCAGTCGTTTTTGGCGCAGCGCCCCTCTGGTTCGATGCGTCGTTCGCGAATGCCCATGGCCTGCGTCTGTCACCGAATGGGGCACGGTCGTCTCTGCTCCACGCAGTTTCACCTTGCCGGGCAGTGCACTGGCTGGGGCATGCTCTCGCTCCTGAGAGGCTGCGGTTGGCTTCTCCAATGAGAAACCACTTGGACGAACTTTCCCGCGAGCACGAGATCGCAGCGCAAGACATTGCGCTGATGGAACGTGTTGCGACCGGTGATCGCAGCGCCCTGGCCGCGCTCTACGAGAGCTACGGTGGCGTTCTGCTCGCGCTCGGCATGCGCGTGCTCGGTTCGAGGCGAGATGCAGAGGACATCGCCCACGATGTCTTTCTCGAGGTCTGGCGCAGGGCAGGCTCGTACGATCCGAAGCGTGCCAGTGTGCGCGCCTGGCTCCTGCTCATCATGCGGAGCCGCTCGCTCGACCGCAGACGCTCAGCAGGCTTTGCGTGGACACAGCCACTCGTGGGCGAGAGCCCGGACGACGGCGCGCTTCAACCCGAGACGCTTCTTCAGAAAGATGAGCTTCGACACGCCCTTGTTGCGCTTTCTGAGTCACAACGCGAAGTTCTTATGCTCGCGTATTTTGAGGGCCTCTCTTCGAGCGAGATGGCTGAGCGACTGGCACTTCCCCTCGGGACGGTGAAGTCGCGCATGGCAGGGGCTCTTCGCGCGCTGCGGGGGCTCTTGGAGGATGACGGCAAGGTGGAGAAGGCGCGATGAACTCGCGCAAGCCCAAGGACGTCCTCGACGATGCGCTTGAGGCGTTGGGTGCCTCAGAGGGTGAGCTCGAATCGCTCGTTCTGGCGATGTCGGAAGCGAAGCGGAGTGGAGGCCCCGAGAGCCTGCGCGCGCGTCTGATGCAATCGTTGGCGAGCACACATCGCTTTGATGAGCTTGAGGCCAAGGTCGCCTCGCTCTTGGATGTGGATGCCGCGACGGCAGCGCGCTTTCTGCTCGCGGTGGACAGCGCGGATGTCTGGAGCGCAGGCCCTGTGCCCGGCGTGGACATTTTTCACGTCGAGGGCGGTCCCTCCGTCACAGATGCGGTGACGGGTTTTGTGCGGCTCGGCGTGAACGCGAGCTTTCCAGAGCACGAGCATCTCGGCGATGAGGTTGTGCTTGTGCTTCAGGGGGCGCTCGAGGATTCGCGTGGTCGCCTCGTGCACGCTGGTGAAGCGGCGCCGATGCCAGCGCACTCGACGCACGCGTTTCGCGTCGTGGGAACGCGTCCTCTGATCTACCTGGCCGTCATTCAGCGTGGTGTGCGCATCAACGGCGTCTCGATCCTCGCGGGCGACCCTGCTGCGTAGCGCGCTCTCCTGAGGACGGAACGAAAAACGAGGGCGCAAAGGCCCTCGTTTCAGTTAGCGATGTTGTGATGCTCAGGCAGCGCCGCCCAAGCCCATCCACACGTAGACGCAGACAGCCATCGTCAAAAAGCCGATCAAGAGGCAGACGACCGACCAGGAGATGAGCGCCACGCGGTCGCCGATCTTCGTCAGGTAGTCGAAGGCGTTGAAGATCGCGAGGACGACGACCATCACAATGCCGCTGATCGAGACGCCTTCGAAGTTGTGGGGCGCCTCGATGTTGTAGTTGAGGCAGGAGGCGATCACCGTGATGACGCCGAGCACCGCGAAGAACGCTGCGGTCGCGAACACCAGGATGAAGCTGAGGTTTTGACCGATGCCCATGGCCTGTTGAAGGAGCTGGGCGTCGCGCTGTACGAGGGACTCGTTTTCCATGTGACTCGCGAGCATGCCGAAAAAGCGCTGCGGGATCAACGATGCTTCGCCTCCGTTGTGATTTGGAGCAGGCGCATCCACGAAAAACGCGAGCCCCGAAGGACTCGCGCTCTGAAGGACTCGACTGTCTCGGCGCTCAGCGCACCTGATGCGCGTGCACCCAAGTGGACTGACCGAGCTTGGCGTCATCCCAATCGACGCCGATCATCCCGTTCTGCATCTGCACAATGCGCCCCGGATACCACTGACCGCTCGGGTGCTGCGCCGTCACATGCGAGCCAACCTGGGGCGTGAACTGCTTGCCCTGAGGCGCGACATGCTTGGCGTGCGGGTCGGCCTGCTTGCCCTGAGGCGCGACATGCTTGGCGTGCGGGTCGGCCTGCTTGGCATACGGATCGGCCTGCTTGGCGTAGGGGTCGACATGCTTGCCGTGCGGGTCGGCCTGCTTGGCATACGGGTCGGCTTGCTTGGCATACGGGTCGACGTGCTTCGCATTCGGGTCAGCGAACTTCGCATTCGGGTCGACATGTTTGGCGTGTGGGTCGTGATGCCCGAATCCCTGTGCGCCCATCATCTGCACGTGAATTTGCTGTGGGTAGACGAACGTCGAGGCACCCAGCCGCGACTCCTCCCAGTCGATGTTGTACATGCCGTTCTGGAAGCCGCGCACGATGCCGGGATGCATCTGGCCATCGCCTTGCCACATGGCTTGGACGCGCGTGCCGTTCGAGATCTGGATCTGCCCAGCCATCATGTTGGGCTGCCCAGGCTGCATCATTCCGGGCTGCATCATTCCGGGCTGCATCATTCCGGGCTGCATCATTCCGGGCTGCATCATTCCGGGCTGCATCATTCCGGGCTGCATCATTCCGGGCTGCGGCCGAGGGGGGTGGTGGGTGCG
>JBILQT010000492.1:0-3898 GCA_044373065.1 Sandaracinaceae bacterium
CCTTTCGATGCGGCGTCGAGAAGATGAAACGTGCACTTGGGGGCACCCATCGCGGACGAAAAAGACCCCACGCGCATCACGCATGGGGCCTTCCTAGGAAGCGTGCGCCAGGGTTAACCCTGATTCGGCACTTTCTTCGCGAGCTGCACGAGCGCAAAGAGCACGGCGCCCCAGACGATGAGATCGAAGAAGGGACGAATGATGGCGAGACCGCCGCCGATCATCACGCTCGCGTCGCCCATGCTCATCTGGTCTTGCACCTGACCGAATGCGCGCGTGCAGCACGAGGCCAGAAAGCGAATGCCCATCGCGCCGCCAAGCACATAGCCCGCCGTCGCATCGGCCTTGCGCACGAGCGTGAACGCGACGCCGATCACGGCGACCGCGACGACGAAATCGAAGAACCCCGCCTCGAAGGTGGAGATGGTGTAGAGGAGTGTCGGGTCCATGGGCGTCCTTGCTGGTGTGCCTCAAGCGGCACGCGCGGGAGGGTAGACGATGTGCGTTCGGCTTGGCGATTCTCAGACGCTGATCGCGCCCTTGCGGAAGTCGCTCTCGGCGATCTTTACGTTCACCACCGCAGGCTCTTCACAGGCGAACGCAGCTTCGAATGCCGCGATGACCTGCTCGGGTGTCTCGGCCCAGAAGCCCTTGCAGCCAACGGCCTCGGCGACCTTCTCGTAGCGCGTGTAGTTGAGCTTCGTCGCGACCAAGCGCTGCTCGCCAAACATGTCGCGCTGGCCGCGAAGGATCTGCGTCCAACCTGCATCGTTGCCGATGACTGCGACGACCTTGATGCCCTGCCTTGCCATGGCCTCGAACTCCATCGCGTGGAGACCAAAGCTGCCGTCGCCATAGACGAGGATGACGCGCGAGCCAGGCCGCACGAGCTTCGCCGCCATCGCGTAACCCGGGCCCACACCGAGCGTTCCAAGCGGGCCTGGGTCCATCCACAAGCCTGGCCAGCGCACGGGCATCGTGTTCGCTGCGGTCGCGACGAAATCGCCGCCATCACCGACGATGATCGTGTCTGCCTCGACGTACTTCGCGAGCTCGTTGCAGACCCAGAGCGGGTTCGGCGGGCTCGATGCGCCGCTTGTGATCTCGGCGCGAATCTTCGCCTGCTTGCCCTCCTCATCCTTGCGAATCTTGGCCAGCCACTCGCCGCCTTCCTTCGCCTGCATCGCCTCTTCCAGCGCCGCGAGCGTGTGACCCGTATCGGCCGGGATGCCCACATCCACATGGCGATTGCGACCGAGCTCGCGCGCATCCAAGTCGACTTGAATGACCTTCACATCCTTGGCCCAGGTGCCCTCGCGCCCATAGTCGACACGGAAGTCGAAGGGCGTGCCGAAGACGAGCACGACATCGGCATGCGTCAGCGCCGCGCGACGCGAGCGACTCATGAACGAGGGATGCGTGTTGCTCAGCGCACCGCGCGCCATGCCGTTCAAGTAGGTCGGCATCGGGCGCTTCGCGAGGAAGCGCTCCAAGGACTCTTTGTCGCTGCTCCAACGAAGCTGTGAGCCGCAGATCATCATTGGCCGCTCCGCTGCATCGAGGAGCTTCACGGCCTCTTCAATCGACTGCTTCGAGGGCGCTGCTTGATGCTCACTGCGATAGCCCGTGGGCCGCACGAGTTGATCGTCCGAGGCGTAGTTCATCAGGATGTCGAGCGGCATCTCAAGGAAGACCGGGCCCGGCACGCCCGTCGTCGCGATGCGGAAGGCCATCGTCACGAACTCCTCCAAACGACGCACCTCCGTCACGGTCGCAGACCACTTGGTGATCGGCTTCATCAGCTCGACGTGATCCATGTCCTGCAAGGAGCCCATGTGCTTGTAGGCCATCGGGCCCGCGCCTCCGATGATGATGAGCGGCACACCTGCACGCTGCGCATTCGCCGCCGCGGTCACGACATCCGTGACGCCGGGACCTGCCGTCACCAGCGCCACACCGGGCTTGCCCGTCACACGCGCATAGCCATCCGCCGCATGCCCCGCCGTCTGCTCATGCCGCACATCGACGACACGAATGCCCTCATCGATGCAGCCGTCATAGATGTTCTGGATGTGCCCACCGCAGAGCGTGAAGACATGCGTGACGCCTTCGGCCTTGAGTGCACGCGCGACGATTCGACCACCATGAAACATGAGACCTCCGAGGGGTTGGCTGATGCGCGAAGGGTCTCATGCGTCATGCGCGTTGGTCGCTGCGATTTCTCGCGCAAGGGAAGCCACAGCCAACGTTGGCCGTGGCCACCGCCAACGTTGGCTGTGGCCCAGCGCGGCCCAGCGCAAGCGAGCAGGACAGAAGGGTCAGCGGTAGAGCGCTTCCAAGTACGCCAGCATCTCCGCTTCTCGCTCGGGAGGCGTGGTCGCGAGAATGCCTTGTTGCTCAAGCACGGCGATGAGCCGGAGCGGCGGCACGCGATTCTCGCCCACGGCGGCGGCATGTCCGGATGGAATCTCGACCGTGGTGACCCGGGCATCGGCCGACACGATGTCGCTGTACTGCTCGTCGAGCCCGAAGACGAAATCGTCGACCGAGCAATCCCCGGTGTCGTTCAGCGTGCGGCAGGTGTCGCGCTCATCGGTGACGATCTGAAGATGCTGGCTCACCGCCCCGATCAAGGGCGAGGGGTTGGTCATGAAGCTCGAGCCAGGCGGGATCTCGTTCCATTTGTTGCCCGCGATGCCCATGCAGACGGCCAGCGTGGTGGTGAGCGTCAGGGCGTGGAGCCAGTACTGACTGCAGTCGGAGGACGACGCGATGCCGTGGAAAGGGGAAGACACCGTGACCAGCCGGAACTGAAAGCCGTCTCCCATCACAAGCCCGTGCGGTAGATCGGATTGCAGCGCTCGCCGCGCGATGAGACCGCCTTGGCTGTGACCAAGCAGCGTGATCTGTTGAGGCTGCCAGTTGCGCTGCACCGCCTCGAGTGCGCCCGCGAGCTGCGATGCCGAGGTGTTGAGGAAGTCGCGGTCGTTGTAGTTGAAGCAGAGCGTCTGTTGCCCGTGCGCCTCAAAGACGTTGGAGAGCGTTCGAAAGCGCGCGCCCGACGAGGTGCAGCCGTGAACCAAGACCGTCAGCGGTCGGGTGCCGTCGAGCTCGACCATCTCGGGGCGATCCTCACCGCACGGATAGAGCCCGAACATGCGCTCGCCGACTTGGTTTGAGCCCGTTCGAATGATGGTCCCAGGGTTGCGCACGCAGGCGCTTGAGAGGGTGGCGACCACCATGAGACTTGCCGCTGCGCGCCAAGCAGCGCTCGTGGCCTGGGTGCGAAGGGCAAGCGACATCACTGGACGCTGCCCGCACCCGCGCCCTCGCGCAAGCGCGTACGGGAGCCCTGTGATCTCTCGCGCAAGGGAAGCCACAGCCAACGTTGGCCGTGGCCACCGCCAACGTTGGCTGTGACTCAGCGCGGCGTCTTCTTGGTCGGCGTCTTCTTGTTCGGCGCCTTCTTGGCCTCGGCCTTCTTGGTCGGCCCCTTCTCTTTCCACTCGGTCGCGCGCACGCGCTTCATGAACGCATCGAGATGCGCGAGCGGGACCTTGCTGAAGGAGAGGTGCCCATCGACGAAGCGCACCGTCGTCTCCTTGAGCACCTTCTCGCCTGCAAGGCTCTTGGCGAAGGCCTGCTCGATCGGCGATCGACGCGTGCGTGCATCGCTTCCGCTCTTCGCAAGGAGGGCGCGCGTCGCGGTGTTGAGCTCGCGCACCGTGAGTGCATCGAGACCAAGCCGCTTGTCTGCGCCATCGCGCTCCACGGTGACCTTGAGTGCATCCAGCCGAATCGGAAGCGTGCCGCGCACGGGCGCTCCGAGCTTCGCCTCGATGTACGAGAGCGCCGCATCGATCTTGGCCACGCCGTACTTCTGCTCTTCGTTGGGCGA
>JBILQT010000158.1:0-17175 GCA_044373065.1 Sandaracinaceae bacterium
GAGGCGAGCACGCCGCCTCCACGCATCGAGCTCCATCCTGATCTCTCCTCGGCCATCGATGAACTCGCGCCCCAGGTCGCGATCCCCAATCGCCCCGAGGATTTGTAGCGGCCTGCGTTGTTGAACCGCCATTCAGTCCCCCCAATTCAGTCCCGCATCGACACGCTTCGACGGAAAGGAAAACGCCACGACCTTGCGAGTCGTGGCGTCCTCGTTGGCTCCATGAGCCGCTGAAATCAGCAGTGCGTGCCTGCGCCCGCGCCGTCCGTCGGATCGCTGTCCGAGCAGCCCGAGGCCATGCCCGGCGTTCCGCCTGGTGCAGCTGCGCCGCAGTGCGTGCCACGGCCTGCGCCGTCGGACGGATCGCTGTCCGAGCAGCCCGTCGTTGCGCCGCCGGCGTTGCCTGCGCCCGAGAGGCAGCAACCCGTCGTTGAGAGAACACCAAGCGCTGCAACTGTGCCAGCTGCTGCGCCGCCCATGAGAGCCATGGAGCGTCGGCCGAGCTTGCGCTCCGTTACGATTTCATCTGCCGCGAGCGACTTCATCTTGTTCATCGAATCCTCCGAGAGCGCGGTCAAACCGAACGCGTCGCGGGAGTCTACGCATAGATCGCTTGAGGAACGCAAGGCGCAAGCTTCCCTCTCGGATCTCACACGAGGCACGAGGATGCATCGCGCTATGGCATCGTTCGTCCTCATGCCTGACCTTCGTCCCGGCGACCGACTCCTCGATCGCTACCGTGTCCTGCACCCGATCTCACGTGGCGGGATGGGTGCGGTGTACGAGGCCGAAGACGAGCGACTGGGACGTCGCGTGGCGATCAAGGTGTTGCTCGGTGAGGGCGCCCAAGATGGTTTCAAGATGGAGCGCTTCCGACGTGAGGCGCGTGCCACAGCGGCCGTCGCGCATCCCTCGCTCGTGGGCATCTACGACCTTCATCTCCAGGGCGATCCGCCCTTCATCGTGATGGAGCTTCTCGCGGGCGAGAGCCTTCACGAGCTGCTCTCGCAGGAGGGGCGTCTGCCTCCTGCGCAGGTCGTTGCGCTGGCTGCGACGCTGCTCGATGCGCTCGCGGCACTGCATGCCATCGGCGTGGTGCATCGCGATGTGAAGCCGGCGAATGTGATCGTCTCACCCGATGGCACGCGCGCGACCCTGATCGACCTTGGTGTCGCGCAGCTCGCAGAGGGAAACCTCGTGCGTCTCACCGAGGCGGGTGTCGCTGTGGGCACGCCTGCGTTCATGGCCCCTGAGCAGCTCACCGGGGATGCGATAGGCCCAGCGGTCGATGTCTGGTCGATGGGCGTGCTGCTCTACCTTTGCCTGACGGGCCAACTTCCCTTTCCCGCAAGCAACTACGCGCAACTGCTTGGCGCGGTGCACCTCACGCAGCCCACGCCCGTTCGCGTCCTCGCTCCGCAGACGCCGCCGGAGCTCGATGCCTTCGTGCACTCGCTCTTGGCCAAGTCGGTGGCCGATCGTCCGCGCGATGCCAGCGATGCACTGGCGCGCCTTCGCAAGAGCACGTCGGGCGCGATCTCTGTTCTCCATGTGACGCGCTCTCAGCCCGTGGTGCGCCATGCCGCCCTCGCGGAGTCACCGGCGAGCCCGCCGACTGTCCTGCCCTTCGCACCCATGCGCGCGCAGTCAGGCGAGCGCACACGCCTCGCATCGCGCTCCGCGATGGTCACCACCATCGCGGCATTGCTCGCAGGTCTTGGCATTCTCACGACGTGCGTGGTTGGTGGTCTCCTTGGCGCTGTGTTCACGCAGTCACGCGAGGCCTCGCTTGCGCCAGGTGCGCCAGCTCTCCCCGGCGTGCTGCCGCGACCCAATCGCCTCGATGTCGTCTTCAGCGGTGATGATGCAAGGACAGGCGAGACGATGCGCAGCGTGCTTGTGCCGCAGCTGGAGCACTGCGCGGGTGACATTCGGACGGTGCCCTACGGCGCCTCGCTCGGGTTTCACGTGGTCATTCGAGGCCGGACGGTGCAGGTCGATCGACTCTCCGTTCATTCGGCGTGGGCGCCCAACGCCGACCAACTGCTCTGCATCGAGAGTGCCCTGCGCTCCACACCATGGCCGGCCAATTTTCGCGACGGCGTCGTCGTCATGGCGGTGAGCGCAGACCTGCGCTGAGGATCACGTACGGTCTTCGACGAGGTCGCTCGGATTCCGTATGAATTGAATATGACCTGTGCCTGCCGAGCGCAGCAGGTCACCTCGGATGCCGGCAGATTTGAGTCGTGCGCGGAGGCGCGCGAGGGTGACGTCCCAACGATGCCGGAGCTCAAACGGGTCGGTCGGTTCGCGCCAGATTTCCTTGGCAATCACATGCCATTCCGTGGGGCCACCGAGCACAACAAGCTCGCTCAAGATGCGCGCGCCAATGCCGCTTATCGTGACGGGCTGCCTTCCCTCGCGATGAATCTCGACGCTGTCGTACCAAGCGACAATGCGCAGCGGTGCCTCCAGCAGCGCGCCTTGATTCGGCGTGGTGACGCCTCCTTGCACGGCGTCGAGCAACACAAATGAGACGTCCAGCGTGCCCACGCGCAGCGTGGTCTCTGCGTCGACGGAGAAGGACTCACCGCGCGTGCGTGCGCGCCAGCTCTCGCCGTTCCACCAAAGATGCAGCGCCGCATCGGGCTCAAAACGCGGCGTCACAAGCGGTGGTGGGCCGAGATGAAGGCTTGCCGTCGGCGTGAGAATCCAGCGACCCACGCCGGGCGCCTCCAGCGCAAGGACGGTCGAGGGGCGATGCACATCCACGACCTCAAGGAAGAGGCCGGGCGCCAGCTCGATGGCCATCCCCGCGCGAAGCGTTGCGTCGTTCACCGGCTTACCGCGCACGCCAAACATGCGACGCAGTGAGAGCAGCGCGAGCTCGCCCCGACGCACGCTGACAACGGCATGCGCCTCCGAGACGCGCGGGTCATCGATGCAGAGCGCAGCGGTCATGAGGCGACCAATCATGTCGCCGTGACTCAGCTCGACGAGCGAGCCGTCCGGAAGGCGAAAGCGAACAAAGGCGTGCATGGGAACTCCTCCCCGATGATGCGTGAGAAGCGGCCCACGCGTCTCTCACGCACCTCTCACAGATCCTTCTCACGCCCCGAGTTGACGGTGCACAGCGGCCGCGCACTCACGACCTTCGGCGATCGCCCAGACCACAAGGGATTGACCTCGGCGCGCGTCTCCGCAGGCAAACACTTTCGCATTCGAAGTCTGGAAATCGTTTGCCGCAAAGCTCCCGCGCGCATCGAGCGAGAGCGCCTCTGCGCCCGAGGCGTCCACGCCCACAAAGCCCATCGCCAAGAGGACAAGATCGGCCTCGATGCGCTCGGGCGCACCGTCTGCCCTGAGGGCACCTTCGACGAACTGAACCGGCTGCGCCTCCAGGGCGCCCACGGCCCCTGCGCCGTTGTCGATGAAGCGCAAAGTCTCAAGCGAATAACGTCGTATATCAACATGAGCGAAATGCGCCGCCTCTTCATGCGAGGAAGAGGTGCGCAGCTGGGCGGGCCAGGCGGGCCAGGGCGTCTTCTCGCTTCGCTCACGTGGAGGCGCAGCAAAGAGCTCGATGTTGACGATCGACTCCGCGCCCTGCCTGAGCGCTGTGCCGACACAGTCTGAGCCGGTGTCGCCTCCACCCAGGACGACGACGCGCATTCCCTTGGCCGAAATGGCGGGCTCCACACCATCGGCCACCGCACGATTCGCGCCCTCAAGGAAGTCCATCGCGAAGTGGATGTTGGTCAGTTGGCGCCCCTGCAACAACTGACCATCACGCCTCGTATCCCGCGGCCGACTGGCACCCATCGCAAGGATAACGGCATCGAACGAGTTGGTCAGTTGATCGAGCGCGATGTCCTTTCCAAGGGCGACTTGGGTATGGAACTGCACGCCCTCTGCACGCAGTTGGTCGAGGCGCCGATCGATCCAGACTTTGTCGAGCTTGAAGTCGGGGATGCCGTAGCGAAGAAGGCCGCCAATCCGATCCTGCTTCTCAAAGACTTCGACGCTGTGCCCAAGCCGAGCCAGCTCCTGCGCTGCCGCGAGGCCAGCGGGCCCGGAGCCCACGACCGCGACGCGCTTGCCCGTGTGCTGCGTGGCAAGGACGGGGACGAACTGCCCCTCTCGCTCGTAGGTCTCGTCGGCGATGAAGCGCTCGATGGACTCGATCGTGACGGGCGCGCCAGAGATCTCAAGGACACATGCCTTCTCGCAAGGTGCCGGGCAGATGCGGCCTGTCACCTCGGGGAAGTTGTTGGTGCGCGCGAGCGTCCGCGCAGCCTCCTCGAAGCGACCTTGATAGACGTGGTCGTTGAACTCAGGAATCACATTTCCAAGTGGGCAACCGCCGCCGCCGGGTGCGCTCTGCGAGTGACAAAAGGGGACGCCGCAGTCCATGCACCGCGAGGCTTGCTCTTGCGCCTGAAGCACGGGCAGCCTGAGCCCCACCTCACGCCAATCGCGCACGCGTGCCTCGACGTCACGCTCCGGCGCATCGCTTCGCGTTCGCTCCAAGAAGCCATTCGGATTGCCCATAATCGATCCTTTTGTAGCTACGACGTTCGAGTCGCGAAGGGGCTAGAGAGTGCCAGTCTGCATGCCAGTCTGAGTGCCAGCCTGAGTGCCAGTGGGCGGCGTGTAACTGCCAGTCTGTGAGGGGGGTGAACTGGCACTTTGCTTGGCGGCGAGAACGCGCTTGAGCTCGATGGGCATCACCTTCAAAAAGCGCCTCGACCATTGCTTCCAGCCGCTGAGGACACTCCAGGCGAGCGTGCTGAGCGTCAGCTGATGATGGCGATGCACGAGCTGGCGCACGGTGCGCAGGTCCTCGTCGAGCATCGGCTCAAGCGTGACGGAACCTGGATGGACGAGCGATGAAAGCGGCACACCCGTCTCGGGAGCGAGCACATACGCGACACCGCCGCTCATCCCCGCTGCGAAGTTGCGACCGATGCGACCCAGCACCACCACGCGGCCGCCTGTCATGTACTCGCAGCCGTGATCGCCGACGCCCTCCACGACCGTCGTTGCGCCTGAATTCCTCACCGCAAAACGCTCGCCCGCCTGGCCGCGCAAGAAGACTTCACCGCTGGTGGCGCCGTAGAGCGCGACGTTGCCGACGATGACGTTGTTCTCGGCGACGTAGCCATCCACGTCCTCGGGGCGCACCGCAATGCGGCCGCCAGAGAGGCCCTTGCCCACGCCATCGTTCGCGTCGCCGACGAGCGTAAGATCGATGCCGTGCGCGAGAAACGCACCGAAGCTCTGCCCTGCCGAGCCCTCGAAATGGATGCGAATGGTTCCGTCTGGAAGGCCCGCTGGGCCATGCCTTTTGACCACCTCGTGGCTGAGCATCGTGCTGACGGTGCGATGCACATTGCGCACGGGCATCCAGAGCTCGACAGGCTCTTTGTGCTCAAGGGCACCCCGCGCCTGCTCGATCAAGACGGTGTCGAGTGCGAGCTCAAGTTCGTGATCTTGCGAGGTGGTCTTGGAGCGGGTGGCACCCTCGTCGGGGCAATGAAGTAGCCGTGAGAGGTCGAGCTGCTTGGCCTTCCAATGCGTGACGTCGCTGCGCTGCATCAGGCGCTCGGTGCGTCCCACCATCTCGGTGAACGTGCGAAAGCCCAACTCGGCCATCAGCTCACGCACCTCACGCGCCAGAAACGAGAAGTAGTGAAGGACGTGCTCGGGCTCGCCTGTGAAGCGCTCACGCAGGCGCGTGTCCTGTGTTGCAATGCCCACGGGGCAAGTATTCAAATGACATACGCGCATCATCAAACAGCCCATCGTGATGAGCGCCACCGTGCCAAAGCCGATGCACTCCGCACCAAGCAATGCAGCGATCACCACGTCACGGCCCGTCTTGATCTGCCCGTCGGTTTCCAACGTCACACGATCACGGAGGCCGTTGAGGACGAGCACTTGATGTGCCTCGGCAAGGCCGATTTCCCATGGAATGCCGGCATTCTTGATTGAGGTAAGGGGCGCTGCGCCCGTGCCTCCCGAGTCACCCGAGACAAGGATGTGATCGGCCTTCGCCTTCGCGACGCCTGCCGCCACCGTGCCGACGCCGTGCTCGCTCACGAGCTTCACGCTGATGGCGGCGCTCGGGTTCGAATTCTTCAAATCGTAGATCAGCTGGGCCAGATCCTCGATCGAGTAGATGTCGTGATGCGGCGGCGGCGAGATGAGCCCGACGCCCTCCGTGGAGTGGCGTGTGCGCGCAATCTCGGCATCCACTTTGTGCCCTGGTAACTGACCCCCTTCACCAGGCTTGGCACCCTGCGCGACCTTGATCTGAAGCTCATCCGCCGAGGCGAGGTAGTGGGCAGTGACGCCGAATCGGCCACTGGCAATCTGCTTGATCGCAGAGCGCCTCGAGTCGCCATTCGCGTCCTTCAGATAGCGCGCTGCGTCCTCGCCGCCCTCACCCGTATTCGAGCGCGCGCCCATGCGATTCATCGCAATCGCGAGCGTCTCGTGCGCCTCTTTCGAGATCGAGCCGAAGCTCATCGCGCCTGTACGGAAGCGCTCAAGAATGGCGTGCTCGGACTCGACCTCTTCGATCGGGATCGACTGCCCTGGCTTGAACGTCAAGAGGCCGCGAATGAGGTTGTCTTTGCCCTCGTCGTTGATGCGTGTGGTGAACGACTTGAACTGCGCGTACTCGCCCGTGCGCACTGCGTGTTGAAGCAGGGCAATCGTCGCGGGGTTCCACGCGTGCTTCTCGCCGTCTTTTCGATATTGGTAAATCCCTGCGCTCTTGCGAAGGCTCGGCGCGCTCTGGAAAGCCCGCCGATGGCGGAGCGAAGCCTCTTGCATCACATCCGAAAGGGTGAGGCCGCCCAGGTGCGAGGCCACACCGAAATAGTCATTCACGAGCTCGCGCGAGAGACCCACAGCTTCGAACATCCGCGCGCCGCGATAGGACTGCACGGTCGAGATGCCGAGCTTGCTCATCACCTTGAGCAGACTCTTCTCGAGTGCCTTCTTGTAGTTCGCTTTGGCCTTCTCCGCGTTGAGTGAGACGAGGCCCTCGGACGCCAACTGGCCCATCGTTTCAAGGGCCAGATAAGGATGCACCGCACCCGCGCCAAGGCCGATGAGGAGTGCGATGTGATGCGCCTCGCGAGCCTCGCCCGTGTCGAGAATCAGGCCGCATCCTTGCCGCAAGCTCTCGCTCACGAGGTGCGCATTCACGGCGCCGAGCGCGAGCGGCATTGGGACGGGCATCATCGATTCGGAGGCGCCTCGGTCACTCAGAGTGACCAAGCTTGCGCCCCGTCGCACCTCGGCAGAGGCCTTCTCGCAGATGGCCTTGAGGCCCTCCTCGAAGCGACCGACTGGAACCAGACATGGGATTGTCACGACGGGCATCGAGGGCAGGGCACGGATGCGTGCGAGGTCGAGCTCGCTCAGGATCGGGCTCTCGATCTCAAGCTTCTTCGCGTGCTGCGGGCTCTCCTCAAAGAGGTTCGACTCTGGGCCCAAGCGCTGCACGAGCGACATCACGTGCGTCTCGCGAAGGGGGTCGATCGGAGGGTTCGTGACCTGTGCGAAGAGCTGCTTGAAGTAGGCGTAGAGGAGCTGCGGCTCGTCCGACAAGACGGCCAGAGGCGCATCGTTGCCCATCGAGCCCACGGCCTCTTCACCCGACTCGGCCATGGGGGCCAAGACGCGCTTGAGCTCCTCTTCGGAGTAGCCAAATGCGCGCTGCCAGGTCTTGGTCAGCTCAGGGTCGAGGGGCGGTGGCAGCGTGCCAGTCGGCGGCTGCACGCTACTGAGATGCAGGAGGTGTGAGGCGACCCAACGCGCATAGGGCCTGCGCTCTGCAATCGCATGCTTCATCTCCTCGTCATCGACGATGCGCGCACGATGCGTGTCGACGACGAACATGCGCCCCGGTTGAAGGCGACCCCGCGCGATGACGTTCTCCGCTTCGATGGGAAGCACGCCTGTTTCCGAGGCCATCACGACGAGGCCATCTTTGGTCGTCACATGCCGCGCAGGCCGCAAACCATTGCGATCCAGCGTCGCACCGACATAGCGACCATCCGAGAAGGTGATGCACGCGGGGCCATCCCAGGGCTCCATGATGCATGCGTGGTAGGCGTAGAAAGCGCGCTTCTCCGCGGGCATCGAGGCATCTTTTTCCCACGCCTCGGGGATCATCATCATGAGCGCGTGCGGCAGCGATCGACCCGTGTGCACGAGCAGCTCGAGCACGTCATCAAACTGCGCCGAGTCACTGCCCGAGGTGTCGATGATCGGCAGCAGCTTCTGGACGTCCTCGCCGAATACACCTGCACGCAACACAGGCTCGCGTGAGGCCATCCACTGCACGTTGCCGCGGAGCGTGTTGATCTCGCCGTTGTGCGCGATGCGCCTGTAGGGATGTGCGCGCGACCAACTCGGGAAGGTGTTCGTCGAGAAGCGCTGATGGACAATCGCGTGGCTTGTGATGGCGCGCGTGTCGGAGAGGTCGCGGTAGTAGCGAGCGAGTTGCTCGGGCTGAAGCAGCCCTTTGTAGACAATCGTGCGTGTGGAGAAGGAGGCGAAGTAGGGGTAGTCGCCGTCGACCAACGCTTGGGCTTTGCACTCATTCTCGATGCGCCTTCGGATGACGTAGAGCTTGCGATCGAGGGCCGCGTCGTCCGCTGCGAGTGTCCCTGGGCCGACAAAGATCTGAAGAATGCGCGGCTCATCGGCGCGTGCCGCCTTGCCTGCAGCACTCACATCGATCGGCACATCGCGCACGCCGAGGAGGAACTGCCCCTCATCTTCGACGACGTGTTGAATCTTGCTCAGCACACGCAGAAAGAGCGTCTCGTCCTTCGGCGCAAAGAGCATCCCGACGCCGTAGGTGCCCGTCGCACCGAGTGAGAAGCCGAGCTTGCTGCACTCCTCCGTCAGCAGGAGATGCGGAATCTGCAGGAGGATGCCGGCACCATCGCCGGTCGTGGGATCACTCGCTTGGGCGCCGCGATGCTCAAGGTTGGAGAGCACCGAGAGGGCCAGCTCGATGATGCGATGCGAGACTTCACCCGTGTACGAGGCCACGAAGCCGACACCGCAATTGTCCTTCTCCGTAGCGGGATCGTAGAGGCCTTCCGCATGGGCGCGTTCGCGCAACGCGCGTGAAGCAGGCTGGCTCATCGCGACCTCTTCTTGGCGGCGTTCTTGTGCGAGGGGACGAGCGCGGGAATGGGCAGCTCCGTTCTCTCCATTTGCGTCGCGAGCACGATCATCGTCTCGGTGCGTGCGACACCGGGCATCTCGCGCAGTGTCTGAATGAGCTGATGCAAGGACGCGGTGTTCTGCGTTCGCACCTTCAGCATCAATGTGTGGCGGCCCGTGACGTGATGACTCTCGAGCACCTCGGGCATCGTCGCGATGGCCTTCTCGAAGGCCGTGATGCGCTTGGGGTGATCGATGCCGACGCCGATGAACGCGCAGATATCCAGGCCGAGCTTGGGCGCGTCGAGATGTGCGTAGCGCCCCTTGATGATGCCGGCGTCTTCGAGCTTGCGAACCCGCTCAAGCACGGCCGTGGCCGAGAGACCGGCTTGTGCGCCGAGTTCGGCGAGAGATTGCGCGGCGTCGTGCTGAACGGCGTCGAGGAGGAGGCGATCAACGGCGTCGAGGTCCTTCATGCGTGGCGGACGCTATGGGGCGTTGACGCACTGCGCAAGGAAGAAATTCGGATCCGATGTCGCGCGGCAGGAAAAAATCACGAATCGCGAGCCACTCTGTGGAGAAAATGCGGTGACTGGTCAGGCCTTCGCGCGGTAGTGCGGCGTCCATCCGCTCGCATCGACGAAGAGGCGCGCGCATCGAATCGCGTTCTTCTCGGTCAGCAAAAAGCGGTGGTGGCGGTCTTTCGGCACTGAGATGAGGTCGCCCACTTCGACGATGACGCGCATCCAGCGGTCGTCCTTGGAGCGGATGTCGAAGATGCCTTCGCCCTCAAGCACGTAGCGAACTTCATCGTCGGTGTGCAGGTGCTCGGCGTCGAACTTCGCGAGGATGGCCGCGAGGTTTGGTGTGCCTGCGTGGAGCTGCACCTCATCGCGTGTGACGTAGCCGTGCGCCTGCATGAATGCGTCGAGCGCGGGCTCATGCCCTGCCACGGGAAGGGCGCGGTAGGTGACGTCATTCGCTTCGAGCGTGGCCGCATCGAGCGCCTGCGAAGCATCGCTGGGGTGTTCTTCGTTGAGCCAGTACGCAAGCATCAAGAGACTCCTTCACGTGGACGAACGGGACGCATCGAGGCCGAGCTTTCGCATCTCGACGGCCGCCGCAAAGAGATAGTCGAGGCACTCGGCGTGCACCTTCGCCTCCTGCCAATCTTTGCCCCAGACATAGACGCCATGCCGGCGCACAAGCACGGCCACCGTGCGCGGGTTCGCATCGATCGCGGCGCCGAGCGCATCCGCCAAATCGCACTCGTGCGCGGTGTTTTCGAGGATGGGTATTTCAAGCATATCGAAATAACCGTGCCCTCGGATGCCCTTGATCATCTCAAGCTCGGTCACACGAAAATGCGTACCCGAGATGAGCGTTGCGGCCATTGCGTGAAGCGAGTGCGAGTGAAGGACGGCGCCCGCGCCGCGCTGGTTGAAGGCGTGGAGGAAGAGCGGAGTGCAGGCGCTGAGCTTGAGCGACGCATCCCGTGGTCGCTCGACGATGCTCCCGGCTTCATCGACGACGAAGAGGTCTTCGGGTGCGATGAGCTCCTTCTGCACACCGCTGGGCGCGATGAGAAAGTGCGCGCCTTCGCGCAGCGAGATGCCGCCGCCGGTTCCACTTACCCATCCGAGCGCGTGGAAGCGCCGCAAGAGTGCGCAGAGAATTCCGCGCGGGTCGTCGTTGCTACGAAGGAGATCAACGTCGCTCATGAGGGCTCAGCCGTGCTCGAGGGGAAGGCCGTCTTCTTCCCAGGCCGCGATGCCGCCCCAGACGCTTCTCACATTTGTGTAGCCCTGCGCCTTGAGCATCAAGAGCGCGTAGATCGAGCGCTTGCCCTTCGCGCAGAGCGTGATGATCGGCGTGCTCGTGTCGGCGGGCAGTGCGTCGGATGCGCCCTCGGTGAGCGTGTCGAGCGGGATGGTGAGGGCGCCCTTCACGCGCACCTTTTGGATCTCGGGCGGGTTGCGCACATCGAGGAGCAACGTGCCCTCGGAGAAGAGCTTGTGCGCTTGATGCGCGGCGAGGATGTCGGGACCGTTCTCGGCGAAGGCGACAGCCGCCTGAAGTTGGCTCGCGAAGGGGATGCTCGTGGGTGGTGGCGCGGCTTGCGAGAAGAGCTCAGGCAGGTGCTTTGCGTAGGAGGAGATGTACTTGAACGCGTTGTCCGGGAACATGACGACGACGACGTTGCCGGGCTCATCGGGCACGGCCTTGAGTGCTGCAGCGAGGGCCATCGCACAGGTCGGCCCGCAGATGACGCTCTCCTCTTGGATGACGCGCTTGTTGAGGCCATAGGCCTCCGCATCGGTGATCTCGAAGACGCCGTCGTACTCCTCGGGCTTGAAGAAGTCGGTGAGCGCGAGGGCCTTTCGGCTGCGCACGCCAGGGATGTCGTGGCCGTCGGTGGGATGCGCGCCAAAGACCTTGATCGCCGGGTTCTTCGACTTGAGAAAGCGGCCTGTGCCGGTGATCGTCCCGCACGTGCCGAGGCCCGCGACGAAGTGCGTGATCTTGCCGCCCGTCTGTTTCCAAACCTCAGGCCCCGTGGTGCGGAAGTGCGCATCGGGGTTCGCCGGATTCTTGTATTGGTTGAGCGACTTCCAACCGGGCTGCTCGCCCATCGTCTGTGCGCGGACCATCGCGCCCTCGGGTTGCCCCGGCATTGGGCAGAGGTCGTCGTTGAGCTCGATGAGGTTTGTGCCGAAGAGGCGAAGCGCCTGCCGCTTCTCAAGCGGGATCGCATTCGAGAGCGTCGCGGTGAAGTGATAGCCGCGCGCATTCGCCATCATCGCGAGGCCCATGCCCGTATTGCCCGAGGTCGGCTCGACGAGGTTGTCGAGCTTCTCACCGCGGGCCTCCGCATCGGCGATGAGGTTCGCGGCGACCCTATCCTTCACCGCGCCGAAGGGGTTGTACCACTCGAGCTTGGCGTAGACCTTCGTGTGCTTGAAGGGGACGACGCGCGTGAGGCGCACGATGGGCGTGGGGTTCTCCGCATTGGAGAGCATCTCGATCACGGACTCGTACACACGAAGCGAATGGTCAGCCATGGAACCTCAAGGTGGGGCGAGAGAACTCGCTTGGATGTTGCGCCTGCGCCTGCAACGGGCGCACCGTGCCATCCACTCTAGGGAGATGGGAAGTGTCGCGGAAGCCCCGCCAATCGGGCGGAATACCGTGCCCAGTCACGGCTCAACCGAGCTTTACGCGTCCGAAGGGCTGTGCTGCGACACCTTCGCAAAGGGCTCTCCAGCTCGCCTCCGAGATGGCGTCTTCCTCCATCACCAAGAGCTCTTGGGTTTGTCCGTCGTCGTGACAGAGCGCGAGCACCACGAAGGGCAGCTGACCGCGTCCGTAGCGCCCTGAGACCATGCGCTTCTCGCGATGAAGAAGCAGATGGACAATGCGCGTTGCGTCCACCTCCATGCGCACCCCGGGTCGCGCCAGCCACACGGAGGACGCGCTCACGCGCACGTCGCGCCAGGTGTGACGTACGAGGCGCGTCATGCCGATGGTGCAAGCGAGGAGCGTGAGGACGATGCCCAAAAGCCACACAGCATCGCCGACCTCATGCCGCTGCAGTTGACGAACGCATTCGGGGAGGAGTGTCGTACTTGCGAGGAGAAGAAGGCCCCAGCACGCGACGAGTCCGAACCACAGGAAGACGTTCGGGCGCTGTCGAACGTTGAGTACGTCTTCGTTCCAGGCGGCGGAGGTCTGCATCGCTCAACGAGGCAAGCTGCCTCAGCGAGGGCGGATCACGGCTTCGCAGGTGAAGGCGACGACGAAGCCTCCGCCATCGCAGTCGATGTCGTTCCATCGCGCGGTGGAGGGTAGAAACTCAACGCAGTCTTCCTGCGGTCGTCCGGCACCCATCGGGCTCGTGGGCTCTCCAGTTCCCCACCGCTCGAAGCTGATGGGCGCACCGTCATCCGCCCAGACGAAGTTGCCCTCGCTCGCGGTGTCGCTGAGCCCGATCCAAGTACGTTGATCACCAGGGAAGACCCACGTTCCGAGCGCCGCGTTCTCTGCAGCGCCGTCGATGTGAACGAGGTTGTACTCGCGTCGCATGCAGCTGTTTTGCGCGTCGTTCCAGTTCGTCGCGCGTGGGCACACTTGGTAGACGTGACCACCGAACGTGTGGGAGACGCAGGCCACGCCGAAGTTGCAGATGCCGTCTTCGTCGACCTCGCCATCGCAGTCGTTGTCGACCCGGTCGCATGCTTCGGCGACGCAATCGACGGGCGCGTCGGGCGGGGTGAATGCATCAGGCGCCCGGAACGCATCGGGCACGACGAACGCATCGGGCATCGCGACGAACGCATCAGGCACGACGAACGCATCAGGCAAGACGAACGCATCAGGCAAGACGAACGCATCAGGCGCGACGAACGCATCAGGCACGACGAACGCGTCAGGCACGACGAACGCGTCGGTCCCTGCGTCGGGCGGAAGGAACGCGTCCATGCCCGCGTCGAACCCTGCATCGGCTCCCGCATCGAGCCCTGCGTCGAAGCCCGTGTCGGGCGGGGAGGGTGCATCGATGTTGGTATCGGTCGCGGCATCCGGCGCGTCGCGCGCGAAGGCATCGGGCGGCCCTCCATCGACGCGTGCGTCTGGTGCTTCGAACGCGTCACTGTCGCCTCCTCCTTGAAGCTCCGCGCGTTGAATGATGCAACCTTGGGAGAGTACGAGGAACGCAGTGAGGCCGATGAAGCGAGGCATTTCACCATGCTAACGGATCTGATCGGTCGCGAGGGAGGCGCGTTACGCTCGCGCCATGGATCGCTCGATCGACTTCACGCCCTTTCAACAACCCGCGCCTCAACTCGCGAATCAGTTTGATGCGGACAGGCCGCTGCAGAGTTTGTTGCGTCGCCTGCTTCCGCCCGAGGTGCTTGCGGGTGTGACGCCGAGCCTGCGTGCGATGGGTGAGCTCGCGAGCGGGGAGCTCGCATGGCTTCAGCAGGCCGACCGATTGAACGAGCCCGTGCTCACGAATTGGAATCCCTGGGGTGAGCGCATCGATCAGATCGAGGTCTCGCCACTCTGGAAGCGCTGTGAGCGCATCGTGCCCGAGCATGGCGTCGTGGCGGCCGCGTATGAGCTGCATTTTGGTGCGTATTCGCGCATTCATCAGTTTGCGCTCGCCTATCTCTTTGGCCCCTCGAGCGATGTCTACACGTGCCCGCTCGCGATGACGGATGGTGCCGCGCGCACCTTGCTCGCAACAGGCAATGAGAAGCTCATCGCGCATGCGGTCCCGCATCTGACGACGCGCAACCCTGATGCGTTTTGGACGAGCGGTCAGTGGATGACGGAGTCGACCGGAGGCTCCGATGTGGGCCTCTCCGAGACGATGGCGCAGCGCACGGGTGGTGATGCGTATCGACTCTTCGGACGCAAATGGTTCACATCGGCAACGACCTCGCAGATGGCACTCACGCTCGGCCGTGTGGAAGGCGCAGGACCTGGTGGTCGCGGCCTCTCACTCTTCTACGTCGAGACGCGCGATGCCGCCGGGAAGCTGCAGAACATCGAGGTCAATCGGCTCAAGGATAAGTTCGGCACGCGCAAGGTTCCGACGGCCGAGTTGATGCTGCGCGGCACGCCCGCGACGCTCGTCTGCGGCGAGGGCAGCGGCATCAAGAACATCACGCCGATGCTGAGCGTCACGCGCACGTGGAATGCGGTGATGTCCGCTGCATTGATGCGACGCGGCGTCGTGCTCGCGCGTGACTACGCCAAGAAGCGCGTGGCGTTTGGTGCACCGCTCTCGGAGAAGCCGCTGCATCTCGATACGCTTGCGACGCTCGCCGCAGAGTCCGAGGCCTCGCTGCATCTCAGCTTCCACGTCGTTGCGATTCTTGGGCGCATCGAGCGCAATGAGGCGCGTGCGATGGACGATGCGCTCCTTCGCTTGCTCACGCCGATCATGAAGCTGACGACCGGCAAGCAGGCTGTGTCGGTGCTGAGTGAGGTGCTCGAGTGCTTCGGTGGCGCGGGCTACGTCGAGGACACGGGGCTTCCAACGCTCTACCGCGATGCACAGGTGCTGCCGATCTGGGAGGGCACGACGAACGTGCTCTCGCTCGACACGCTGCGCGCTTTTGGGCATGCGGCCGAGATGCAGGAGGCACTCACGCATGAGGTCGCGCGCATTCAAGCGACGCTCACGGATGCCGCGCTCAAGGAGGCCGGATCACGCGCAGCGCAGGCGATTGCGAAGGCTGTGCGCTGGCTTGCGAAGACCTTCGCGGATGCACCGCTCGATGTGGAGGCCGGCGCGCGACGCTTTGCGATGACGCTGGGGCGCTCGCTCTCGCTCCTGCTCTTTGCAGAGCACGCCGATTGGGCGCTGCGGGTCGAAGGCGATGGAGCGCGCCGTGCAGCGTGTCTTGTCTACGCGGGGCTGCCTTTCGATCTGGTACGTGATGTTCCGCGCGCCGATGCGCGGCTTGTCGCGATGGATGAGTAGACAGCGAAACGCCGACAGATCGCGGGGATCCGTCGGCGTGTTGTTCAAGATCGCGATCAGCGTGAGCGGCGTACGGCGGCTTGCGCCACAGCTGGAGGCGCGGGTGGCGCTGCGGCGTCATGCACAGCGATTACGCGTCCGAGCGCTTGATGCGCTTCATCTGCACGGCGCATCGCATGGAACGCGCGTGAGGCCTCTTCCGAGAGAACCTGCGCGCGCCAGTCGGCGCGATTCATCTCGCGCTCAAGCGTCAGGATGGCTGCGGAGGCCTCCACGTAAGCGGCACGTGTCGCATCGAGCATCGCCTGATTGGCTGTGCGCTCAACACTTGTGAGCGAGGTGTCGAACTCGCGGTGCTTGGACTCTGCAAGCGTGAGATCCGTTCGAGCGGCAACGATGTAGGCGCGCACAAGATCCCTGTCGACGAGGGTTGCGGTGAGTGCATGGGCGACGGCGTGATGCTGCAAGAGGCGCAGGTGATCGCGGGTATGGGCGATGTACGCCGAGGTGGTGTGGTGGCGGCCCTCGGCCACGCTGCCCTCCGTGGCCTGAGCGAGCGCGCTGCCTGTCAGTGCAGAAGAAAGGATCGTGAATGCCGCGGCGACAACGAGTCGATGGATCATCTTCATGGGGTGTCCTTCGAGCCGCGTGCGTCACCCAAAACATCCACTCGAATCAGTCGAGCGAGGCCTTCGTGCTTCGCAGGCAGCAAGGGCTTCAGCGCACCAAGCGTGCCGCGCATCGCACGGCCAGGATGGATGCGAGGGATGTGTGCACCGAGGCAAAGCGGCCCGACCGGGGCAGAAGTGCGCGAACGAAACGCGCATCACCTTGCGATCTGCACGGCCTGGATGTTGCGCAGCCCCTCGCATGACCAACACGATTCGCGCGCTCGCCGCACTCACGCTTCTGCTGGCGTTTGTCCCTCGCTACGACACGCCCCACGTTCAAGCGCAGCAGGCCGCGCTCAACGCAATCGAGGCGTGCATGGAGGTGGCGTCGCACCAGACGAACTTGCTCACGCTTCAGAAGGTGCGCCTCTGCAACGCGGCGCCGAACGCGAATGGTCCAGTCGATTGCTTTGTGGAAGCCACCCGCACGCTGATGCTCACCGACGCGCAGGGCATCGCGCTTTGCCGATGCACACCCACGAACGAGCCCATCGCCTGTTTTCGGCGCGTGCGCTCAGCTGAGATGATCACCCAAGACGAGATCATCGCGCGCTGCTCACCGACGACGACGCAAGACCTCGGGTTCAATTGCAGGCCGCGCGGATAGGGACAGGTCTGGCCAATGGGCCGCAATGGCACGGAAACGCTACCGGTTCGCTTTGGCCCGTTCCATACTCGCGCTCCCTTCAGTGTCCCCGTGCCCCCCGGGCGTTCGTAACAGGAAGAGCAGATGAGCCAAGATTTCGGCGTCAATCAGGGATTGGTTGAAGAGCAGTACCTCAAGTACCGAGACAATCCGGCTTCCGTATCCGATGCGTG
>JBILQT010000493.1:0-3880 GCA_044373065.1 Sandaracinaceae bacterium
GGTTGGAAAGCAAAGTCATGCACGCAAGATCAGGCCGCTCGTTGCATGCGTCCAACGAATCTTTCTTATCGATCCATTAGCGCCGCGAATGAGAGGTGCGCGGCTTCGAGGGTGTCTGAAGCTTCGCTGCGAACCCTTGCTCGATGGATTCGATCGTTGCGGCCTCAAGGCGTGTTCGAAAGCGCTGTGTGCGCACGTGCAGAAAGACAGGCGTTCGAAGGCTTTTGTAGTCAGCTTGGATGCGGAGCTTCGAGCGACTCTCGACGAGATGCGCAGAGACCACAGCGTTGCCCCAACCCAGCGCGACGCCGTCGAGCACGCCATAGATGTCATCGAGGTAGCTGCGTGGTGTTGTGCTCCAGTCGAGCTTGTTGAGGCGCGCGAAGCGGTCCGAGATGGTGTCATCCGGGTCGTGATCGAGGATGCGATGCACGGGCTTGCGTGAGCCCAAGACCAAGACGTTCTGCTCATCACCGAGCGGGCGATTCTCGACGCCGCGCTCATGCATCGGTTGGTCGGTAAGCACGAGGTCGGCCTCGCCGGAACGAAAGAGCGCGGGCAAATCTCGGAGCTCACGCGAGAAGGCGTGCACGACGATCGAAGGGCTCTGTTGCAGGAGGTGCGTCAGCGAGGGCACCAAGATGGAGCGCGTCACCGTCGAGAAACCCGCGACACGAAGCACGCCCACATGCGGGCCAGAGGGCTTGGCCTCTGGAACCAAGCCTTGAAGCATCTCTTGCTCAAGGCCCTCGCGAACGCGTGCGTACTCGAGGAGTTTCAGGCCCTCGCTCGTCACACGCACGTGATCCTTCTTGCGCACAAAGAGCGTCACGGAGAGCAGCTCTTCCAGCTTGCGAATGCGCTGCGACATGGCCGATTGCGTCACACCGATTCGCTTGGCGCCGCGGGTAAAGCTCGCCTCGGCTGCGATGGCTGCGAAGGCTTCGAGCAGACTCGTTTCAAGCAAAGACATGGCGCGAGTCTCGCACACGAAAAAGCCCACTCCGAAGAGCGGGCTTTTGCGGGTCAGATCGACGCAGCGTTCACGGGAAGATGCCGCGCTCGTCGTACGCAATCTTGAGGTTCTCAAGTGCGACGGCATAGGCCGCGATGCGCGTTGGGATCTTGCGGTCCTTGGCGCACTCCATGACCTTGGCGTACTGGCGAACCATCTTCTTCTCGAGGCGCGCTTCGACTTCGTCCTTCTCCCAGAACTCGCTGCGCTTGTTCTGAATCCACTCGAAGTAGCTGACGGTCACGCCGCCTGCGTTCGCGAGGATGTCGGGCACCACGTGGACGCCCTTCTCTTCCAAGATGGCGTCGCCCTCGGGGCTCGTCGGGCCGTTGGCGCCTTCGCTGATCATCTTCACATCGAGCCACTGCGCCTCTTGCGCGGTGATCTGATTCTCAAGCGCGGCGGGGATGAAGATGTCCGCCTTCGTCTTGAAGAACTCTTCGCGCGAGCACGATGCGCCGCCCGTGAAGCCCTTGATCGAGCCGTTCGCACGGTTGTAGGTGAAGAGCGCGGGGACATCGAAGCCCGACTCGTTCTTCATGTAACCAGTGTGGTCGCCCGTCGCGAGGACCTTCACACCAAGCTCGCTCAAGAACTTCGCAGCGAACGAACCGACGTTGCCGAAGCCCTGCACGATGGCGGTCTTGCCGTTGAGATCGATCTTGTTCGCCTTGGCCCACTCGCGAACACAGACGACTGCGCCCTGACCCGTCGCCTGCTCACGGCCCTGCGAGCCACCTGCGTTGATCGTCTTGCCCGTCACGATGCCGCGCTGCGCGTTCTTCGCGAGGTCGTCGGAGCGGTTCATGTAGCTGTCCATCATCCAGACCATCATCTGGGCGGTGGTGCCCACGTCCGGCGCGGGGATGTCGTACTCGGGGCCAATGTTCGAACCGAGCGCGTGCGTGAAGCGACGCGTGACGCGCATGAGTTCATCCTTGGAGTGCTGATGCGGGTTCACCTTCACGCCGCCCTTGGCGCCACCGAAGGGGATGTCCATCAGCGAGCACTTCCACGTCATCATCGACGCGAGCGCCTTCACGTCATCGAGGTTCACGTCCTGGTGGTAACGAATACCGCCCTTGTACGGACCGCGGATGTTGTTGTGCTGAATGCGGTAGCCCTTGAAGAGCCGCATCGTGCCGTCGTCCATGCGGACGGGGAAGTTCACGATGATCTCGTTCTTGGGCTGCGAGAGAATTTCCGATACGTGACTCGGGAGGTCGACGACCTTCGAAGCAATCTCGAGGTGTTTCTGGACGACCTTGAAGAACTCGTAGTGTGCGGCCATGCGAAGGCTTCTCCTCTTTGGGTGCGCGCGTATGTGCAATGTCACTCGAATGAGCGACTCGCGTTGCGAGCCCAGCCTGCGTATCAACGGGCCAAAGAGATTGCAACGACGCAGCGCGTCGATGGCGGCCCTTTCAAGGCGAAGATTCGGTGACTCTTCACACGCACTGACCCGCGGTAGCGCGGCGTGCATTCCATCGGGCGCGAATGCGCGCGGCAGTGATGCATTCATGGCGCTAATGGATGGATAAGAATCATTCGTTCGACGCACGAGACGAGAGCCCGCACGCTCGGAAGATGACTTCACTTTCGTTCTCTTCAGCGCTCGCCGCATCGCTTGTTCTTGCTGGCTGCTCCACCACCACGCTTCAAGACGCCGACGCACATGTGACGCCGGATGCCGGGGTACCGGACGCGGCGATTCTCTTGAGCGATGCGCCTCTGGCGCCTGACGCGCACACGGCGCCGGATGCCCAAGCCATGTTGGATGCGGCCATGTTGGATGCGGGGCCGGCTCTGGGTGGTTGTTTCGAGGGCGACCTTGAGATCGAGGGACGCACGGCCTTCGTCCGCGTGAACGGCATCGTTGGCTATGACGATGGCTGGATCGTCTTTGGCCAAGAGGCGACTCAAGCGGTTGCGGTCTTTCTGAACCGTGAAGGGCACTGGTCGGGTCGCACCGACTACGCGGAAAGTGAGTCGCAGGTCACACAGTTTTTTGTGCGCGGAAGCTCCGTCTACGCATTCGGTCCGAGCTCCCTTGTGCGTCTCGACATCGGAGATCGATCGTTCTCGCGCGTCTACGAACGCGTGGCATTGGAGCGGACGACGGTCGGCAGGCTTGGCGACGGGTTTCGCGTTCTTGGCCCGCTGCGCTTTCGGGGCGACTCGCCACGCATCACCGACATCGTTCCGGATGACGCATCGCCCACTGGAATTCGGATGACCACGGGCGTGATCCCGAGCGTGGAGTTCCTTGAGCCGAGCGTGTACCCGGCGAGTGTTTCGGTCGTGGAAGATCACATCCAGGTGCGTCACGCGGAGGGCAGCTCGGCGACTGCAATGCGTGTGGTGGATGTGCAGCTTGGCGTGCCGGGTAGCGATGGTGTGGTGGGTGTTCGCGTCTGGTCGACCACGTCGGTGCCTTGGAATCACGCGCTCATCGCAATGACGAGCGATGCTTCACGCTGGGTCGGCACCACGCGCGCGACGCTGGAGACAGAGCGTGTGGTGGAGGTCGTAGGGCGTGATGCGACCTGGCCTCTTCTTCGTGGTGTGACGCTCCACGGATGGGAGGAGAGTTTGGGTCGCTACGTCGTCCTCACCGACAACGCGTTTCACGTCTTTCGGGGCTACGACGTGGAGCCGCTCGGAGCGGAAGTGACCTTCGCGCCACTGGAGAATGCGCGGCCCAAGCTTGCCGTCACGGATGCCTTTGCGGCTGCTGCATTTGAGCGCGCGCGAGACAGTGCAGGTCCGCGATTCGCGGTTCGATGTATCGCGCTTCCGTCGCGCTGAAGCGACTTAGCGAATTCGCTCGGGCCACCAGAACGCGAGCTCCGGCACGTAGTTGTC
>JBILQT010000494.1:0-3874 GCA_044373065.1 Sandaracinaceae bacterium
GGCGAGAGCGTCAAGAAGGGCATGACGAGTGAGCGCGAGAGGGCAAGGGCGCGTGTGCCCTCGGGCAAGCCGCGCTGCTTGGCCGCACTCGACATTGCATCGAGCAAGAAGGGCGGAAGGCCCGTGCAATCGGCCTCGGTGAGCGGCAGCGTGAAGCTCGACTCATCGGCGAGGACGTTCTGCTCGAAGGTCGTCGTGAGGCTCGCGAGCTTCTCGACCACAGCGACATAACGCGCCTTCGCATCGCCCGAGAGGCGCGCGCCTGCGAGCTCAAAATCGAGGTGGATGCGCTCGACCAAGCGCATTGCCTCGGTGTTCAAGCCAAGGCTCTGACGCTGGCTGTGCACGGCATCGATGCGCGCGAAAAGAGCCGCATTCGTCAGCATACTCGCGTAGTGCGAGGCGACCTTGGGCGCGAGGGTGAGCTCGATCGCTTGAAGGGCGGGTGAGGTCTCGCTGGCTGTCAGATTTTGGAAGAGCAGATCCGTGCGCTTGAGAAGGCGCCCTGCTTTGTCGAAGGCTGCGATCGTGTTCTCAAAGGTCGCGGGGCCAGGCGTCTGCGCGATCGCCTCCACATCCGCGTTGTGCTCGCGCATGCCTTGCTCGAAGGCCGCCTCGAAATGCTCGGGGCGCAACGTTGCGAACGGGGGAAGGCCGTAGGGCGTGGACCAAACACCAAGGAGCGGATTCGTTTCGGCGTGCATGGCGCGCAGCGTGCCATGCGGCGTATGCGTTGGTCAGCGATCAGATCACAGGCTCGCTCGCATCCTCTTGGATGAGCTCCGCGGCGTCCGTACCGGCATCGTCACTCAGCTCGCTCGCGTCCTCTCCCGCATCCAGCCCAGCATCATCGCCTGCGTCGGTGCCTGCGTCGGGCTCGTAGCCGACATCGCCTGCATCGTTGTTCGCATCGGGGATACCCAAGCCTGCATCGGGAAGCTCGATCTGGCGCGTCACTGCGGCCTGTATCTCGGCTTCGACGGCGCACTCCACATCGCCCAGCGTCGTGCAGACCGCGGCCTCCAGCCAATGATGAAAGACGGCGTTTTCATCATCGGAGATCACGTGCTGCACACCCTCGAACTCCACGAGCTCGACATCGAAACCCATGTCGGTAAGGCGCGCGAAGAGGTCGCGCGTGGGCCCGAGCGGGATCGTTGTATCGGCGGTTCCATGCATCGATCGAATGCGCGGATAGTTCAGATCAGGACGGCGATACGCGGGCACGAGCGGAGGCGGCATCCATGAGGCGAGTGGGAAGGCATGGCCCACGAGATCGTCGTGATGAATCGCGAGGGCGAGCGTGATGAGTGCGCCCTGCGAGAAGCCACTCACGATCACCTTGCCGACCGTCGGTCGCTCATCGCGCAATGCACGCAGCACATTCGCGAGGCGTGAGGCCGTCTGAAAGAGCGTCGACGAGAGGCGATCGACAAGGCCCTGACCGACGTACACGGGGAGCCACTGAAAGCCAGTGCCGAGCGGCTCAGGCGCCTGCGGAACAATGATGCGGACGGGGTGCGAGAGGCCAAGAAAGGGCCCGCCTGGAATGACCGCACGACCACCGCGTCCGTGGATCATCACGATCATCGGGAGCACATCGTCGAACTGCGCATCACCGACCACGACCTCGATGTAGCGAATGCCGTCGCGCTCGCCCTCACGCGCGATGTAGCCGGGCGTATCGAGCGGCTCGGGAAGCAAGGCCTCTGGCCCCGCATCATCGCCTGCGTCGGCGCCTGCATCGGCCGTCGTCGTCACCGTTGCGCCGACCATCGGAGGCCAGGCACCTGTCTCCTCCTCCAACTCACCTTGCAGGGCTTCGGCGATCGGGTGGGCCTCTTCGAAGCGCGCTTCGAGCTGCGCGCGATTCCACAGAAGCCACCCAAGCACACTGGATGTGCCTACGAGCAAGACGATGACGATCCCAAGAACGAGGTGCTCTGCCGACGACTTCATCACGCTTTCCTTCAGTGACGTGCGCGCATGCAGCAGCGGAATCCAACGAGGCCTGCGTTGTCCTCGGGCGCCATGTAGACGCGATCATTGATCGTGCATGTCGATTGAGGCTCGGCGTTGTGCGAGCCGCCGCCACGCAGCTCGCGCAGGTTTCCGGCGGTGTTCGGCTCGTTCGTCCACTCCCAGACATTGCCGACCAAATCGAACACGCCTTCCGGTGAAACACATCCGGGAAAGGCGCCGCCCTCGCGCACGGGGAAGAGATTCATGTCGTCGTCGGGCTGCACGCTGTTGCAGATGTGTGCGGCCCAGGCCGCCGCGTAGGGGACGCGACGCGCCTCAGATCCTGCGCAGGCGAGCGTCCATTCGTCGCCCGTGCAAAGTCGAAAGCCGGCCTCGTGGCAGGCCCGGTCGGCCTCGTAGAAAGTGACGCCGATGGAAGGCATTTCGTCACGCGCAGGCTCCGCGGAGCCCTCGACGATTCGGGCCTCGTAGCGGTCGATGCAGTACTCGCCAAGTTGGGCCATCCGCTCAGGACAAGGTGGCAACACGGCGCGCATCGCGGGCTCGTTTTCATTGCCGCAGCCGAGCGTTGTTGCTGTCGATGAGGCGAGCATCAGAAGGGAGCCAAGCGAGAGAGAACGAGAGAGCCGAGACATGCGCGAAGCCTCGCACAATCACGCGGGGCGTGGAGGTACGAGGCTTCGAGGGGCGAACGTGGGTTCGAATCAGGCCTTGGTGCCGAAGACCAGATCGGGCAGGGGCGTCATCGTCGAGAAGTTCTTCATCGGGTCGCCGAGGTGGTGGGCGTGATGCTTCCGCGTGAGCCAGTCGATGGGGTAGAGGAGCTTGGTGCGCGAGTCCATCCCGGAGTGAACGATGATGTTGGACGTCGAGTACCAGAAGAAGAGAAAGCCGAACGAGTAGACGTGCACCGAGGCGATCGTGTTGACGATGAAGACCGCGGTGAAGAGCAACGTCAGGCCAATCACGAGCTCAGCGGGGTGCTGGTAGAAGCTCTCGGTCACGCTCGGGTTGCGCGCGCGGTGATGCACGCCGTGCACATGCTTGAGGAGCTTGGGGTGATGCATCGCGCGGTGCGCGAAGTAGTAGATGAAGTCGTAGACGACGACGACCGAGACGGCCTCGAGGATGATGCGCCACCAAGCGATGGGGCCTTCCACGAAGAGGTAGTTGAAGCCGAAGTAGAGCGTGCCGAGGATGATCGACAGCGTGAGCGTGCCGGTGATCATCGACATCTTGATGCGGTTGGCCATGTTGACCTGCATCCCCGCAGAGTTGCTGATGCGGTAGCTCGCAAAGCGCGGTGACCGATACATCCAGCCGAGGATGACGAGGAGGATGGGCGCGAAGGCGAAGCTTGCGCCGACGAGGATGAATAGCTCTTGCACGGGCCCATCGATGACCTCGGCCGCGCGAAGGTGCAAGTCAGTTCGTGCGCTTCAGCGAGCTGCGTTGTGACCGGCCTGAGGCGAGCCCAGGTCGATTGCCTCAAGACACGAAGCACCCAGCCAAGGCACGCTGCGCCCCTCATGTGGCCCTCCGTGCACGATGTTCTCGCACTCGACGATCACACGTCGTGCACGCTGCAGACGGAGCCAACGTTCCGCGGAACCCTCGCCGCAACGTTTGGCGCCGAGCATCTCGCCCAGGAGGTGACGCTGCTCTTGGTCCGCGACCTTCCCGCGCTCGACCTTGAGGCACGGCGAGTCGCCTCGGGTGCGCAACCTGATGCGCATATGATTGCGATAGTATCGAAGGGAAAGGCGCGCTCCAAGGCTGCGCGGCAGGTGGGCTACCGTGAGAGCGCGAGCGTGGATGCGCCGCTGCGGCACTTCCTGTTTGCGCGCCGCCCAGGCATCGCCCTCGCACCGCTCGTGCTCTTGGCCCGGCA
>JBILQT010000495.1:0-3861 GCA_044373065.1 Sandaracinaceae bacterium
CGCCGGTGTACGTGCACGTGACCCCACGCGGCTCGCTGTGTGAGCTTTCTTGAAAGTGGAGCAGCATGCAGCCTCCCTCCACGTCTTGAAGCACGCGTCTGCGAGAGACTGCGCCGCTGCGAGGGAGACAGACTGTGGCCGCGCGTGGAGCCTCCACCGCACGGCCGTTCGACGCAGCGCAACCGAGGAGGTGCGTTGCGATGAGCGAGACGATGCCCACCGGAATCCATCTTGTGTTTGGCATGGTCAAACCTCAGTTCGAGAGAGCCAGGTCATCCGCCACGATACGCTGCGGGCCGCTTGGGATGGTGGTTGGAACGATGGTCACCGAGCGAATGCGCGCTGCGCGATCAGTCTGGAAGGATGGAGTTCGTTCGGGCCCAGTTGAGGCCGGATCGCGGCCAGAGGTAGGGGCCGGGGATGAGCCCTGTTGGGATGGCGGATGCACCCGCCTCGCTCAGATAGAAGAGCGTCCCGTCGGGCGCGAGGATGGGCTCGCTGACGCTGGTGAAGCCGATGAGCTCTGGCGCGATTCGGGTCACCTCCGAGAGCGCTCCGTCGGGTGCAATGCGGTACCAGCCACCGGGCAGGATCATGGCGGTGCCGCCGTCGGCGAGTGGGATAGGCGGCACGAGCGTGCCCGCTGTGCCCGGGGGCGCGCGACGGTCGTAGCGCACACTCCCATCGGCGTTGTAGCGAACGATGCCGAAGTTTGTGTTCTGGACCACACCGCAGTCCCCCGTGCCGCTCCAACTGCCCGTCCCGCTCATACGCCTCACGGTGTTGCCCAGGAGTGGGCCCCGCTCCATGCGATCCACGTCGTACCAGTACCAGACCATGGCGATCTCTTTCTCGATGAGCACGCCACAGCCCGGTTGGTAAGTGACGGGGAAGCCATAGTCGGTCGAGGTCACAGCGCCCGTCAGGCCCGCGCGAAGGGGCTCGCCACTTTCGCCGTCGAGAATGTGCACGCTTCCTGGTGTGCCTACGACGACCTCACCGTTCTCGCGAACGAAGAGCACGCTATTGGGATGCTCGACCAGAGGCACGGCAGTCGTCCATCGCGCGCCGGAATCACACCCCGAAACCACAACACGTGATGCCCCAGAGCTCACCCCGGCAACGATATCGCCCGAGGTGGGGGACCACGCTGGAACGTTCTGATCTCGTCCCCCGATCACGCCCGACACGCGCTCAGGCGTGGCAGCGATTGCGCTGAAGCTGTCAGCACGCCCGGGACCGTCTTCGTCGGTGAACGTGGGTTCGCGAAGAGGTCTCCCCGCCAGTCCATGTGCCCAGTAGAGGGCATTGCGCGGTGGCAGCCACATTCGAGGGAAACGTGTGTAATTGTTCGGATCTTGTGTGCGATTCACGACGCCAGCAGACGTCCCGAAGTGCACCAACGTGCCGGTCGCGTAGTCGAGACCGATGTCGAAGAAGTCGCTGAACGTCCAAAGTACCGAACCCGATCCGGTGAGCACGGGACCAAAGAGCGAGGGGCGCGTTGGCGGCGGTTGATCCCACGTGACGGCCAGGCCAAACGCTCGGTCGTTGCTCGGCACAAGCCAGCGCGGAACGCCAATCTCGCCCACAGGTGAAGTGGGTGCCCAGCGAGGCGGGTTGTTGACGAAGCGAGAGCAGTCGGGAGGCGTTGGGTTGCGCCAGACGACCTCTGCGAACGGGAGGTTGGCGTCAGATCGATACGCATCTCGATTCGCGTCGAGGTCGGCATCGGGTCGACCAGCATCGATGCGTGCATCGAGCCCCGCGTCTGGGCCTGCTGGTTGGCTGCATGCAGAGAGGAGAAGTGCTGCGAGAAGAGTCGCAGGCTTCTTCGCCACGGCGCCTCAGAGGGCTGCCCAAGCGCGAGCAGGAGCGAAAGGAGTGGCTCGCTCAGGAAGTGCTCGTCATGGCCCATCGGGCGATGGTCGGGGCGACGCGCGTGCAGGTCAAGCTGGGACCAGCTTGGCTCGCACTGGACTTGATTTCGCTGCACACCAAGTACGTCGAGAGTGAGTACGCTTGCTGGATGAAGCCCGGCTGCTCGGTGGTGCAGTCATTCCGCATCGGAGTGCAATCATGAACCGTGCATCCGTCATCGCCGTTCTGCTGGCGCTCGCGCTCCCCGCAGCGGGCTGCCCAACAAGCAACACCGTGCCGGAGTGCACGCCCATCGACCTCTCGTGGATCGAAAGCGCACCGCGCTGTGGCGAAGACCCCATCTTGTACAACGACGTTACGGCCCCTCGGGCAGTGACCCCGGGCTGTCAGGTGTTCGTCAATCGTCTCGACTTCACACACGGCTTTGACGCTGCTGCGCCGAATCTGCGCGGCATTCGGGCCACGCTCTCGGACGTTGCTTTTTTCGGCAACGGTAGTCTCAATGACCTCTCTGGCCTTGAGACACTCGAGCGTATCGGAGGGGTGCTTCAGCTCAGGATGGCCCGGAACCTCACAAGCCTTCGTGGGCTCGGCTCCCTGCGGTCCCTCGGGAACCTAGCGGTGGACACGACTGCGGTCGGGTCTCTTGAAGGGCTCGAACAACTGCGTGAGGTCGGACATTTGGTGATCAGGGACAACCCCAACCTAACTTCTCTCCGCGGGCTCGAAGGGCTCTGTCGGGTCACGAACGGCGTCACGATTTTTGGCAACCCCCAGCTGCCGGAGTCTGAGATCCAAGCGTTTCTGGATCGGGTGGAGATCACGGGGCCGATTGTGTTGACCCGGCCATGAAGCATCTTCGAAGCATCCTCGCAGCCCTGGCTCTCACCGGCTGCACCTGCACCGCGCCGCGCACGGGCGACGTCGGCATCGACAGGTCCGCACCCGACGCAGGCCTCGATGCGCCCATCCCCGACGCACCCTTCGTCCTTCCCGACGTGCCCGTGCGCGCACCCTTGTGCGGCCCCATCAACGCCACCACCTGCCCCATCCAAAGTGCCGCTACCGTGAGTGCGTGCGCATCGGGGGAGGGCGCGGTCTTCTTCGACGGTGCGCACTGCCAGGAGACGCCCTCGCTTGCCTGCGGCTCGGAGCGCGGCGCGTTTGGATCGTTTGAGGAGTGCGCGGTGGTCTGCGCGGCGATGTATTGCGACGCGAGCAAGATTGTCTTCGGCGGAATCGGGGGAGAGCCGCCGGGCTGCGAGACTCCAACCTATCCCGGGCCCGCCTGCTCTGGAGGAAGGGACGCGTTCGCGGCGCTTGCAACTTGGACGGAATGTGAGGCGTTCCAAACGTTGAACGACTGCCGTCCCGAGGGCTCAACCTACCACTGCTTTCAGACTGATACGCCCGTGGGCGACGACCGAGCGCGGGTGTGGGAACAGTTCCGCCGCGCGTCGTTGCTCCCTTTCGTGACGCGCTTGGAGTGTGTGATCGCGGGGCCGTAGACGTTCTACCGTCGCGCCTCGCAGCTGCCCTGCGTGATGCAGTTGGAGTGCGGCATCCCAGGTCCAAGACGGAGCTCAACCCACTACGTGCACGTCAGCGACCCGATGCCACACGCACCCGAGCAACAGTCTTCGCCCGCCTCGCACGACGCTCCAGAGGGACGACACATCCCTGCGTCCGGTGGGGCAAACGCGTCGGCTGATCGGGCAGCGTCCGGGGTCGATGCTGACTCGCAACCCAACGCGCCAACGAGCGTTGCGATCAAAGCGAAGCGGGAAGAAATGTGCATGCTGGGGCTCCTTCATCGGGGTTCATCACATCCAAGCCATCGATCCTGACTTGCACCGTCCGCCCGGAGGGGAGCGGCACATCGATCGAGGCGCGGAGCCAAGCTTGACCCTCCATCGCATCGACGGTGACCCAACCCGATGCATTGGGCAGATAGTCGGAGTCGACTTCGCCCACCTGTGT
>JBILQT010000159.1:0-17063 GCA_044373065.1 Sandaracinaceae bacterium
GAGGCTGCGAAGGGCTCGACCGAGGAGGTCGCGACATCGCTCATCAGGAGGTTCAGCGGCGCAACACAACGACGTCCGCGTGCGAGCAAGGCCTCGGTGCCGCGATGAAGCGCGATCGAGTGAAGCGGCGCGCCGTGGAAGGTCATCAGAACGACGCGCTGCGCGCCAAAATCCGCAAGCGCCTCGCAGGCATCGACGACGAGCTTGCACATGCGGCGAAAGGGAACGGGGCGCGTGCCTGGGCCCTGTGTTGGGTCGACGCCGATGTCGAAGGTCGAGGCGATGAGTGCGGGCGCATCATCGTTCAAGCGCGCTTGAAGAAGCGGTGCGATGCGACGCGAGAGGCCCGTCGAGATGAGGTGATCGTTGCGCAGCGAGAGGTGCGGCCCGTGAAACTCAATCGGGTCGATCGAGAAGTAGACGGTCGCGCCGCGCTCCAAGAGTTGGCGGGCTTGGCGATGCGGAAGCTCATGCAGAGGGAGGATGTCCACGCGCGCGAGGGTACACTGCAGCGATGCGCTTCCTCGCACGCTGCTTGGTGCTCGCGTCGCTCCTCCCGAGTGCGGCGCATGCACAGGCGCGAGGCCGAGCGCGCATTGAGCGGGACCTCGCAGGCGCCGAGCGCTTCTTGGTGCGCGGCAACCGCCCACGTGCCCTGGCAGCCCTTGTGCGCGTCGCAGAGCGCAACCCAGGCGATGCCCGCGCTGCACTTCGCTACTGCGACCTCACGGTGCCGGAGACGGCGGCGACGGTGGACGCGTTGCTCGCGGATGCAGCGCCCGTACGGCTCGAAGCAACACAATGCGCCGCATTGCTCTCGACCCGTCCAGACACGGGCACGCGGCTGCGCTGGGTGAATGCGCTGCTGGGTCAGCCGACGGGCTACATCGAGTCGATTCGTGAAGGCGGGCTCGACGAGAACGACCTCGCACCACTGCGCCAAGCCGCCGCCCTTGCGATGCACGCGGGAGATGCGCGCCTGGCCGAGCGTGCGCTGGGCTACGCGCTGCACGTGCGCCCACAAGACCCATCCATCCAGCACGACCTTGCGCTTCTCCTTCTCGCACGAGGCGATGCGGCCGCGGCCCTTCCCTTCCTGCGGCGTGTCGTCGCCGTGCGTCCAAGCGATGCGCGCGTCTTGCGCGACTACGCCGGCGCGTTGCTTCAAGCCGGGCAAACACAAGCCGCGATCGCGACCTACCAGGCCCTGGTGACGCAGGCGCCGAATGAAAGCGAATCCTGGCTCTCGCTCGCACGCGCGCGTGTCGAAGCGGGCGAGTACACGGCGGGGGCAAGCGATGCGGCGCGTGCACTCGAGCTTGCAACCGCGAGCGATGGAAGGGCCGCCCTGTTGCGCGGAGATGCACTGCGCCTCGCGCGTGATGAAGCGGGCGCGCGTGCTGCGTATGAGGAAGCGCTGCGTCGTGAGCCGAGAAATGCGCGCGCAACACAGGCACTCGAAGCGCTTACACGTGAGTAGGGCTGGCGGAGGGCGCGCGGCTCAGCTTCGCACTGCGTCGATGACGCGCTCGAAGCGCTGCCTATCGAGCACGGCACCCTCACGTCGCACGTGGTCTGGGTCGACATCGATGAGCCGATCGACCTTCGCGTAGCTCGTGCGGCCCTCGCGATCCCATGGCCCCTCCCCGAGCTCGATGTTGTAGCGAGGGTTCGGCTTCGAGGTGAGCGCCACGCCGACGAGCTTGTTGCCGCGACGTCCGATGAGCAGCACGGGACGGTCTTTGCCCTGGCTTGGGTCGTCCTCGTAGGGCACCCATGTCCAGACGACCTCGCCTGGGTCGGGCGAGCCATCGGCGCGCGGGCTGTATTCGATCTCCAGCGCGTTCGAGGGGCGCTTTGCTGGCGCCTGTTGCTGTGCGGCACGACGCGTGGACCTGCGCTTCTCGACGACGGGGCGCTCTTCGCGCGGAAGGCGCTCCTTCTTGCGAAAGAGCGCCTGGATGAACGCGACGAGGAAGCGGAGGAGTCTTACGAACATCACGCCGCTTCGCTGTGCATCCACTTCTTCACGAGCGGCGTCAGCACGGCGAGAAGGACGGCCGCCACGATCGAAGCGACCGCAATCTTCAAGAAGACGTCGTCGTAGAGGTGGAGCGACTCAAGCGGGATGGGCAACGTCATGGCCTCTTCGCCGCCGCCCTCGTGCACGCCGGTGAGCGCCGCGATGATGCTGGCGAGGTACTGCGAGAAGGCCGTCGCGAGGTACCAGGCGCCCATCATCGTCGCGACCATGCGCGCCGGCGAGAGCTTGCTGACCATCGAGAGGCCCACGGGCGAGAGGCAGAGCTCGCCAGTGGTGTGCACGAGGTACGCGATGAGGAGCCAGCTCATGCCGACCATGCCGCGTGCATCTGCGTTCATCGCGCCGATGTAGAGGGCCGCGAAACCAAGGCCGAGCTGGATGAGCGCGAAGACGAACTTCGTCGGCGTCGAGGGCTCGCGGTTCTTCTGGGCAAGCCAGGTCCAGAGTGCGGTGAAGACGAGGCCGAAGATGAGGATGTAGACGGGGTTGGCCGCCTGGAAGACGGAGGCCGGAACCTCGGCGCCCTCGACGCCCATGCCGACGTGATCCGCCGTGATGCGCCATGACTGATGCACCTCGGACTCGTTCAGCTTCTGTGCTTCGGCACGCGCCGCATCGAGGACCGTGAGCGTGAAGAGCTCGGTGTGCGTGTGGCCGATGAGGTTCTCTGTGATGTGCAGCGGCACAGTCGCGCCGACCACAACGTTTCCGGTCGCGTTGGCCGTCAGCACCACGGGCGTCGGGGCCTCCGCAGGGTTTCCCCAGACCTCGATCGTCTGGCCCACAAGGCTCTCGTCGAGGCGCCAGAAGAGGCGCGTGGCGGTCGAGTGGACGACCTCGGGAAGCGCCTCGTGCTCTTGCGAGGCGGCGCGTGCCGTGAGCGTGTCGAACTCCTCGCGCGTGAACACGCCGTGGTCGGCAACGTAGCCGAGTTGCTCTTGATTCACCGCGAGGTCGAGCGTCTGGCCGACCTCATCTGCGGTGATGTGACGCGCCTCGCTCACGCGATCGATGTTGCGGTCCGTGAAGTTGTTGATCGAGCTGCCGGCCTGCTCGAAGAAGGCCCAGAAGAGCATCGAGAAGAAGGCCATCACGAGGATGACGAAGAGGCGGTCGCGGTCGACGCTCTTGACGCGCATCGAGAGGCCAAGCTCGACCATGAGCGCGATGAAGAGCACCAGGATGATGGTGTTCCACGCGCTGAGCGTGACGCTGCCTGCGGAGATGAGCGTCATCGTCTGAAGCGGGTTCACGAAGGTCGGTGCGATGAGCGGGACGACCACCGCGACGACGATCCAGACGCCGATGAGGCCGTACACAATCGCGGTGCGAAGGCTCGGCGCGCCCGAGATGCGGAAGGCCTCAAAGAGCACGTAGCCGAGCGCGATGAAGCCCACCAGCGAGAGCACTGCGCCTGCGACCGAGCTTGCCCAGACAAGGAAGGCGAAGAGCGGGACAAAGAGCGCTGTCGCGCCGAGAACGAGGCCGATGTTGCGCTTGAGCACCGTCTGATCGTGCTTGAACGCGCCGGCCTCGGCCGGGAGTGCGCCGTTGGAGAGCGCCCAGAGTGCAAAGACCATCGCGACGAGCAGGGCCACTGCGACAAAGACGTTCACGCCAAGCACCCAGACGGTCTGCTGCGTGCCGGCCCAGATGAGCGTGGCTGCGGTCGCCACCGCGCCAACGCCGATCATCGACTGCGTCACGACCGTGGGCGCCACGAAGATGGCGAGGCCGATCATCATGCCGATCGTCGCGAGGCCAAAGCCGTAGTGCCAGCCGTAGGTCTCTCCGATGTAGCCGCAGAGAAGTGGCGCCATGGCCGCGCCGAGGTTCACGCCCATGTAGAAGATGGTGAAGCCGCCATCGCGCTTGGCCTTGAGGCGCTCATTCGAATAGAGCGAGCCCAGGATGGTGCCGATATTCGGCTTGAAGAAGCCGTTGCCCACGATGAGCAAGGCGAGCGCGATGAAGAAGAGCGTCTCGTTTCGCTGCGTCATCACGAGATGGCCTGCCGCCATGAGCGAGCCGCCCACGATGACGGCCGCGCGCTGCCCGATGAGCTTGTCGGCGACCATGCCGCCGATGAAGGGCGTCATGTACACAAGCGCCGTGTACGCGCCGTAGACCTCGTAGCCGCGCTCGTCGCCGTAGTTGAGGAAGTCCTTCGTCATGTAGAAGAGAAGGAGGGCGCGCATGCCGTAGTAGGAGAAGCGCTCCCACATCTCGGCGAAGAAGAGGGCAAAGAGGCCGGGGTGATGACCGACGCGCCGCTCAAACGGGGTTTCGTCCGTCTCGAGTGCAGGTGTGTTGGATGTTGGATTGCCGCCGGCCATTGAGATCCTCCTAGGAGCGGCGTTGGTAACACAGCCAAAGTGAATCGCGCGCGTTCGTTCCGCCGAGATTCAGCGGCATTCCCCCGCGCCGACTGGCTCGAGGCCTCTGAATTCTTCCAGACATGTGCCGCCACGTGGCGGCAGGTCCCGGGGCGTTTCCAGACATGTGCCGCCACGTGGCGGGACATTCCTGGGCGTTTCCAGACACGTGGCGCGACTTGGCGGCACGTTCCTGGAAGTTTCCAGACATGTGCCGCCACGTGGCGGGACATCCCTCGACGTTTCCAGACATGAGGCGCGACTTGGCGGCACGTTCCTGGGAGTTTCCAGACGTGTGGCGCCACGTGGCGGCACATTCCTGGGGTTTTCCCGAGATGTGGCGCCACATGGCGGCACATTCCTGGAAAGTTCGCGGGCCTCTCGGCGGCGTCTCGAGGCGAAATTCGCTTTGTTTTGGCCCTAGGGTTCGCCAAGCAAGCGCACGCGGTCGAGGAGGCGATGCGCCGAAGTGAGCACGCTGGCTTCGGTGGTACCCGGATGGTCGGGGGCCGCGACGGTGATGCTCAGCAGCTGATTCCCGTACGTGAGCATCGTCGTGACCGTGTGGAGGCCACCCTGCGTGCCGACGATTTCGCAGCCGCGGAGACCGAAGCGTGTGACCGGCGTCGAAACAACGCCGTTCTGGGTGCAGGGGTCGATCAGCGCGGGGAGCAACATCGCGGCGACCGTGGTGCGGCGTGGGGCATCGAAGAGCAGGGGTTCCTCAGTCCAGGTCCAGCTGGGCGCAAGGAGGGTCGAGGAAGAGCGCCAGGTGAGTGCAGGGTCGTCGATGGCAATGGGCGCTTCGAAGATCTCTCCCTCCGGCGGCCGCGAGAGCGTGGCCAGGGCGAGGATGAGGTTGTGAAGACGCGCGTCGTCCCCTTGGGCGATCGAGGCGTGGACGACCATGTGCTCGGTCGCACCGGGCAAGAGCACGTGAAGGTGCACGAGGTCGCCGTACTCGGCGTGAAACAACACCGCGCCCGGACGAGGCGATGCGTCGTCAGGCCACGGGATGCGTGCGCCTGCGCCCGCCATCGCCGCGAGCGTTGCATCCAAGCTCTGCCGCGAAGAGAGGACGATGAAGATGACCCCGTCGTAGTTGAAGAGCGAGGGTTGAAAGAGGATGCGCGGCCCGGTGATCGTGGCGGACGTTTCAAGGAACTGCCCACGAACCCAGGATTCAGGATGCGACCAGGGGTCGGCCGAGTCGTCCTCGATGAAGCAGGCCTGCTCATGCTCAAGGGATGCCCGCGCCGTCATGGCCACGACCTGCTCCACCGTGGACTCACGCGATGTGCTTGGGATGAGCGCACGCGCTTGGACCGTCACCCCGTCGTCGGCGACCGTCCACTTGCGATCGAGGGCCGTCGTGAGCTGCTGACGGATCAGCGCACGCAGCGCGATCGAAGCCACGGAGTCCGCGTCGGTCTCCTCGCGCAGCCGGAGACGCAAGGCCACGGCAACGCCGAGTGCCGCGCTAAGTTCGTCGGGGTCGGGCGCCTCGCAGGCTTCGTCGGTTGGCAGCGTCTGCGGCTCACCCAGCGCATCCACCGGTGGAGGTTGATCGAGCCAGCCCATCAGCATCGCCTCCTCCGCATCCACCGCGGCCGTGCACGGAGACAGCCCCTGGGCGCCCGCATCGAGCACCGAAGGCAACGCGCGCGCGGGGCACTGCGTATCGATGCGCAGCGCAACAAGCGCAAGGTGATAGCCCAAGAGCGCACGCTGTTCTTCGGGGTCGCGCGCTGGCCGCGTCGCTTGCACCGGCGGTGTGCCCGCCACGCTCGCCGCGCCACATCCCAGCATCAGCCCCGCCATCATCATCGAACTCACGACACGCAGACCCATCACACCCTCGCTCGGCAAAACACGCGACACCCGCGCCGCGCGAAGATAGTCCGGCCGCAGTCATCGTTGCCATCGAACGCGCTACCCTCCGTCGATGCACCGCTGGCCCCTCGTGTTCGCGCTCGCCCTCGTCGCGTCGTGTGGCAGCAGCCCGGCGGAATCTGCCGATGCGTCCATCAATCCCGACGCGCGCACTGCAGCCCCTCGCGACGCCTCCGCAATCGATGCCCTGCCCGAGATGCGCGATGCGGGACGCGCCGTCCACGTGGACCTTCCGACCTCTCCACCCACGCGCACCTGCGGCCCCGAGGAGACATTTCCGCGGATCACGGGGCGTCCAATCACCGTCGGTGGCCAGCCTGGTTTCTTCCACGACGAGGGGCATGGCTACGGCTACTTCAACACCTTCGATGCACTCGTCGCCTGCCCCGGTGCGACGCCCCGCAAGACGCATGTCTTTCTGCCGCGCGACTACGCAACGAGTGGCCGCGACTACCCCGTGCTCTATGTGAACGATGGGCAGACGGCCTTCTTCACCGACAACGACATCGGCCGCACATGGGACTTGGCCGGCGTGCTGACCGAGCTCGCGCGCTGCGGTGAAATCGACGACGTGATCGTCGTGGCCCCGCATGAGCTCGATAGATCGGCCGAGTACGGCCATCTGCCCTCGGTGCCGGGCGAATCATGCTGCCAGGCGGATGCGTATGCGACGTACCTGGAGAGCTGCCTTGGAGGCTTCATCGAGAGCCAATACCGCGTGCGCAGGGGACGCGAGAACACAGCCATCATGGGCTCCTCGCGCGGAGGCCTGGGGGCGTTCTGGTTCGCGACGCGCACGCCCGTGCGCTTTGGTCATGTGGCCGCGGTGTCCTCTTCGTTCTGGGTTGGCATCGATGATCGGACAACGGGCGCAGTCTCCGATGCGGCACTTCAAGAGAGCGCCCTTTGGGCGCATGCGGCGCCCGTGATTCTCAACCCTGCAGCGCGGCCTGCGATGTGGATCGATTGGGGCTTGGTGCGCACGGGTGGTGATCACAATGCGATCGTCGAGTCGCTCGCGACCGTGCGGGGCCGCGAGATGGTTGCGCTCATCGAGTCGCAGACGGGGCTCACGCACACGGGCTTTGCGCCTGGGAGCCCGCTCGTGGCGATCGAGGATGTCGATGGGGATCACACCGAGGACACGTGGAACGTTCGCGTGCGGTGGATCCTCCGCTGGATGTTCCCCGCGCGCTGAGGCCCTTCACGCACCACACACGTCCCCACTTTATCGTGGCCAGGCTCGCCCCTTCCGGTGCATCCTCGCCCGATGACGTATTCAGGTGCTGCCACCGCCAAGGGCGCACGCGAGACGCTGGGACGCGCGCTCGCCTCGCTTCAAGAAGATCCGAACATCCCGCAAGACGTGCTCGCGGTTGCGCAGAACCTGGCGCAGGCCGTGGGTGCGCTCTTCGAAGCGGAGCGCGCGGCAGATGAGTCAGCGGGCAAGGCCTCGGTGAAGGGCGCCCTCGGTCTCATCGGTCAGACACTCGCGCTCCTTCAGGATGTGCGCGGTCAGCATCGCGGCATCCAGCTCGCCACCGAGAGCCTCGCGCAGTCGATGTCGCTGCTCTACCCGCTCACGGCGGTGCCCTCGATGCGTCCGCCGGCTGCGAATGCGCCGCTCATGGGAACGCCCTCGCCCGTCGCACAGCCCGCTGCGCAGGCCTACGATGCGACTGTGCAGCAGGCGCCTTTTCAAGTGCCACAGGCCTCGCAGCCGACACAGGTGCAGTCCCCGCCCTTCCAGCAATCGCCCGCGTACAACCCGCAGCAGGCTGCGTTCAGCGCGCCGCAACAAGCGCCACAAGCTGCATTCAGTCAGCCGCAGCAGGCGCCACAGGCCGCACCGCAACAAGCACCGCAGGCTGCGCCGCAGCAGGTCGCACCCCAGGCCGCGTTCAGCCAGCCGCAGGCCGCACGCCCAGCACAGCAATCCGCACCGCAGGCCGCGCCGGCCGCGCAGAAGCCCGCCACCTCGGCTGCGAACGCAGAGGCCGTTGGCTACCGCGGCAACGAGAAGCGCGAGGCCATCGAGGTCAACATCGGCGCGACGACCGAGTCGAACTTCTTCGTCGGCTTCTCGGGTGAGATCTCCGAGGGCGGCGTCTTCGCTGCCACCTACAACATCTCCGGACGCGGCACGCCGCTTCGCCTTCTCGTCACCCTCCCTGGCGGCTTTGAGAAGCACGTGAACGGCCGCGTGCGCTTTGTGCGCGACCCGATGGACATGGCCGCCGACGAGACCACGCCTGGCATGGGCGTGCAGTTCGAGGGCCTCGATGCCGAGGCGCGTGAGCTCATCCTGCGCTTTGTTCGCAAGCGTGCCCCCATGTTCTACGACGAGTGATCTGTGGCCCGCGTCCGACAGCTCGAGCTGCGCAACGCGGGCCTTCTTGCGGCACGTGAGGCGCGCGGCGTCTTGGCTCGGGCCGTCGATGTGCTGGAGACGGAAGCCGCGGGCGGCGCCTACCTCGCCAACGACGTGGTGCTCGCGATCGGCAAGCTCTACGCATGCGAGCTTGGCGACGCGCACGTGGTGCTCAAGGCGCTGCGTGAGGTGAGCGGCATCCTCTCGTCCTTGCTCGCGAAGCTGCATGACCCAACCGCGGGCATCGTCGCCGATGATGCAGGCGCCCTTGCCGCCAAGAGCCTCGCGATTCTCTACCCGCTGCGCACAGGTCTGGAGCGCGCGCTCGCGGAGCCCGAGGCCGAGGTGGATGACAAGCCCATCGACGTCCCGCGCTTCTCCGAGGCCCCACCGACACTCGTCGACGAGGCTCCCCTCCTCCTCACGCGGACACGCTCGAAGCCACCCTCCATGGTGCCCCCCGCCAACACCGGGCACGAGCGCCGCGACCAAGAGCGTCGCGATCAAGAGCGCGTCGCCCTCGAGGTCGACATTGGCCTGCACAGCGCCACGCAGTTCTATGCAGGCATCTCCGGCGACATCTCCGAGGGCGGCCTCTTCATCTCCACGGTGAAGCTCTTCCCCATCGGCACCGACCTCACCGTCTCGTTTGTCCTCCCAAGCGGCATCGCCATCACCACGCTCGGCACGGTCGCCTGGCATGCGCAACCGCGTGATGAGCAGACCAAGCCTGGCATGGGCGTGCGCTTCTCGCGGCTTGCTCAGGCGGACCACGAGGCGATCGACGCGTTCCTCAAGCGCCGGCCTGCGCTTCTGCACGACGAGGCGTGATGCGCGCCCTGCGTCGGCGTTGACTTCGCAAACGCGCTCCGGCAGCGTTCTTGTGTGAATCAGCACGCGCAACCCCAGCCGCTGGCATGGTCTGCAGGCACGCGGTGTGGTCGCTACGAGGTGCTCTTTCCGATTGCCGCGGGTGGGATGGCGCAGGTGTATGCAGCGCGCCTGGTAGGCGAGGCTGGGTTCGCGCGGCTCGTTGCGATCAAGCGGATGCTGCCGAACCTCACCGAGGAGGATGCGTTCGTCGCGATGTTCCTCGACGAGGGCCGCATCGCCGCGGCCATCGACAGTGCGCACGTCGTCTCCACGCTCGACCTCGCGCGCGCCGAGAGTGGCGAGCCCTACATGGTCATGGAGCTCGTGATCGGTGCGTCGCTTGCGCAGCTTGCACGCGGGCTTGGGCGGGCAGGTCAGCCCATCCCGATCGATGTGGCGGTGGATGTGATTGCCCAGGCCGCGGGAGGCCTTCAGGACGCGCACGAGGCGCGAACTCCGCTCGGTGTCCCGCTTGAGATCGTGCACCGCGATGTCTCGCCGCAGAACGTCCTGGTCGATGTTGGAGGCCGCGCACGCCTCTCTGATTTCGGCATCGCACGTGCCGTGGAGCGCGCGACGCGCACCGAGACGGGGCAGCTCAAGGGCAAGTTTGGCTACGTCGCGCCCGAGCAGATCGACGGCGCAAGCTACGGGCGCGAGGTCGACATCTGGTCGCTCGGCATCGTCGCCTGGGAGGTCATCGCCGGGCGCAGGCTCTTTGGCGGACGCGCTCCCACCGAGACGCTCTCGGCCATCGCGAACGAGGTGATTCCCCGTCTCGATTCGGTGCGCAGCGATGTCTCCCCCGAGCTCGCTGCGGTGATTGCGCGGGCCCTGGAGCGTGACCCCGCAGCGCGATGGCCCTCGGCGCTCGCATTCCAGCGCGCATTGCGTCTTGTGCAGCCGCCCGCCGATCCGCAACAGGTTGGCGCCCTGGTGCGCACCTACGCACGTGAGACGGTCGAGCGGCTGGAGGGCCAGCTGCGAAGCGCGAGCGGCGAGCGTGCGCTGGACCTCGCCAGGAGTGGAACCAACAGCCTCGACGCGGCCGTGCCGATTCACGTCGAGCTCGACGCGACGCGACGCCCTGCGAGCTTGCCGCGCGCTCCAGCGAGCACGCCCGTCACGCCCGCGCCGCAGCCCAAGGCTCGCTTCAGCCGGAGGCATCTCACGCTTGCCGGAGCCCTGGGTGTCGCGCTCCTGCTGCTCGCCGCGCTCGCGTGGGGAAGAACAACGCCCGCGCCGGTGCAGCCCGTCGCGACTCCGATCCAAGTTGTCGCGGAGGAACCCGAGCCAGAGCAAGTTGCCGAGCTCCCGACTGCGCTCGACGTCCCGCCCGCAACCGAGGAAGCGCCGACCGCGCCTGCAGCTCCGCCCTCGGTGGTGGAACGGCCGCGAAGGCGTGCGCGCGTCTCAAGGGCGAGCGAGATCGAACCAACCCTCCCAAGCCCACCCAGCGAGCCTGTACGGGCGCCTGGCCGCCTCCACTCCCTCCACGAATTCGATCGACAGGTGCCTCCGTGACTCGACACGCCGCGTACATCGCGCTCGCTCTCTCCCTCCTGGCCTCGCTGCGCGCTTCTTCCGCGTGCGCGCAGACGCAACCAACGGAGGCGCAACCAGCACAGGCGCAACCAGCACAGGCGCAACCAGCTCAGTCGGAACCAACGCAGACGCAGGCCGCCGTCGACGAGGCACGCGCCGCATTTGCCGATGGCCTCGCAGCCGCGGAGGACGAGCGCTGGAGCGATGCCGAGCGCGCATTCCGAAGATCGTACGAGCTCTCGGGCGCACAGGTCGCGCTCCTCAACCTCGCGCATTGCCTCCAGTCGCTCGGGCGTCCGCGTGAGGCACGGGATTCGTTCGCGCGCTTGCTTGGAGACACCACGCTCGACGCGGACCTGCGCGCGGAGGCCGAGCGCGGTCTTGCGGAGGCCGCGACACGCGTTGCGCACGCCCGCCTGGAGGGCGCCCCGAGTGAGCCTGTCGAGGTTCAAGTGGACGGCGTGCCGACCGACCCAGAGGTCATCGCGCAGACACTCCGGCTTGAGCTCGACCCGGGCACGCACGCACTCGCCGTCTCCGCGCCTGGACGAGTGCCCTGGAGCTGGCGTGGCGCGCTTGAGCCAGGACAAGAGCTCACGCTCATGCTCGACCTGCCACTCGTGCCTCGCGAGGAGTCGATTGTGGAGAGCCCCTGGCTCTGGCTCACCGTCGGGTTGGTCATCGCCGCGGGAGTCGGTGTTGGGGTGGGCTTGTGGGCGCAGGACAACGCGCAGCTCGACCCGCGCGGCTCGCCCATCACCATCCGGCTTTGACGCTCGAAGAACGCACGGCTAGCGTGTTTCCGATGCTCGCGCGCTCGGCTGGACTCCTCTCCACACTCCTCGCGTCCGCACTCGCCTCTGGCTGTGCGCAGAACGCCATCTTTGAGCTCTACGTCGAGGTCCCACAGGCCGGTGCGATGGTGAGCCAGGGCGCACGGCGCGGCCCCGTGAATTTCGCCCGCGCACGCGCCTTCGCGGGCACACCGATCGACGGTGACTGGGTCAACATCGCGCCCGTCGGGACGCGCGCTCTCTCCACCGAGGCGGGCACGCATTGGCTGCCGGTGTCGCTCGTCGGCTCGGCAAACCTCGATGCCCCGGTGAACGTGCGCGTCGAGCTCTGCGAGACCTTCGGCTGCGAGGCCCCCGTCGCGGTCTGGGAGATTCGCGCAGCTGCACGCACGCTGCGGCTGGGTCGTCGCACCTGTCGTGTGCAGCCATTGCCCTCAACGGATCTACCGACGATGCCGACCGAGCTCGCCACCTGCGACATCGCCGGGTGTGTGAACACCGAGCTGCCCTCCTACTGCGATGGGGCCGCGCACTACTGCGACGTCGGGGATGGAGTCGTCTGCGATCTGATCTTCGACCGCGTTTCAGCGCGCCTCCTCGACTGATTCAGGGGCAGCTGCGGGCGCTGACCTCGATGCTCTGCCACTCCGTGATGCCGCGGGAGAGTTGCGTGCCATCACCGATCTGCAAGCTGTCGACGGTTGCCGCTGGAGACAGGACATAAGGCGTCGACGTCAGCGTGACGACGGCTCCGGCATCGGGGGAGCCCGCGTCCAGCCTCTCGTCGAGGAAGCGCACGGAGGCCGTATTCGACGCCCAGTCGATCACAAGCTCGTACTCGCGCGGCCGGGATGTGTCAGCGTTCGAGACAGGAGGAAGCAGGGCTTCGGTTGCTAGCGAGACGAACGCGATGCTCCCATTCACGCCAACCTCGCGCAGGATGAGCGCCACGCCGCGGTCCCCACGGCGCGCGTGAATCCATGAGACCCCTCGGACGGCTGAAGTAGCGGGGGGCGATGAGCTCGTGCCACGCACGACACGCATCCGTGCGCGGATGGTCCAGATGTTTTGGCTCGCTGCGTATTCCCGTGTCCATATGAACTGATCCGCGTCGATCATGCTTGTGTCGATGGCTGCGACACCAACTCCAAGGCGCGCATAGCCGGCGCCAGGGCGGCTCACGCCCCAGCCAGCCTCATCTGGCAAGAGGCCCGAGCTCGCATTCCAGACATCGTTCGTAAGGCAGCCAGGGCCTGCGTCGGGGCCTGCATCCGAACCCGCATCAGGGACGCCGCTGTCGCAGAGGTTGCCGAGCGGCTCGCAGCGTGACGTGGCACCGGCGCACTGCACGTAGCCGTAGCGACATGGATCATCTGGCAGCGTGCAGAACGTGCCGCAGGCCAGGGTGCCGACGTCGGCCGACCCAGCATCAGGCAGGGTTCCGACATCCATCGCGCCAGCATCCAGCCCACCGCCGCCGGGGGTGACGCAGCCTTCGAGCGAGCAGACGAGGCCCGCGCCGCACTCACTCGGACCGAGTCGACAGGTGCCTGGCGTGCCCTCGCAGACGTAGCGGCGACCGCACTCGAGCACATCGCGGGGGCAGTCCGTGTCCGCATTGCAGAGGGCGCTCCCTGCGGCTCCGCCCATGACCTCACCACTGCAGTCGAGAACGACCTCGGGGGGATTGCACAGGGCCGGGTCGACGCAGCGTCCACCCACGCAGGCGATGAGGCCCGGGCTGCCGCCAGCGACGGGGCACTCCACGCCGACGCAGTTGCGATCGAGCCGCACGCGGACGACGTTGGTGTTGGCGAGCACGCGGGCCACCACGCGGTTCTCCACCAGCAGCGTGCCATCCTCGCGACGAAGCCGCGCGCGGAAGTAGAGCGTCCCCGGCGTGACATCCGTGAAGCGCGAGAGCGTTCGGCCATCGCGGAACATGTCTCCAGGGACGACGCGCACTTCCGTTCCCGGAAAGACGCGCTCGCCGTTCACCCCGCTGAGCGGCTCGATCTGGGCAACCTCGGCCCAGGCAAAGTCAACGCCGGGCGCAAGGTCAGTCTGCACGACGAGTTGGACGCTTCCACTCTCGCCAACACATCCGACGGAGAGCAGGGCCGCGAGCGGAGCGAAGACGAGCTTTCTCATGTGCTTGAGCCTCTCACTCACGCCGCGAATTCGTCTACAGGAGCGTGAAAACGACGCCCCAACGCGCGGGTGATGTCGTCGTAAACCCCCAGCGCAAAGGTCGTGGTCTGCGTTCAGACCCAGAAACGAGACCTATCCGCCTGACGCATCCAGCAGCTTCGCGAACGCATCCAGCGACAAGGTCTCACCCCAGGTCGCATCCGCGATGTCGATGAACGCCTCGAGGTTGTGCGCACCGCCACCGAGAATCGGCCAGGGCGGAGGAGGCGCCTGCCAGCGCCCATCGGGCGCGCGCATATGCCGTCTGTCGGAGGCAAAGCCCGTCACGAAGGTGTGCGCCGCAATGAGACGAAAGCGCGGCGCATAGAGAGGATTCACGCGCGCATCGAAGCTCGCCTCAAGCCAGGCGCGTGCAGGGAGCGGTGCACCGCGCAGACAGTCGAGATCCCAGATGCGCGCTTGGCCTTCGCTGCGAGCAAGCACGACCACGTGATAGTCCCAGACCACCGAATCACCGGGCTGCTGGGCGGCGCGCTGCTCGAAGAAAGCAACCGAGCGCGTCGCGTTGGAGATGAAGACCACATCGACTTGCTGGCCCGTGAGGCGCGCGTCTTGCGCAAGCCACCAGGCGTTCTCCTCGCAGTAGTAGGGCGTGTAGTGCACGGCCCACTATCGCGTCTCACGCACGCGCCGAGACGACTTTCGTCATCGACTGCGCACCCATCTCGCTGTCGTAGCCGCGGAAGATCCACATCGCGATGAAGAGCAAGAGCGTGGTCGGCACAGCAAAGAGGAGCTTAAGGCGAAACACCACCTCCACGCTCGGGGCGACATGCTCCTGGTAGCCGATGAGCGTGAGGCCCAGGCCCACGCCCGCCGCCGCACCCGCACCGGAGAGCTTGCGAACAAAGCCCGCAAAGCCCGCGAAGAGGCCCTCGCGACGCTCGCCATGCATGCGTGCATCCAGCTCCGTGACATCGGCGTTCAGTGCCGAGAGCAACATCCAAAAGCCCACGTTCGCCGCGCCCGAGAAGACCATCACGAGCGCGAGGCCAAGGTAGTTGCCGGGGCCGATGATGAACACGCTGGAGAAGGCCACCGCCGAGAGACCAAGCCCCGTGCGAAAGGCCGTAGGCTTGCCGACGCGCGCCGTGTAGCGCGTCCAGAGTGGATAGGAGGCGATGGCCGCAACGGCGTTCACGACGAACGCGCCGAGCTGCACCTCAGGGCGATGCTCCTGCATCACGTGCTCAAGGACGTAGAGGATCATCGACTGCACAAAAGCGAGCGCCAGCGCTGCAATCGCACTCGCACCAAGGAGCGCACGGAAGGGGCGATTCTGCGCAAGCGCCTTGAGCACATCGCGCATCGGCACATCACGCGGTGCGGGGACATCGCGGTCCTCCCGCGTGCCTGCAAAGGTGACGAGCAGTGCGAGCGAGGCGAGCGAGGCGATGAGAAGGCCCGCCCAACCAAACGCGCTGCGTGCAAGCGCCACCGGAGCGCCCTCCTCTGCGGCGCCAAGCGCCATCACAAAGCCAATCGGCACAAGCAATCCAACCAGGTCACCGACGTTGCCAAGCTGCTCACGCGAGGCCGCAAACTGCGTGCGCGCGTTGCTCTCTTTCGCGAGCTCCGGCAGCAGCGAGAGCGTCGGCACCTGCACCACCGTGCGCGCTGTGAAGAGCAGGAGGAGCACAACCGTGAAGTAAACTCCAAGGTTTCCGCCAAGCCATGCAGGCGGCGACATCAAGAGCGCAAACGCGAGGCCGACGGGGAGCGCTCCGAGGAGGATATAAGGGCGCCTTCGCCCGCTCTTCCAACGGGTGCGATCCGAGATGCGGCCCATCGCAAGACCACAGAGCGCGTCCCACACAATCGCGACCGCAAGGCCCGCGCTTACCCAGAGCGGAGCGAGCCCCACGACGTCTGTGTAGAACATGAAGAGGTGCACACCGATGAAGGTGCCCATCGCGTTGTCAGCAAATCCCGAGAGACCAAACGCCAAGCGCTGACGCGTGTTTGTAGAGCCCAGCATCACAAGCCTCCCAGGGTGTAGTCGACTGAAACGCCGCCGAGGATGGTTGCCTCCTGCGCGCGGATGAGGTGATGCGTGTAGCCACCACCACGAACGAAAACCGTGAGCGTGCCGATGCTCGGTGCAGGCCTCTGCCACTCGACCATCGCGATGGGCCCGAGCTGATGACCGACATAGCCAGAGGCCGGCACATGGCGGAGGTCGTCGTAGGCGCCGAGACGCACGAGCATGTCGGAGGCCACGCGATGCTCGATGCCGATGAAGCCCGAGTTCGTGAGCAGCACGTCCTGCCGCGCGAGAATCAGGTCGCTCTTCATCGAGTAGTAGAAGTCCGCGTCGCCGAGAACGACGTAAGAGGCGCCGAGCTCGTTGGCGAAGACCAAGCGTGTCCCGCCACCGAAGTCGACTGCGGCTTGCAGCGTCATCGAACCACTCGCGAACCAACCGGTCGCTGTGCGCCCCGACTCTGCAGGCAGATTCTGGCCACGCACATCGGCCCCGTAGCCGCTCACGCCGTAGAAGCCCGCTCCGTTCATCCCGATGGGCCAGATGCCTGCGCCCACGATGTCGCCGCGGAAGCTCAAGAAGGAGAAGGGCGCAAACTCAAGGTAGCCACCGCCAATGAGGTAGACGGGCGAGAGCATCGTCGTGACGCCGCCTTGCAGGTGCGCGCCCTGAAAGTGCGTGTTTCGCCCCATCGTGATCACCGATTTCACGCCATCGTGATCACTGATCTCACGTCATCGTGATCACTGATCTCACGTCATCGTGATTGGCGTTCGGCGGCCCACTCTGGGCTGTCGAGTCGGCGCAGCGACATCTCGTCCCAACCCACCGTCTCGCAAGAGGCGCGATGGCTACGGAGCGAGTGTCGATGAGAAGCATCAAAGAGATTGTTCGGCAGCGACTGCTGCTCAGGCGGTCGCATCGTGCGATTGCCAAGAGCGTTGGCTTGGCCGTTGGGACTGTTGGCGGGACG
>JBILQT010000160.1:0-17034 GCA_044373065.1 Sandaracinaceae bacterium
ACAAGCTCGGGGAGAAGGTCGCGTGGGCGAAGTTCAACTCGGTCCGAAGGGGCGGAAGACCGCCGGGCGGGACAGTCACAAGTACTGCCTGGGGTGAATGTCCGACCTGCGACGCCGAGCTCGACGCTGAGGTCGTTGTCGTGGAAGACGTCGTGTCGGGCGTCAACGTTCGTCTGCGTCCAGCCTTGGATGCGAAGGAGGCGGCTGTGTCAGAGGTCCGTGAAGCATTGTCCCAGCACATGAAGCGATGTTGCCCTCCGGAAGGCTACTTCTGGGGGCCCTACGAGCCTGAGTTTGAGAGCCCTGCCGTGACGCGTGTTCGTGAAGACGACTCGGCAGATTGGGTGCCTGTCGTCATCGAGAGCGGCCAGCCCGACCTTCCGTTCGCAGTGCATCCGTCGGTGCTCGAATACCTGACATCGTTCTGGTTCCTTGATTGCGGGGGTGACTGGCGTGGACGGCCGGTCGAGCTCTTCGCCGTCTACGGTCCTCTCGCTTGGGTGAAGTACGCCGAGCAGTTCGCTGCGTATGCCGTTGACGACGGTGACGACTTTGCGCCCATCGGCCTCGACGTCCGTTCGAGTTGCTCGCTGGCTGTCTCGCGTGCGACTGGCGAAGTGATGATGCTGGACGGCGATACTGGGATCCGAACGCTCTACGCGGACAGCCTCGCGCAACTCATCGCGGGCTTCACCGCGTGACGTATGGAGCACCGATGACGCTGCAGTCTCTCTTCGACTTCGTTGAACACCCCGCTCCAGCATCCGCCGACGCAGCCTGGCTTCGCGCGACATCGTTGGCCGAGGTCGATCAGTACCAGCAGCAGCAGGATGAGCCCGTTGGCTGGGAGTATTGGATAGGTCTCCGAAGCAAGGCCGAGCGCACGATGCGCGTACGCCTGCGCCAAGCGGGACTCGCGGACAGCGCGGGGTGGTTTGGAGAGGCCGAGCCATACTCGATGGCGTATGCGCGAACGCGGTCGGTGCCCTCCTGGTGGGTGGACAACATCACGACCGACTTTGCGATCATCGGGAGTGTGCACCGCTGTCGAGACGCCCAAGTCGCCGTGCCCGACGATGTTGCCGCCTTCGCCGATGCGATGTTGGCGGCCTACCGCGCGGACCTCATACCGGTGGGGTGGATGGGCTGTTGGCCTGCGGGGAATCTCATCGTCGCTGAGCCGAGAGTTCTGACTCGTCCGGAGTACTGAGACGCATCACGCAACCCGTTCTCCTCGTCATTGCACGCTAGCCGCTCAGAGCGTCCCCGCATCCCCAACGACTGGCCCCGCATCGACACCTGGTGCTCCCGCAACGCAGTGACCGTCAACGCAGTGGTTCGTGCTGCACTCCGGGCTGCTCACGCACGTGCCTCCGAGCGGGCTCATCGGCACGCAATGCGCTTCTCCGGAGTGGAAGCCCAAGCAGACTTCGGTGGGTGCGCAGTTGCTCTCGCCCTCGCAGGGATTGCTTCGCACGCAGGGCGCGCCGGGCCCGGGGCAGACCTCGCCCGCTGCGCATCCGAAGATGTTGCAGGGGCGTACGCACGTGTGAACGCGTGGCGCGGCGCTGGCGCACGCGAGCCCTGCGCCACAGCGCGAGGTGAGGAAGCTCCCGCCCAAGCTGAGCACATCCAACGCGCACTCGGCGCCCTCGGCGAAGGTCTCCGACAACGCCACGCAGCGTGTCGCGAAACCGCCGGAAGAGCCCCAGGCGCACTGCTCGCCCTCGCCGCAGTCTGCGGGGTTGGTCATCTCGCAGTTCGACGCGAAGTCGCTCGCGCAGATGAACTCACTGTAGTTCTCGTTCGTGCGGGTGACGCACGTCGCGCCATCGGCGCATGGCACCGTTGCGGAGCAAAGCGGACGACAGCGCCCGTCCAAGCAGCTCAGTCCGCGTCCGCACTCCGTGGTGTGGAAGCATGCGGCCCCGGGCTCCGTCACAGGCGCGCGGACACAGCGATACGCGCCGCGCCCATCGTCGAAGCGACACGCATCAAACCCCTCGCAGGGTGCCTGCGTGAGCGGGTCACAGTCGGGAGCGTCCGGGCACATCTGCACTGTGCAGTCCAGCTCGCAGCGGAAGTTGCGGTCCGACTGGATCGCGCAGCGAAGCCCCTCCGCGCACCGCGAGATGCGCGCCGACGTGGATCCGTCGAAGGGCACCGGAATGTCGTTGGCACAAGCATCGCCCACTGCGAGCTCGCCGGGCTCGGAGGTGCAGCGGTACCCAACCTCGCCGAAGCGCGTGACGGTCGCGCACCGCTCGGTGGCATCACAGCCACCCGTGAGCGGAAAGCAGTTCGACAGAGGGCTCGTGTCGCCGTGATCACCGTGCCCCGGCACGTCGGGTCCCACATCCAGCAAGCCGCGTTCTGCATCGGGCGCATCGGGCACATCGCGCGACTCGCATGCTGCGCTCATCAAGATCATCGCCAGAGCCAACACACTTCGTTCTCGCATCAAAGCCTCCATTCTGAAGTCAACATGCACGGCACGGTGGCGCGCTCAGAATGCGGCCGTGTCCCCGAGGACAGGCCCTGCATCGAAGCCGGCCGCGTCCGGTGCTGCAACGCAGTGATCGTCGACGCAGTAGTTCGAGCGGCACTCCCGGTGGCTCCAGCACGTGGCACCGAGCGGGCCCGGTGCCATGCAATGCGCTGATCCGGCGAGGTAGCCCAAGCAGATTTCGGTGGATGGACAATCGGCGTCGTCCTCGCAGGGATGGCTTCGGACGCAGGGTGAGCCAGGGCCTGGGCAGGCTTCGCCCGCTGCGCATCCGAAGATGTTGCAGGGGCGCACGCATGTGTGAACGCGTGGAATGTTGTGGGCGCACGCCAGCCCTGCGCCACAACGCGAGGTGTTGAAGGTGCCACCCAAACTGAGCGGAACGCTGACATCCCACCTGCACTCGGCGCCCTCGGCGAGGGTCTCTGGCAACGCCACGCAGCGTGTCGCGAAACGGCCGGATTCGCCCCAGGCGCAGTGCTCGCCCTCGCCGCAGCCTGTGGGGTTGGTCATGTCGCAGTTCGATACGAAGTCGGTCGCGCAGATGGACTCGCTGAAGGACTCGTGCGTGACCGTCTCGCACGTCGCGCCATCGGCGCACGGCACCGTCGGCGAGCACACCGCGCTACAGCGTCCGTACAAGCAGCTCAGGCCACGTCCACACTGCGTGTTGTTGAAGCATGCGGTGCCGGGCTCCGTGACGAGCGCGCGAACACAGCGATACCCGCGGCGCCCGTAGAGGAAGCGACACGCATCAAACCCCTCGCACGGCGCCTGCGTCACCGGGTCACACTCGGGGCCATCCGGGCACATCTGCACTGTGCAGTCTGGCTCGCAGCGGAAGTTGTGGTCGGACTGGATGGCGCAACGAAGCCCCTCCGCGCACCGCGAGATGCGCGCCTCCCCGGATCCTCCGAACCGGACAGGGATGTCGTTGGCGCACGCATCGCCCACTCCGAGATCGCCAGGCTCGGAAGTGCAGCGGTACCCAACCTCGCCGAAGAACTCGATGGTCGCGCACCGCTCGTTCGCAGCGCACCCGCCCACGAGCGGAACGCAGTCCGATGGACTTGTATCCGGTTCGCGTCGCCGACCGTCGGACGCCGCCGCATCCGGCACATCGCCGTCCAGATCATGCACATCGCGTGACTGGCACGCTGCGGTCATCAAGATCATCGCTAGCGCCAACACACTTCGCTCTCGCATTGCAGCCTCCGTCTTGAAGTCAGCATGGTGCAACTGCACAGCCGCTCGGACTACGCGTTTGTTCGGACTACGCTCCACTTTCGATCAGCAGCTGCCGCGTCGTCGCACCGACACACCCACCCGCGCGGCCTCGCAAGCGTTCGAGTACGTCATGCCATCGCAGCCACACACCGGATCGACGACGGTAAAGCAGCTGTCGGGTCGCACACGACACCCACCGCTCTCGCAGTACGCACGCTCGCAGTACTGACCCGCACCACACGCGTCGTTCGAGGTGCATGCACCCGGGGTGAGGCAGGGCCCGCTCGAAGCCACGCTGACGCCCGCGCGCGCAGCCTCGCACGCGTTGCCGTACTCGCGTCCATCGCAGCCGCAGACGATGGCCTCGACATCGGGGCACGCGTCCGGGACCGGACGACACGCACCCGCACCGCCGCAGTACTCGCGGTCACCACAGAATTGGCCGCTCGCGCAGTCGCCGTTCGCGACGCAGAGGACGCCACCGACGTCACTGCTGACGTAGGCATCGGTCCCGCGGAGCGCAGCGTCGGGCCCTGGTCCCGAGTCGTCGCAGAAGAGGACGCCGCACGTGCAGAGGCTGAAGTCGGTGCGCACCCAGTCGCAGCCGAGCGGAGCGCGCGGGCACGCGAGGGTGCACGGCGCGTCGTAGTACGGCGCGTCCTCGTTCGCGTCGGGGAACGGCGCGTCCAGGTTCGCGTCGGGCCTGGGTCCGGTGTCGGGCCTCCCCGGACCAAACCTCCTGGCATCGCGCCCGGCGTCCGCGCTCTCGGTCATGTTCGAACACCCAGCGCTCGCCGCCACGATCGCCACGATCATCCCCAACGTCACTCGTCTCATCACGCACCTCCGGCCCGCTTTGGCACACACGCGCGGGTGCGAGAGGGTAAGCAAGCGAAGTGCCGCGCAGCGGGTTGAGCCAAAGCATGCTCTGACCAGCCTGCTCTCTGGTCAGCTTTCGATGCTTGGACACCTGCCTGATGGGGAGCAGCTTTTCCATACGCTGAGCCCGGACGCGGTGGCGTTCACGGGGAGCTGACCGGGGGCAGACAGATACGCTCCTCGTTCCATATCGTGCACACGTCGGGCGCCTCGCATGGCGCTTGAGTCACGAGGTCACACATCCCAGCAGGGATGCATCCGCCCCAGAGACAGCGCTGCGACACATCGCAGACGCCGATGCCCCAGCAGTCCACGGCGCAGCGACCTTCCATGCTCCCCGGGGCGCGCAGGCAACGCAGTCCGTCGCCGCATGCACTGAAGCCAAAGCGCCCCTCGATCACGCACGCGTCACCGAGTTGCAGCGTGCCTGCCGACGTGGTGCAGCGATAGCGCTGACCGTCGTTCATGAGTGGCGCACATCGCTCGCCACTCATGCATGAATCAATACTTGGTATGCAATTCGACCTTGATGCGTCGGATGCAGTTGCCGGGCCCGCGTCATCGGAGCCAGGACGATGGGACGAGTCCGGGCCAGCATCCGCGACGTCGGAACCCTCGCATCCAAGCGCGAGCAAGCACATTGCGACCATCCACCAACCACGTACCGACATCGAAGCCTCCGTCGTGAACTCTACGCGCATGGCGCAGTGGCACAGATGTACGCACCGCGACGCCGGGTACCACGAAGCGTGCCTCACGCTCACGCCCTGACATCCGTCGAACTCACTGTGCTCGCCGATTGGAAGCGCGCATCGGGCCCGCTTGCCGCGCAGCAGTACGCATCTACGGCCGAGGTGGCGCCGTCCTCACCGCGTGGAAGAGCTCCGCCGCGTTTTGGGATGATGGGACATGCATCGAGAAGGCCGACAACGCGTCTCTTCTGCAGGTGCTACCGCAGCATACCGACGTTGAACGCTTGGAGGTCAGGAGCAACATGCGAGACGTCTGGTACCCACGCTACACGAGTCCCTCGGGGCAGGTCCGTTCGCGCACTGGCGGCGTGCCCGATCATCTCCCGCCGACCTGGCCGTGCTGCGCTTACACCGGCCGCCCATTGGGATTTCTCTTTCAGGTCTACGCGAGCGAAGTGCCCGCAGCGCTTCCGCCCGACGTCCTCTGCCTGCAGTTCTATCAATCGTTGGACAACTACACGCCGTCGGAACCGCCTGGTGAGATCAACCCGACCGTCGTCGCTGTTCCTCACGGTGCCGCTGCGAACATCGCGCGATCAGGCGTCGCAAACTCCGCGATTCGGGAACTCGACATCGTCTGGCAGGCTTCAAAGGAACCGGACTGGATGGACGACGCAACGAGCCTTCCGTACGACGCGTGGGGCACGAAGCTTGGTGGTGCCGCGATCGACGCCGACCACTTCCAGAGCGGCGAGCACGTTGGCTTCCTGGGCGAGGGAGAAGAGGGCTTCAACTTCGGCGGGCAACTGCTCCTGCTTGTGCGTCGGGATGGGAAGTACGCTGTTGAGTTGATCAGCGACTGATGCGCTGAAGGAGTCACGGATTGATCCCGTTTTCGAAGGCGAACAGGCTCCAAGACACCGGCCCATACCGAGTCGTGTTGAAGCAGTTGGAATCCGTGCGGACCCTCTGGGCCGCGGGCATCGACGAACCCATCGGTGAATCGGCACTCGCAACGGGACCCGTGCCGCTCGCGTTGCTGCAGCGCAGAGACATCGAGGCAATCTCCGCGACCGTTCGACTCGCAGACGGAACCCGATTTGTCGTCGACGCGCACTGGGTGTGGTTCACCGAGTCGGAGGCCGAGGCCCTCGCGGCTCGTGGGAGAACAGAGATCCCGTGGGTGTTCGGCGTCGCCCCGCGACTTGCACCCAGGTAGGCGAAGTCTTCCAGTTCGTTGTCCCGCGCTCGCATCCGCCGATGCGTCACAGGAGCCGCGATGCCACCGCTGCCCAGTCGGGAACCGCGACGAACCGCGCGTCGGTGCTTTGTGCCTGGCCGAACCACAGCAGGTTCGGAACCACACCGACCATTGCCTCCAAGACGTCGAGACGGTCATCGACGAAGTGCGTGAGACCGAGACGCTCCGCGACGACGCGCTTGTCGGGCCGCTTCGGAACGAAGACGAGTTGGTCGCGCCGGACCCCCGTGCGATCGAAGAAGCGGTGATGTGTCAGCCACGCGCGGGTCAACACCTCGACATGCGGTGAGCACTTGCTCACCAGGTGTACCTGGCCCTCCGTGCGAGACACGGCGGCAGCGACCGTCTCGAACGCGAGCAACTCGGGCGGAACGCTCAGCGCCGCGTCGTGGTGCGCCGACAGGAAGCTGACCCCGTCAGACGCTTCGTCGGTGGACGCGCCGATGAGGACTCCGCCGAAGTCGATACCCAGCCGACTGTGTGGTTCGAGGCGCTGCATCTCTTCCTGTCGGGTACGCCTGAGCCCTGCCGAGCGTCAACAACATTGCCCCACTACCTGCGGGCTGCATAGGCCGATGAGTGCTGCAGGCGCATCACGACGTCTGCGCGAAACTTCCGTACGCTCGTGCGATGACACGTCGCTACGCCAAGCAGCGCTTCTTCAAGCTTCGCGATGAGGGCGGCGCGTCGCTCGGCAACATGGAGTTCGACGACTGCATCTTCGACAACTGTCGGCTGTGCATCACGAATTCGCCACGTCGAGTTTCCCGCGTCTCGAACGTAGTCCTGCGGAACCCGAAGGAGATTGGATCCTTCATCGGGCCTTCGTTCGTCGAAGACGTGCTCGTCGAACACTTGAACACGTCGAGCCTCCTGATTCTCTGGGGCACGATGTTCGGCCGCACGCGTTTCGTGGGCCCCTGTGGTGCAGTGAAGCTCAACCGTTGCGTTGACTTGATGAATCAAGACGAGGCCACGCAGGGCCCCTTCGACAAGCGTCGAACCGACTACTACGCGAACCTCGATTGGGCGCTCGACCTCCGTCAGGCGAAGTTCCGCCTGTTCGAACTCGAAGGCATCCCTTCGCGCCTCATTCTGCGCGACCCAGAGACACAGTTCGTCGTGACACGCGAGCGAGCTCTTGGCCCCAAGTGGCGCAAGAAGATCAGCAAGACGAACAAACTCTATCCCTCGATGATCGAGGACTTCTTGGTGGGCCCGGACGAAGACCTCACGCTGATCGCGCCCATGGGCCTCACGCGCAAACCACAGCGCGACAAAGCGCTCAACGAGTTGCTCGAGCTCCGCAAGCTCGGCGTGGCCACATAGGGCCGACATGGGAACGCACGATGAACTCAGGGCTGGCGTTCGATGCACGCACTGCGGAGCCGAAGCACCCGACATGGTGGTCGAAGTCCTCGTCGGCGCAGGGGACCTTCGCACCTATCAACTCGGCGACCCGGTCGTCTGGCGACCTCGCGTTTCTGTGGACAACGGAGGCCGACCGGACAGCGGCGCACTCGACCTCGAAGGCTATGCGGAGTGCGAGAAGTGCGGGCGGAGCTACGCGATCGATGTGCGCGTGCGAAGCGATCGATTCGAGTCAGCGAGCGTGCGCGGACCAGCGTTCTCTCTCGGGTGCGAATTGGGTCCGAAGGAAGAAGCCTGACGCGTTGCGCGTGGGACGAAGGAGCGCCTGATGATGAACATCCTGTTTGACGAAAAGATCTGCGCGACCTGCAAACGGAGATGCCAGTACCAATTCACCTTTGGCTCGTGTCGGCAGTACGAGTACCGGATCGGCGATCCGCTTCAGTGGGAGGAATGGAATCCGGAGCGAATCGCGGGCGAGCCGGGGCTTAGTGAAGTGCTCGTAAACGCGATGCAGATATGTGCCTGCAACATCCGCGACGACGAAGACCTTCCTCGGTTCGAGATCCGGCTAGAGCACGACGTCATCGTGGAACTCAGGCCCTCTCCGCCGGAGCATGAGTTCCCCGAGGAGGGGTACATCATCGTGCGGCGTTGACGACGTGTTCCCGCGCACCCGGCCCGCACCATGGGAGACCGTTCTGATGGTCGCAAACCTTGTTCACGCGAAGCTCAAATGCCCTCGATGCGATGCGACAAGCGTCGCGGAGATCGAAGCGGAGATCGACGGCTTGGGATTCGCTCAGAGCTACCGACTCGGCGACCGCGTCGACTGGCGCCCCGGTGAAGAGCGAAGTCGGACAGACATGCAGGTTCGCGGTTACGTCGAATGCGGCGAGTGCGGTCGGGACTACTTCGTTCAAGTGGTGATCAAGGACGGGCTCGTCGCTGAAGTTGCGCTCGACCCTTCCGTAGCGGGCTACATCCAATGAAACCCGCTTGGTACATGGCGTTCCGCACACGTCTGCCTGGCGATCAGGACTTCATCGGAGGCTCCCCGCACATCGTGCCCAGCGACTATCCGTGGCCGCGGGAGGACGACGAGGCGATTGGATTTCTCGCTCAGTTCCGCATCGACCAGAGGCGCTTACCTGTGCCCAACGCCACCTGGCTGCAGCTCTATCAAGTCGTTGAAGAAGGCGACGACCCCAGGCCTTTTGTGGTCGTGGTTGGCGAGAAGTGCGACGAGCCGAGCGAACGCCGACTCGCCGCGCATCCCACACGCGAACTCGGGATCGATTTCTCCGACGCAACCGACCCGGATGTCCTACCGCAGAGCCCGACCTCGGATGATGGAAGGTACTTCCTCTCGAAGTTGGGCGGCACCGACCCGTGGGATTTGGAGGACGGAGTGTTCTTGGGACAACTCCATGGGGCCGCGAGTGGTCTCAACTTCGGCGGACGCGCGTGCGGCCTCTACTTGCAGCCGGACGGCTCGGTCATCGCGGTGCTGCGGTAGCGGTCGTGGCGCTACGTGCGCACAGCAAGCGCACTCGCTGTACGCTCGCGCAACCATGAACTTGTGGGTGCTTACCAACGGGGGCCAATGACGGGCACGAGCTTCGGAGAACACGCAGCACTCGTCTCGGAGGTTCTGGACTTCGCGAAGGAAGGCCGCTTGTTGGTGCCTAGTGCACCGCCGTTTCATTGCCGTCCGTTGCGCTCACTTGATTCCGCGACCGACTACGCGTGGCGCCGAACCAATCGTGGTGACACGTGGACCGACCTGCGTGAACGGGAAGTGGCTCACGTGAAGGGCGTCGGATACCGAGAACCGAAACTGAATGAGGTGCGTTCGGACCTTCGGCGGGTGAACGACGGGTATTTCCAAGTGATTAAGCGGCGCTTGGGTGTCCGGTATCGCGAGCTTTCGAGCGACGTTCACGCAGACCTCATGAACTGCGCGCTCAAGCGCGCCCTCCTCGGCCCGGTTGGCCTTGTGGGTGGGAAGGAAAGCCTTGGTCGCACGCACAGCGAGGACACTTTGTTGTGTTCTATCCGGACGAAGTTTGAACGGTCCTCGGCCCTGCTCATGCGACGAAGGAGCGCTCGATGATGAACATACTGTTTGACGAAGAGTTCTGCGCGACGTGCAAACGGAGATGCCAGTACCAATTCACGTTTGGCTCGTGTCGGCAGTACGAGTACCGGATCGGCGATCCGCTTCGGTGGGAGGAATGGAATCCGGAGCGAATCGCGGGCGAGCAGGGGCTGAGTGAGGTGCTTGTGCATGCGACACAAGTGTGTGGCTGCGACCTGCTGTCTGACGATCTTCCTATGTATGAGATCAGGCTGGAGCACGACATCATCGTGGAGCTCAGGCCCTCTCCGCCGGAGCGCGAGTTCCCCGAAGAGTGGTTCATCATCGTGCGACGTTGAGGGGGAAGATGAAGGAGCCGCATTGAACGCGAGGAGGCAGACAGAACATGCGCAACGGAGTCATCTGGATGGTGGTTGAAGAGGGACTCGCCCCGCTCACAACGCGCTTCACCGCGATGCTCGATGCGGCCGATCTCTCACTGCTCTCGCCCACCGGGGAAGTGGAGTGCGCCGACGTCGAAGGGTTCTCGTATGCGCTCCCCCACGAGACTGCGTTGGAGTGCTTTCGGCTTGGCACTCCTCTGAACGTCTTCGTCTGGGCCTCCGACGGCACGAGCATGATGATCAGCCTTCAGCACGCTCCCCGCGGCGGAGAACTTTTCACGCTCACCGGCTACCTGGAGGGCGGCCCGAGTGCGCGCTTTCTCGTAGCCGCGCAGGCATACGGCGAGGCCTTGTGCGCCGCTGGCAATCGCTGCTGGTTCCTCTTGGATGACGACGGCTTCAGCGAAGGCTTCGATTGGAAGCGCTTCTTCGAAGCGCCCTTTGCCGTATCCGGGATGCCTCCCGACATCATCGCCGTGCCCGCGGAGTTCGAGCCCTTACTCAGAGCCTGGGCGCCCTCGGTTCATTCGAAGGTGATTGGGCCATGCGTGTGGAAGCGCTACCGCGACTGGCCCGAAGAGACTTGAGTGCAAACGCGATTCGCCGACGCGACCGATGTTGTCGTCCGTGTCAGTGCACACGCCCCCGAACGACGTCGCGCCGGTCATGACGACAACCCCGCACGATGCTTTGTTCAAAGCTGTGTTCTCGCGGACAGAGAACGCCGTGGTCGCACTGAAGCCGCTGCTGCCCGCCGCGCTCGCCGAGGCCACGGATTGGGCGTCGCTCACACTGGAGCCAGGCAGCTACATCGATGACGACCTCACCGAGCGACAAAGTGACCTGCTCTTTCGCGTCAGGATCTCCGACACCGAAGCGCGCATGTACTTGCTTTTCGAGCACCAAAGCGAGCCCGACCCGCGCATGCCATTTCGTTTGCTGCGCTACATGATTCGCATCTGGGAGCAGATCGAGCGCACGGAGAGTGAGGCGCACTTGCCAGCGATCATTCCGGTCGTGCTCTCGCATGCCGAGCGCGGCTGGCATGTGCCCACGTCGTTCGAGGACACACTCGATCTCGGCGCGATGAAAGACCACCTGTTGCCGCACATCCCGCGCTTTCGATACATCGTCGACGACCTCGCGAGCGCGTCCGATGACGAGATCAACGAGCGCGTCTCATCTCTCTACGTGCGCATCGTCATGCGACTCCTCCGCGACGGAAGGCGCCTGCCAATCTCCCTCGTGTTTCAGCAGTGCGCGGACTTGCTGCGCGCCATTGGACAGAGCACGCCCATCGAGTCGATCGAGCTCCTCCTACGCTATGCTGTGTACCTCTCTGAGACTGCCGACAGAGAACCCCTCCGCGCCGTGCTCGCAACGATTGCCACAGACAAGGACCACACCATGCGCAACCTCGCTGACAGCTTGCTTGAGACCGTCGAGGCCCGTGGCATCGAGAAGGGCATCGCAACCGGAATCGAGCAGGGACGCGCAGACAGTCTGCGCAGCGTGCTCCGCAAGCTTCTGCTCCTGAAGTTCGGAGCCGTCAGTCCGTCGGTCGATTCGAAGGTCGCGTCCGCAAGCGTCGACGTGCTGGATGCCTGGGTCGGTCGCGTGCTCACGAGTGAGAGCGCCGATGAGGTTGTCGGCTGAGAATCCACTGTCGGCTTGCGGTACGAATGAATCAAGACGAACTCTACGCCGCAGTCGCCCTCTCGATCGCTGGCTTGAAGCGAGAGCGTGATCTCTGGGGCTACGTGCTCTGCACGGATGACGACGTCTCGACCCTCGGTTGCGTTGCATGCACGCGAGAATGGGCGGAGGCGAATCCTTCGCGGCGCTGGATCCCCGCGTGTTGGGATGATTGGTCGGGGACGCCCGTGCTGGAGCGCTTCAACGACGAACTCTGCGATCGGTCGATGGGCGCAAACGGGGAGGCGTTTGAGAGACACATCGAGACTGCGTTTGAAGAGCTAACCGCCGTACTCGCTCGCGTTCGCGCGGATGGCTTGGTTGCTCCAAACACCTTGCTTGCAGTGCTCGTCCCCGACCCCGGCCCGGCTGCGCAAGAACTCGCCGCGCGCAGCATCGATGCGCTGAACGAAGAGGCTACGGCGCGTGGGTGGAAGTCGGAACTCGGCCTGCAGTTTGATTCGGTTGAGTGAGTCCACGCGGCGTGAGCGACCGAATCAGCGTCAGCGACGGCGACCGATTCAGCGTCAGCGACCGAGCCCGCGGCCGAGACGAAACCAACCGCCGAAACCAAACACCGCAACCACGCAAACGCATCCACCCAAGAAGCGTCAGCAGCCACACAGTCGACTCCACGCGCAAACCTCCGGTCGGCAATTGGAACGCCGCCAGATCAAAGCCGGAGCGGAGGAATTCCTTGCAGCGCGAAGCAGTAAGTCAGCTCGATTTGGTGAGGATCGGACAAGGGCGATGTCGCGCGCCAGCGCAGAACCACCTCATGCGAGCAAAAAGCGGCGGGAGTCGAGAGGGCCGTCCGCCCACGGCCCTTTCGGCCCGTCCGGCGAGGACTCACACCAACCCAATCAACGAAAGCGAGCAGCGAGAGACAGAGGCGGAGGCGGAGGCGGAGGCAGCGACCGAGACAGAGGCAGCGGCAGCGACCGAGACAGAGACACAGAGGCACACAGAAACAAAGCCAGCGCTCAGCCCCCCACCAATCCCGGAATCCCCTCAAACCCACGCTCCCCAAGCACCAACAACACCACTTCACTCTCATCCCGCGCCCCAATCACAAGCCTCCCCACACCCGCACCAAAACGCGCCGGTCCGCAGAAGCCGTGACCCGAATCCCAGCACGCCGCAGGCGCACGCGGGGCACCCTCGCCTACCTGCATCACGAGCACCTCGCGCGAACCCTCATGCGATGCGAGCGCCCAGAGCGCGCCCTCGTGCAGCGCAAGATCGAAGCTCGTCACGCCTGCGATGGGCCACGCAATCGTCTCGCATGCGGACGCAGCACAGCGATGCATCACGAGCTGCCCGTCGGCGAGCGAGGCCCATGCAACCTGCGTTGCATCGCAGACCACACGCACCGTGTCCTCATCGCGCGAGGCCGCATGAAAGGGCGCATCGGTCGCCGTCTCGAAGCGCTGCACGGTGCCCGCCGAGGCAAGCAGCGTGACGCGTCCATCGCCCACGAGTTGATGCGCGCCGCAGGTGAGCAGCCACTGCGCGGTCGCGAGCGGGAGCGCCGTCTCACTGCGTGCACTCGCGTCGTAAGGCGTGCGCGTGAGGAAGGCCTCGCCCTCGCGTGACTCGACGGCGTAGAGCGCCTCATCCGTGAGCGCGAAGTCGCGCATCGCCGGCAGCGCGATGACCTGCGTGGGCGCATGCGGGCGCTCCGCTTCGGTGGCCTCAACCACCGCAACTTCGCCTTCCACCGGCGTCGCGGGTGCCGTCACCGCAGCCCGATCGAACACACGCAGCGCAGCGCCCTCCTCTGCCGTGCGCGCCAGGATCACCGCATGCGTTGCATCGATGAAGACAGCGCGCTCCGCACGCTCAAAGGGATGTCCCGAGAGCCACCACTCCGTCTCCAGCGTGGTCGCATCCTCACGCAAGCGGCCAAGGCCCGTGGAGCGCAGTGCGCAATGACGCTCATCCGCATCGCAGGTGCTCTCGCTCGTGGTCCACGTGAGCCAGGTCGCATCGTCGGCCACCACCACACCGCGCGCACTCTGCGGACGACGCAGCTGCACCAGGCGCACATTCGCGGGCGTCTCCGCGTTGCCCTCACGCACGAAGAGCTCGGCAACAGCGCGTGAATCCGCAGCGACGATGCGCACCTCGTCGTTCGACGCGAGATGCCACCAACCTGCCGCCGTGCGCGTCGGGACGCGGCTTGGCTCCGCGACATCGAGCGCCTCGCCAAAGCGGATCATCGCGTGCTCAGGATCGGCCTCGAGGCCGTTCGCGATCAGCATCGAAGTCACTGCGGCGCGCAGGACCGAGAAGTCTTGCAAGGGGCGCTCAGGGACGCCGCCATGCGTGTGCAGACGCGCGTCGGTCAGCGCCGAGAGCGAGGCGCGCATCGCATTCGCAGCCTCATGGATCTCGGCCTCACCCGTCTTCACAGCGGGCATCAAGAAGATCGCAGGCTCGTGCTCCATCGCATCGAGCGAGGCGCCACAGGAGGCCGGCCAGGAGAGCTCGCTGTGCAGATAGAGCGACGCAAAACGCTCGCGCTCACCCCGCGGGATCGCAAGCCCGACGATGTCCGTCTCGGCCTCATCGACCGGCGCGCCACCGAGCAGACAGGAGGAGAACTGACGCAGTGCCGTGACCGACTCGCGCGCCCTGGTTCGTCCGCGCAGGTAGGGCCAGCCCACGAGCACGACCGAGAGCACCACATTCGCAGCGACCGCGACCATCACCGGCTTGGCACGCCCGGTCGGTCGAAACGCTTTTGCCTCTTCGTCCTCCTCACTCATCGAGGAGTCGCCGGGCTTTTCGCGGGACCTACAAAGGTCGCTACGGCGAACGAGGTCGAGTGCATGAAGAGGCTGAGGCTATACTCGGCCGCAACTGTCCCGCGAGGGAAACCCGCAGGCTGCAACATCGTCCGCATCGCAGTCGAAACCCAGAAGTCGAAATCGAGCGCCACCCCTGGCGCGTATGAGTGGCGAGAGTTGCCCCCGCGACCGCACGAAGCATGTGCGCCAAGGAATCCGATGGAATCGAACGAGTCAGGTCAGAAGCCCAATCCACCGCAGAAGCAGCGCACCGCCTGGGGCGTGCGCGTCATTCAGTTCGGCGCGGCCGTCGTTGCGGTCGCCTGCGCGTTTGGTCTGACGTACCTCTGGCCCGAGCGCAGCGGCCTCAACATCGACATCGACACCTCGGCCCGCGCCCAAGAGGTGCGCAGGCACGCGCCCTATGACCTCACGCGTCGCACGCTCTTGAACCGCGTGCTGATGCAGGTCGTCGAGCACTACGTCGAGCCCGAGCGCATCGACCCGCGCCGCATGCTCCTGGGCGGCTTGAACGCGATCCAAGGCAGCGTCGCACCCGTGCTCGTCCGCTACGAGGACGGAGCCGACACACTCACGCTCCAAGTCGACACCGCAAGCCGCGAGTTCCGCGTCGACGACGTGACGAGCCCCTGGGCCCTCTCGGAGCGCTACCGCGACATGTTCGCGTTCATCCAAGAGAACCTGCACGACGAGGAAGTCGATCTGCGCGAGGTCGAAGAAGCGGCCGTGAACGGCATGCTCCGCACGCTCGACCCGCACTCGCTCTTCCTCAACACCGAGACCTACGAGGACATGCGCATGAGCACGCGCGGTGAGTTCGGCGGCCTCGGCATCGTCATCTCGATCCGCGACGCACAGCTCACCGTCATCCGCCCGATGCCAGGCACGCCCGCCGGTCGCGCAGGCCTGATGCGTCGTGATCGCATCGTCCGCATCGGCACCGAGACCACGCTCAACATGCCGCTTCAAGAGGCGGTCGATCGTCTTCGCGGCCCGCCGGGCTCCCCCGTCGAGGTCTGGGTTGTCCGCGAGGGCGAAGGCGGCTGGACAGAGCCACGCGCGTTCACGCTGGAGCGCGCAATCATCCACATCGAGTCGGTGCAGGCCCGCATGCTCGGCGACGGCATCGGCTACATCTCGATCGAGAGCTTCCAGGGCAACACCGCCGACGACATGCAGCGCGAACTCGCGCGTCTTCACGCCCAGGGTTTGCGCGGCCTCGTGCTCGACCTGCGCGACGACCCAGGCGGTCTCCTCGATCAGGCCGTCCGCGTCGCCGATGCGTTCCTGGAGAGCGGCACCATCGTCACCACCGAGTCGACCGACCCCGAGCAGCGCGATGAGAAGGTCGCGCGCGCCGAGGGCACCGAGCCGAACTACCCGATGATCGTCCTGGTGAACGGCGGCAGCGCCTCGGCCAGCGAGATTGTCGCGGGCGCCCTCAAGAACCACGACCGCGCGCTCATCGTCGGACAGACGACCTTCGGCAAGGGCTCCGTGCAGGTGCTCTACGACTACGACGACGGCTCGGCGCTCAAGCTCACGATCGCGCAATACCTGACGCCGGGCGCGATTTCGATTCAGGGCGTGGGCATCACGCCGGACATCGAGATCGACCCGATGACGGTCGACCGCGAGGAGATGGACCTCACCGTCGATCAGCAATACCTCCGCGAGTCCGACCTCGCCTCGCATCTCACAAACGAGACGGCGGCAGGCACCCAGGCTGCGCTTCAGCTTCGCTACTACCTCCCGAGCGCGACGCGTCTTGCACTGCGCGAGGCGGGTGCGGATGGCGAAGAGAACGTCGACGAGGATGAGTTCCTCCTCCGCTTCTCACGCTCCCTCCTTGCGACCGCAACCCGCCCAGGCCGCCGCGAGCTTCTCGCCGATGCGCAGCCCGTCATCCAGCGCATGCAAGGTGAAGAGCTGAACCGCGCGATCGAAGAGCTCCGCGCGCTGGGCGTGGATTGGTCGGAGGGCGCCGATGAGGGCGAGAGCACCGTGCAGGTCGAGGTGTCGACCGTGCAGCCGAACGGACATGGCGTCGCAGGCCAGCCCTTCGACCTTCGCGTCCGCGTGACGAACACGGGCACGCACACGCTC
>JBILQT010000496.1:0-3855 GCA_044373065.1 Sandaracinaceae bacterium
CGGGAGCCCGCCCACGACCGCATCTTCGCTCGCAAGCGACTCCGCATCGTCTGCCTCGGGCGTTGCTTCCACATAAGTCAGCAGTGCAATCGCCTTGGTCTGCGTGAGCGCAATCGCCGTCGGCTCTCGGTAGTGCTCGGTGATGCGGATCAACCGATTCGCTGTCGCCAGCGAGAGATTCGGGATCGTCTCGACCAACGCCTCGAACGATTCAAAGCCCAGCGCGCTCCACACACGCGGCTCACGCAGCTTGCTCAGCGCACCGCCCACTTCGTAGAAGCAACCCTCGATCTGCGAGAGCTTGGTGTTGACCATCGCCAGGTGCCCACGCCCTTCGCGTGCGTGCTTCTCCACAGCGTTGGCGACCGTCTGCTCGATGAGCGAGAGGCGCTTGGCCGTGGTCTTCTTTGCGGTGGTCTTCTTCGCGGGAGCTTTCTTCGACGGAGCCTTTTTGGTCGCCATGCGGAAAGCTTCCAATGCCCTGCTTCTTCTGTCTACGCCCCTCGCGCTCACAAAAAGAAAGCAGCGGAGCGTGCCAAAGACACGCTCCGCTGCTTTGCATCATCGACCCGCGTCCACGTCTAGCGTGCCCGCGTCAGTGTTCATGCGTGGGTCGCAGTATTGCCACTCGGACTGCGGCTCGCGTTGTTCTGGAATACAGCCCTCGATCGTCGGCCAGCGTGTGCAAGCCTCACCGCGGTCGCGCTGCGCGACAAGCGAGCGATAGAGCTCGCGTTGACACCGGAACGCATCGCCCACGGTCCATGGACAAAGCGGATTGCTTGGGCGGTAGGGTGCGGCGAACGCGGCGCGGCACGATTCGATCGTCAGAGGTGACGACATCGTCCCGCACGTCACCGCGTCAAACGCATAGTCCCGCCCGAGTTGGACCCAAGCGGCACAGTAACTAGCCTGCTCCGCGTCGGAGAGGCTGGTCACGCGTTGCTCGCAGCTCAAGCCCATTAGGTTGATCCCCGCGCAACTGCCGGAGTTGGTCGCCGGACAACCCCCGTTAGCAACAGCGACAAGAAGCAGCGCAATCGCCGGAACCCGCATCACGGACACCCTCCGCCTGTTGTGCCTGGCATCCAACACAGAGTCGTCGGACACACTGGATTGATGTTGCATCGGAGGTTACCGAAGGTATCGGACAGGCATCGCTCGCCACCTCCGCACTGCGAGTCCGAGCCGCACACTGCGCCGAGATTCGAGCAGTTGGTGCCACCGCCACCAACCACCGTCGGAGTGCGATAGCAAACCTCGAGTCCTGGCCTCGCGCGACACTCTTCCACGCCGCCAACACATCGCCGCCTGCCGCCCAGTGGGCTGGTAAATCCGGGGCAAATGTCCAAGACCGTCCCGGGCACGCCAGAGGCACATGGCGTGTTGGTTGGGAAGTCTTCATCGCGCTGTCCTCCGGGGGAGCAGTCGTTGTCGACATTGTTGCAGCTCGTGTCCGAGTTCGTATTCACCGCGGGGCAAACGCTTCCCCGATCAGTACACGTGTACGTGCTTTGCCCTGCGGGGCAGCCGGCCGGCGTGCAAGCACCGGTTTGCGTGCACTTCACGCGGCACAAGCCGGAGCGCACTTCGAGGTCGCCACAGCATCCGCGAATTGCATCAGGAGCTTCTAGCAATCCGCCACAGCTGCGACATTGACCGGAAGAACACAAGTCGCCCGCCGCGCACTGCGTGTTCGATGTGCATGGAGAGTTCGTTGGCCGCGAGCAGGCGCGCGTGCCAGCGGGCAGTCCGGGAGCGGCCGCTGGGTCAACGACGGCGCATGTCGCCTGGCTATCGCAGCAACCATACCCGTTGAGTTGGCACTGGCCGCCATTGGAGATGCAGACATCGCAGAGTCGGTCGGTGCCGCAACCAAGCGCCTGTGTCGTGGAGCCTGGGGCGCACGAACAGTCCGCGCTGGTCGTGCACGGACGCTGACAAACGCGAAGCCCAGTTGTGTTGTCCAGCTGGCACGTCGTGCCCGCTTCGCACTGGAGGCATCCGAGCTCGCCAGGGTTCGCGTCACAGCTGCCGCCTTCTCGCACAGGAAGCACGCACATACCGTTGAACCCCGAGGCTGCCGAGATGTGTTGCGGCCTCGCGAGCCCTGTGCACGAGGTGAGCCCGCCGCCTGGGGAGAATCCCGTGAAAGCGCGACAGTAGGTGCCCGTCTCGCATGAACGGTCCTCTGGGTCGCAGCCCAGCGCGCCACGCTGTGCGGTTCGCACACAGCGCCCAACCTGAAGATTTGTTGGATAGGAGGGATGCCGCGCGTTGTTGCAGAAGAACTCGGGCGGACACACGCCTACGGGCGAGGGGCTGGTCGTCCAAACCGAGTTCGGCGCACACGGATCAATGGCACAGGCCGCACCCGCGTTCGCCGCCGTTTCCGTGTGCTCGGGTCGGCAGTTGTTGAGGCACTGAGGCACGTTCGGCGCCGAGCAACCAATCGGCGTACCCCCCTGATTGTTTCCGCACCGCTGGTTGGTCTGGTTGCATCGCGAGCCGAGCAGGATCGGCATCATGACGACCGCCATCATTCCAAGGACGTGATGCAGTCGATACACCCGCCCTGCTTGCTGCTTGCTGCTTGCTGCTTGCTGCTTGCTGCTTGCTGCTTGCTTTCATTTCTTGATTCATTTCCCATTCCTCGCGAGCTTTCGCTCATGTCGTTTCGAACTGACGCGACTCGCGGAGAGTGCCGACGTGCCGGAGCATGTACAAGGGGGAAACGTGCCCCAATGAGGAGACGGTGATTGACAACGACGCCAGCACTCAGTCGATCGAGCCACACCCTCGATGACCGCTACGGACGGCGTGCTGCATCTCGGTCAACCCACGACGCGCAACCACCGCTCATCGCTGAGCGGCGTTCGCTCATCACTGAGCGGCGTTCGCTCATCGGTGTTCGCTCATCACTGAGCGGCGTTCGCTCATCACTGAGCGGCGTTCGCTCATCACTGAGCGGTGTTCGCTCCTCGCACGACTGCACGCACAGCAACGGAGTTGCGCGCATGCGGAGTCTCGTGGCTGAGCGGCGTTCGCTCATCACTGAGCGCGACGGGCACATCAGCGAGCAACGGACCCGGACGTTCCATGCAACCATCGAAGCCCGAGGTCGCCATGCGCAGTTTCGTGCTCCTCCCCTTCCTCTTCATCACATCCTGCGCCCCCGACGAGCGCATGCCCCTAAGCGAGTGCGACTACGGCCTCTACTGGGCCGAATGCGGTGGCGATGGCGAGCCCGTGCTCGGCTGCGATCGTGGTAACGGCGATTGCCGTTGGTTCAGCGGCGGCGTGACGGCGCGCGGGTATGCCGTGGCGGATAGGCCTGTGCTTGGCGGTTGTCCGGAAGGATGGCCCTTCTCGGATTTCGGGCCGGATGGGCGACTGCGCGAGCGTGTCGTACGGCAGATGTCGTTTCTCTCTCGCGCACCCGTGGAGCGCGAGAGCGCGAACGACTTGCCTGTCGTCTTTGACCTGGCGCCGCCCTATCCCACGCGGTGCAACACTGGTGCTGGGTGCCTGTCGGCCCAAGTGGAACGGGTGGGTACCTCCATTCTCGTGGCGAGCGGCGATCGGACTGTCATCCAACTCGAGATTCTCCCCGGCGAAACTCGCGATGCGTGGACGATGCGGCTCTATCGTTCCCGACGTATCGGCTCGATGCACAGCCCTGTCATTCTGTCCTGCTTGGGCTTCGACGGCAGCTACCTCACGAGCGGCACGCTCCACCTCAACACCGACGACCTGTCGGACCTCGATGCGCTCCACGGTCGTCTTGAGGGTGTCGGCGAGCGGGGCGACGAGGTCACCTTCGAGTTCTGAAGGTCGCGCTTTCGAAGCGGAGAA
>JBILQT010000161.1:0-16998 GCA_044373065.1 Sandaracinaceae bacterium
GCATAACGCGAACGGATCAAGCGAGCGCGTAGACGCGCTTCACAGCCTCATCGAGCTTGCTTGGGTCGTTGCCGCCGGCCTGCGCGAAGTCGGGACGCCCACCGCCGTTGCCGCCGACAATCGTCGCTGCGTCTTTGACGATGTCGCCTGCACGGAAGCGCTCGGTGAGCTCCTTCGAGACGGAACACGCAAGCAAGGCGCGACCGTCTTTGGTCGTCGTGCCGAGCAAGATGACGGCGGGCGAGAGCTTGTCGCGAAGTTGATCGCAGTACTCGCGCAGTGCCTTGGGGTCGCCGATGTCGACAATGGCGCCGAGCACCTTGAAGCCATTGCGCGCCTCGGCCGCCGAGGTCGTGTCGCCCGAGCCGCCGGAGAGCATCTTGCGCTTCAGCTCCTCGATCTCGCGGTCCTTCTCACGCATCGACGCGAGCAGCTTCTCGACGCGCTCACCCAAGAGCGCAGGCGTCGTCTTCAGCGTGTTCGCAAGCACATGAAGCTGCTTGTCCGATTGACGCGCATGCTCGCGCGCGCCGCGACCCGTGAGCGCTTCGACACGACGCACACCCGCAGCGACGCCACTCTCCGAGAGAATCTTGAAGCTACCGATATCGCCCGTGCGCGACGCATGCGTGCCACCGCAGAGCTCGATCGAGTCATCGGTCATGCGAAGCATGCGCACGACATCGCCGTACTTCTCCTCAAAGAGACCAATCGCGCCCTTGGCCTTGGCCTGATCCATCGGAAGCACCTCGGTCTCGACGGGCGCGTTGAGAAGGATCTTCTCGTTCACCAAGTCTTCGATGCGCGTGAGCTCCGAAGCATCGAGCGGACGTGAGCCCGAGTAGTCGAAGCGAAGACGCTCGGAGGAAACGAGCGAGCCCTTCTGGATGGCGCTTGGGCCAACGACGGTGCGAAGCGCCCAATGAAGAAGATGCGTCGCGGAGTGATTGCGGCGCGTCGAAGAGCGCGTCTCGTGGTCGACCTCAAGCTCGACGTTTGCGCCCTTCTTGAGCACGCCCGCACTCATGCGACCTGAGTGCACGAAGAAGCCATCGACGGGCTTCTGCGTGTCGTCGACCGTGAACACGGCATCGCCCATGCGGATGACGCCGCTGTCGCCCACCTGACCGCCGCTCTCACCGTAGAAAGGCGTCTCCTTCACAACGACCTCGCCCACATCGCCTTCCGCGAGCAGATCGACTGCAACGCCCGCGGTCGTGAGCGCAAGCACCGTGGAGGAAGCGCGCTCGCGGTCGTAGCCCACGAACTTCGTCTTACCGTGTTCCTGCGCGAGCTGGTGATAAACGTCCGAGACCGCAGCCTCGCCAACCTTCGATCCCTCGCTGCGCTTCTTGGCCTTCTCGAGCTCGACCTTGTAGGCCTCGTGGTCGACGATGAAGTTCTGCTCTTGGCCGATGACGTCCTGCAGATCGAGCGGGAAGCCAAACGTATCGAAGAGCTTGAACGCGACCGTTGCGGGCAGGTAGCGCTGCTCGCCGCGCATCTCCCATTGCTCGTTTACTGCAAGCAACTCAAGGCCGCGCTTCATGGTCTTGCGGAAAGCAATCTCCTCATCCCTGCAGACGTTCTCAATCAGCGTCTGACGTTCGACCAACTGAGGGTAGGCGCCTCCCATCACACGCACCGCCTCCAAAGCTGCCTCGTGGAAAAACAGGTCATGGATTCCAAGTCGATGACCATGACGAATGGCGCGTCGCATCACGCGACGAAGCACGTAGCCGCGCCCCTCCTTGTGAGGCGAGATGCCCTCGCTGATGAGGAAGGCCGCGGTGCGCGCGTGGTCTGCGATGACGCGCATCGAGACGTCATCGGGTGCGAGCGTGGCTGTGTACGTCTTTCCGCTGATGCGTGCTGCGACCTCAACGATCGGACGCAAGAGATCGGTGTCGTAGTTCGAGAGCACGCCCTGCACGGCCGAGGTCACGCGCTCGAGGCCTGCGCCGGTGTCGACGCATTGCGCGGGGAGAGGCGTGAGTGAGCCGTCCGCGAAGCGCTCGAACTGCATGAAGACGAGGTTCCAGATCTCGACCCAGCCGATGCCGTCTTCGCCGGGCTCGATGTTGAAGCGCGACAGGTCGGGTGTGTCTTTGCCGGTCCAGAAATGGATCTCGGTGCAGGGGCCGCAGGGGCCCGTATCGCCCATCGACCAGAAGTTGTCTTTCGCGCCGAGGCGGATGATGCGCTCGGGGCCAAAGCCTGTGACCTGCTTCCAGATCTCGCCCGCCTCGTCATCTGCAGGCACGCCGTTCTCGCCGCCGAAGATCGTGATGACGAGCTTCTCCTCGGGGATGCCGAGCACCCTCGTCAGGAAGCTCCACGCCATGCGGATGGCGTCCTCTTTGAAGTAGTCGCCGAACGAGAAGTTGCCGAGCATCTCGAAGAACGTGTGATGGCGCGCGGTGACGCCGACGTTCTCCAAGTCGTTGTGCTTGCCGCTGATGCGGATGCACTTCTGCGAAGACGCTGCGCGCTTGTAGCTGCGCACATCCTTGCCGGTGAAGACGTCTTTGAACTGCACCATGCCGGCGTTGGCGAACATCAACGTCGGGTCGTTCGCAGGGACGAGCGGGCCTGAGGCAACACGCTGGTGCTGCTCGTTTTCGAAGTGGCGGAGGAAGGCTTCGCGGATCTCAGAAGAGGTCTTCATGGCCCGCGAGTCGTAGCACCACGAACATGCACAATGAACAGTGATTCATTGCGATTGAATCGTGGTTCAGTCGAACGCGTAGCCCGCGTAGATGCCCCAGCGGAAGTAGTGATCGGGCACCGGATCTTGCGGGCCACCGATGACGCGGCCGTCGGGGCCAACGGGCCAGAGTTCCCAGAGCGCGCGGTCATTCCAGGGCTCGGCACTTGGGTCGCACGAGGGGCTCTCGGGCGTCGGCATGAAGCAGGCGGGCTGGCCGCGGAAGCGCGTGATGAACTGCGTGTACTCAACGCGCAGTGCGAGGAAGGCGCCGCGTGCAATCCAGGTCGCATCGTGACGAAGCTCAGCCCCAACGATGAAGCCGTTCGCGGGGGATGACTCTGTGCCCCAGACGTTGCGCGCCATGCCTCCGAGCGCGACGCCGATGCGACCGCGCCCGTAGAGGGCGAAGGAGAGCGCATCACGCACGAGGGCCACATCGAAGCCGAGGCCAACCTCGATCGAGTGGTAGTCCATCGGCGGCACGATCACCGCACGGGCAACCTGCGCGAGTTCGTCTGTGGCGAAGGTGAAGGAGGAGAGCGAGTAACCCGCATCGACGAAGAGCGTCATGTCGCCGCGACGGGGCCCTACGCGGTAGCGACCGCGAAGACCGACGCGCAGGTCGAACTGATTGGTCGGCAGGCTGATGGTGTCGTCGATCTGGTCGACGGGTGCGGTCGTCGAGAGAAATGCCGAGTTGCGGAAGGCGACGAGAAGGCCGAGGTAGGGGAAGGCCTGATCGCCGAACGCGCCTGGATAGACATCGGCTTCGGCGCCGAGCTCAGCGTGCCCGATGCCGGCGGAGAAGTAGCGGCGGTCCTGCTGCACGATGGCCTCGGGCGTTGCGGAGGTGAGGTCGTGCTGGCCCGCGTAGACATCCACGGTGGTCGCGATCGAGCGCCACAACGAACCACCGGAGACCATCAGATGACCGGTGTCGTAGCGCTCCCCGCCGTGCGCCGTACCAGAGGAGGTTCCCTCGTCCTCACCGTCATCGTCGTCATCATCATCGTCGTAGCGACGGCCAGTGGGCGTCTCTGCATCAAGCGGGTCTTGCCTCGGTGGAGGCGTCGCGGCGCGTGGCTGGGAGGGCGGTCGCGCTTGACGGAGGTAGCCGCCGAGACGCTCTGCACCACTGCGTCCGACCCCGTCGATGGCGCTGGTGGAACGACCGCCCCAGCTCTCGCTCCCGAGCACGCTTCCATCGGCGCCATTGCGCACGCGCACGATGAGTGACCAAGCGCGACGCGCGCGTGCCACACGGCCGTCGATCGAGGCGGTTGCGCGCAACGCACGTGCGAGCTCGACGAGCTGCGCATCGGTTGGGCGGCCTGAGATGCCGAGGGAGGATGTTGCTTGCTCGACCTCGATATCGGGGATGACCACAAAGCCTGCGCTCGTCAGGTCTTGAACGAGCAACGAGCGCGCGGTGCCAGCGCGTGTGCCTCGAAAGCGCTCGACGATGACGCGAATCGCACCGCTCTGAGATGCCGTCCCCGCACGTGACGAAGCGCGTGCTGCGGGTCGTGCCGGAGGTGCATCCTCCTCCTCCTCTTCCGGCTCCTCCTCGGCGGGCTCTGCGCGCTGACCAAATTGCGACGAGAGTCGCTGGGCTTCGGCTGTCTGCGTGAGAGGCAGAAGCAAAGAGAGCACAAGACCAAGCCACGCAAAGCGGCCCTTCCAGAGGGAGGACGAAGGCACGAGCGACATCGCTCGAAAGCCTACAGCAACCGTTGCGCTTCGATCGCGCGAATGCGGGACGATCGCGACGCGCGCTGCACTACGATCGGCCGCCATGAGCAGCTATCTCTTTGAGACCGAAGACCACGCCACCTTGCGACAGAGCGTTCGGCGCTGGTCGGAGATTCACATCGCGCCCTTCGCCAACGCTTGGGAAGAAGACGAGGAGTTTCCGGCTGATCTCTACGCGCGTGCGGGCGACGATGACGTGCTCGGCATCGGCTACGCAGAGAGCGTGGGTGGAAGCGGCGGTGATGTCACGCACGCGCTCGTTGCGGCCGAGGAGATGGTCCTCGCGGGCAAGTCGGTGGGTACGGTTGTGGGCCTCGGTACGCATGCGATCGCTGCGCCGCCGATCCTGAAATTTGGCACCGAGGGACAAAAGATGCGCTTTGTGCGACCGGTGCTCGAAGGGCGCGCGATCTCGGCGCTTGCGATCACGGAGCCGAGCGGCGGGAGCGATGTTGCGGGCCTCAAGACGACTGCCGTGCGCGATGGCGATCACTACATCGTCAACGGGGCCAAGACGTTCATCACCTCGGGTACGCGTGCCGACTTTGTGACCACCGCGGTGCGTACTGGAGGGCCAGGGCATGGCGGCATCTCACTGCTCGTCATCCCCAAGGACTCGCCTGGCTTTCACGTCACGCAGAAGCTTCGCAAGACGGGCTGGTGGTCGAGCGATACGGCAGAGCTCGCATTCGAAAACTGCCGTGTTCCGTTGGCGAATCGCATCGGTGAGGAGAACGCAGGGTTCATCGCGATCATGATGAACTTCACGCAGGAGCGCTTGATGATCGCGGGGCAGTGCGTCGCGATTGCAGAGCTCGCCTACCGTGAGGCGCGGGCTTACGCGCAGGAGCGCATGGCCTTTGGCAAGACGCTCTCGGGCTTCCAGGTGACACGTCACAAGCTCGCCGATATGGCGACGCGTATCGCGGCCGCACGGGCCCTCACCGGAGAGCTTGCTGTGCGCTACGTGCGTGAAGAGCAGACACCTGCGCTGGCGGCGATGGCCAAGAACACCGCGACCGACATGTGCTCATTTGTCTGCGACCAAGCCGTGCAGATTTTCGGAGGAGCAGGCTACATGCGCGACACCGTCGTCGAGCGTCTCTACCGCGATGCGCGGCTCTATCCGATCGGCGGCGGGGCGCGCGAGGTGATGAACGAGATCATCTCGAAGACCGAGGGCTACTAACAGACATGATCGACTGTGCCCTTCCACCCGGCTCGCTTCTCGCCGCGCGATATCGCATCGGCAGTCTGATCGCGCGCGGTGGCATGGGCGCGGTGCATGCCGCGCGAGACGAGCGCCTCGATCGCGATGTTGCGGTCAAGACGCTGCGGCTTGAGCTCGTTGAGGATGCGGCCCTTGTGCGTCGCTTCGAGCGCGAGGCGCAGACCGCTGCACGCCTTGGCCATCCAGGCATCGCGCAGGTGCTCGATTTCGGAAGGACGCCGAGTGGCATCCTCTATCTCGTGATGGAGCGCGTGCAGGGAGAGACGCTCTCTTCGCTCCTGAAGCGCGAGGGGAAGCTCGCGCCGATGCGTGCGGCCGACTTGGTGGAGCAGGCGCTCGGTGTGATCGCGAGCGCACACGCAGCGGGTGTTGTGCATCGCGATCTCAAGCCCGCAAACTTGATGGTCACGCCCACAGGTGAGTCGCGCGAGGTCGTGAAGGTGCTCGACTTCGGCATCGCCCATCTGATGGACAGCGTGGCGTACACACGCCTCACACAGACGGGTGTGATTCTCGGAACGCCGACGTACATGGCACCGGAACAATCGCAGGGGCAGCCCGTGGATGCGCGCACCGATGTGTACGCGATGGGCGTCATCCTCTGGGTCCTGCTCACGGGCCAGAAGCCCTACGGCAACGCAGACCTCGCAGCGCTCGTCGAGGCCGTGCTCTTCACGGTGCCTACGCGTGCCGATCTCGTTGTCCCCGAGGTGCCGAGCGAGCTCGCAAGCATCGCGGACATGGCGATGCAGAAGGACCCGTCACGACGCTTTGCAGATGCGAATGCGATGGGGCGTGCGCTCGTTGCGATGCGCCATGCAGCAGGACGTCTTTCGATTCCTTCCGAGCAACGGATGTCGCTTCCCCCCGAGCCGCAGCGGATGTCGCTTCCCTCGGAGCCGCAACGGATGTCGCTTCCCACGCCGGCGCCCTCGCATCTGACGGCGTCCGCGCCGGTCTCACCTCCGATCACGAACGCGGGTGCGCTTCGTTGGCTCGGCATGCTTGGCGCGGGCCTCTTCGCAGGCATGAGCATCGTGACCGCGCTCGCAGTCGGCGCGATCGTTGGCACGTGGGCTTGGTGGAATTCGTCGGTCAACGCGGAGGCCCCGGTTGGGGCCCAACTCATGGGGCGTCTCGCGCTCTGCAGTCAAACGCAGCGATGCTGTGAGGCAGCAGGAATGTCTCAGGATGTGTGCTCCGAGTGGGGCAGCCCCACGCAGCTCGGAGACTGCGCATTTGCACTTCAGAGCTACCGAGGCGTGGTGGCTTCGCGACGCGGTGACCTCTCGGCTTGTGGCGAACCTGCGGCTCCCTCCGCACCGGCACCCGTTCCCGTTCGTCACCAGGCCTGTGAGGCGGCGGCCAGTTGCTGTCGCGCGTACATGGCCCACTTCCATGGCGATGGCTCAGGCTGTCCCGCCCTCGGGTGGACGAACGATGCGGCGTGTCAGCAGGTCTTGGAGTCCTTGCGCCAAGGTTCCCGAACATCCGGCGCGCGCATCCCGGAGTGCGACTGACTCAAGCGCTCGACTCAAACGCTGAGCGCGCGCTCCACGAGGCCCAAGCGGTCCTGTCCCCAATAGAGCGCTTCACCATCAACGATGAACGTCGGGGCACCGAAGACGCCGCGCGCCTCCGCTTCAGCCGTCGCCTCGCGCAACGCCATCTTGATGCCCTCGGAACTCGCCTTCGCACGCACCTCGGCAACGGCCTCATCGTCGAGGTGACGCGCCGCGATGCGCATCAGCACCTCAGGTGAAGCGATGTCTTCATCGTTGCCCCAGGCGGCCTCAAAGACATCATGTTGAAATAATGTGCGAATGTTCTCGGGCATCGCGAGCGTGAAGCGCAAGGCCTCGACGGAGCGCATCGGGAAGGTCGAAGGGAACTTGAAGGGGACGTTCCAATGGGCAGCCCAGCGCTCCATGTCGCGCATCGTGTAGGCGCGTTTCACCTCGGAGAACGCTTGGATGGGCACATCGACTTGGCCAATCGCCTTGAAGAGCCCGCCGAGCAAGAAGGGCCTCCAGACGACCTTGCATCCCGTGCGCTTGGCGATGGCCTCGACCTGGCTCGCACCGAGGTAGGCGAAGGGCGAGGCGTAGTCGTAGAAGACCTCAAGCGTGTGCGGCTGTGTCGCCCTCGCAGTGCCTTCCATGCCATCGAGCGGGACGTGCTCGCCCGTCAACGCACGACGTACCAGGTGCAGGCGGTCCTGGCCCCAGAAGAGCTGTGGCGCTTCGTCATCGACGTGCGTCACGTAGGCGGGCGCGCCGAAGATGCCGAGCGCAATCGCCTTGTCGGTCTGTGCGATGAGCTCGTCCTTCGCCTCGCTGAGGCGCGGGAGAATCGCGTCTGCATCGTGACCGGCCTCCGTGAGCACACGACGCAGCGTCGCCTCCTCCGAGATGGGCTCATTGCGTACCCAATAGGCCTCGAAGAAGCCGTGGATGACGCGCACATCGAGCGCGCCTTCCGGGGTGCGTGCGAGCAAGGTCGCGCGCAGTGCTTCCACCGTGCGGAAGGGGTGCGCGCTCGGCATCGTGAGCGGGCAGTTGTAGCGCGCAGCGAAGCGATGGATGTCCTCCATGTTGTGCTTCGACTTCGCGGCCGAGAGCGTCGCGAAGAGCTTCTGCGGCGTGCCCACCGCGCGAAAGACACCGCCGAGCAAGAAGGGCTCAAAGCGCAGCGTCGCGTTGCACTCTCGGGCGAATGCCTCGACCGACAGCGAGCCGATGTAGGCATAGGGGCACGAGTAGTCGAAGTGGTAGGCGAGGGTGCTCATCGTTCGTCCTTGGTCTGGAAGCTCTGTTGACGCGACTTTAGTGCTTCGAGGCGTTGGAATAGGCCCTATTCGACTGCCTTCGACGCCTCAGCGCGACCGTCGAGAGTGTGCTCAAGATGAGCGCTGTGAGGCCTGTTGAGGTGCGCGAGGAGGTCGCCCTGCAGCCGCAATTCGGGTTCGTGTCGGGCTCTGTGTGGCGTCCGCCATCGATGCTGATCGTGGCCGCGTCTGGCGCACTTGAGCCTGCATCGGGCGAGCCTGTTTCGGCGACCCTCGCACCCGCATCGAAGACGACGCCGCCATCGCGCAGCGCAGCCTCGTAGGCCTCGACCTGCCCCGCCGTGAGGAGCTCGCCTGCGGCGTTGTAGACGTCGGCATCGCCGCATCGAAAGCCGCGCGTGGGAGGCGTGGTGATCTCATTCGTTGCGAGGAGCGTCTGCGCATTGGCCACGAAGGGGAGCACCATCGTGTCCTGCGTCGGGCACTGCACTTGGATGGGCCACGCGTAGCTCGCCGGGTCTGTCGTGAAGAGCCGTGGAGCCTGTCTGAATGCCTCGCTCGGGCTCGTCACGCTCCACGCATAGAAGCCCGCCCACGGCGTCATCGAGGCGTCGGGTGAGAGCTGCGTGTCGACGAAGGTCTCGCGCGGAGAGCCAAGCGCGGGATAGCGCGCGTAGATGCGTCGGGCCTCCAGCGTGCCCAGCGTGGTGGGCTCAGGAAGTCGCGCAGTCACGGTGTACGTCGTGGTGCGGCGCATGCGCTCAAGGCAGACGGGATCGACGAAGTCGTAGGTCTGCCCAACGACGAGCTCGGCACCAAGCACGAGGCGCAAGCGACCGCGCACTGCATCGAGCGCAACCGTGAGGGGCACGCGCTCGGTGGTGTCGCGACGAATCAACTCAGCCGTGCGCGCGATGTCTTCACCAAGCGTGTAGGGCGCAAGCTCGATGAAGGGGAGGTTCGCCGGGATGGAGCCCGCAGCGGGCGTCACGTCGATGACGAGGAAGCCACAGGTGCTTGCGTCGTAAGGCGCGTCGGGCGGCGCGTACGACTCTGCCTGCGCAGTGCTGGCGAAGGTCGCACTCAAGCTCAATGCGAGCGCGGCGACTCGCCACGAGTGACGCGAAGCTTCAGAGCGCATGACGACGCCTCGTGATGATCACGGCCAAGGTGCTCAAGACGAGCGCGAGGAAACCGCTCGATGCGCGTGTGTTCGACGCGGAGCAGTTGGGGTTCGTGTCGGGCTCGGTGTGCAGGCCGCCATCGATGCTGGAGGGGCCTGTGTCTGCGAAGGTTCCGGTTCGATGCGCCTCCTCGTAGACACGGATCTGCTCTGGCGTGAGGGGCCGTCCATCCGGGCCCACCACCTCGAGATCGTTGCAGGGCGTTGCGACGGTGGATGTGGTGGAGATCTCGGTGGTGCCGCCGATGCGTCGCGCGCGTCCCTCGATGGGCCCTGGCGTCGTGCCGCGCGGGCAGTCGGCGATCGGGACCTCGAAGTAGAGCGACGCGTCATCCTCGAAGAGGACGCGCTCACCCGAATACGGAGCGAACCCTTCGAGGCGCCACTGGTAGGCGCCAAACCAGGGCCTCACGCTCGCGTCTGGAAAGAGGCGAATCTGCGCGACGTAGCTGGGCGGGTACCCGAGCGCCCGGTACTGCGCGAAGAAGTATGCGTTGAGCGTGCCGAGTGAGGTGGGCTCAGGGATAGGCGCGGTCACCGTGTAGGTTGTCGTCTCGCGTGGTCGGCTCGCACAAACAGGATCGACGAAGTCGTACGTCTCGCCCTCGATCATCGGGGCCTCGAGGAAGAAGCGAAGGCGATCAAAGTAGGGGTCGTACTCTGGTCGAAGCGGGATGCGCTCCGAGGTGCCGCGTCGAACGAGTTCTGCGGTGCCGGCCTGTCCCCCGATGCGCACCGGCGTGAACTCGATGAAGGGAAGATTCGAAGGCACCGCGCCCGACGGCGGAAGAACCTCGCGCATCGTGTAGGTGCACGTGTTCGCGTCGTACAAAGGTGCATCGCTGGGTGCATCGCGCCGAGCTGGTGCCTCGGCACGCGCCGTCATCGGAAGCGACATCATCATCGCAACCGAGGCACCCAGAAACTGCTGTGGTCGTCCCATCATCTTCGTCTCCTCGAAAAGGCCAAGAAGACACAAGGGTAGCGGCTTCAACGTGGCGGGTCGATGTAGTCGACGTCGACACCGCGCCAGGTTCGTAGCGTGTGCACGCCCTCTTCACTGCGTACGAGCGCGTCTGTCTGCATTGGCACTTTGCCCATGCCGCGTGGTGTGTCGACGATGAACTTCGGCAGCGCGATGCCGGAGAGCCTGCCTTGCAGCTCGCTCATGATGCGAAGGCCTGTGTCGAGTGGCGTACGCAGATGGCCTGTGCCGCGCACGACATCGGCTTGAAGCAGGTAGTAGGGGCGCACGCGGCGCTTCACGAGGGCGCGAAAGAGCGTCGAGAGCGTCTCGGTGGAGTCGTTGATCCCGCGCAAGAGCACGCATTGGTTCATCACCGGGATGCCTTGATCGACAAGGCAAGCGAGCGCGCGCGTGCTCTCAGGGGTGAGCTCTTTGGGATGATTGAAGTGCGTCATCACCCAGGTTGCGGGGCCCTCGCTGGAGCTGCCGCGCAAGAGCTTGGCGAGGCTTGTATCGATGCGCTGCGGGAGCGTGACGGGCGTGCGTGTTGCGATGCGGATCGTGTCGAGGTGCGTGAGCGTGCGAAGGCGCTCAAGGATGGCTTCGATGCGCGCGTCGGTCATGACGAGTGGGTCGCCGCCGGAGACGATCACATCGGTGATCTGCTTGTTCTCGCTGAGCCAGGTGAAGGCCGCATCGAGCTCACTCAAGGGGCGTGCGCCGCCGTCTTGCCCGACCATGCGTGAGCGCGTGCAGAAGCGGCAGTAGACGCTGCATCGATCCGTGACGAGCAGGAGCGCGCGGTCGGGGTAACGCGAGACGAGTTGCGGCGCGACGGTGTGATCTTCTTCGCCGAGTGGGTCGCGCAAATCGCCCGGCACTTCGACCGATTCGAGTGCGGTCGGCACGCATTGCAGGCGGATGGGACAGGACGCGTCGTGCTTGTCGGCGAGCGATGCGTAGTAGGGCGTGATCGACATCGGAAAGCCCGCGGCCTCGGCGCGACGTGCACCCTCACGCTCGGCCTCGGTGAGCACGAAATGTTGCTCGAGTGAGGCAAGCGACGTGATTGCGTTGCGGACTTGGGCTCGCCAATCGCTCGTGAGATCAGGGCTGGAGGGCGCGAGCGGAAGGGTGCGAGGCGAGGACACGAAGTCAGCCTAGCGCACTCTCCGTGTGGCAGTCCGCGCCCGACCCCGTGCGCCAGGGATGCGCGCATCGTTGGATCGGATTCGGACGCGGTCCGATTCGGGAAATGGTTGCAGCGGACCGCGCGCTCCAAGGTGCCCGCTTATGGAGCTGTTCGGTCGAGACGAAGAGTTGCAAACGCTGCGTGACGTCATGCGTTCCTGCGTGCCCGGTGATGCGTGGATCACGATCGTCGGAGGCCCAGGAATTGGGAAGCGCGCGCTGGCCAAGAGGGCCCTCTCGGATCGGATGACGTGCTGGGTGGATGCGTCGAAGGTGGACCGTGACGGGGTCGAAGAGGCGCTTCTGGGGTGGGAAGCCGCAGGCGTCTTGGGGGTCGTGATCGAGCGGCTTGAGACGTGGCCCGACGCCGAGGTTGCGCTTCTCGCGGAGGCATTCGCGCGAACGCGCATGATCATCGTTGCGCTCGCGACGCGCCCCTTCGCACTTCCGATGGAGACGCAACTGCGCTTGCGTCCGCTGAGCCTGGTGGCGGCGACGCAGATGCTTCAGCGAGGCGTCGCGCGTGTCGGCGGAGGCGCCCTCTCCGAGGCGGATCTGGCGGAGGCGGCTCCCCGCTTTCGTGGCCTCCCTGCGGCACTGAATCTGGCGATCCCACGGCTTGCTCTGCTGGGTCTCGAGCACGTGCACAATGCCTGGATCGCAGAGGCGTTGCGACCCGCGTTCGAGGCATGGCTTGCGGGTCTGAGTGCACCCCAGCTGCGTGCCGTGCGGATGCTGGCGCTCTTCGAGGATGGGCTCCTCTCTGCCGATGCAGAGAGCGTCCTTCGCGCGAGCGTCGAAGACCTTCACGCCCTTGCATTCGCCTCGGTGGTGCGAAGGGACAGAGCGCGCGGGCGCATCGAGCTCTTTCCTTGGTTGCGCACGTTTGCCCTCGCGCACCTGCAAGTCGATCTGGCGGACGAAGAAGCGACGCTGCTTGCATTCCTTCGGAACACGCCGCGCGGAGGGGATGCGCGACGCGCCTTCGCGCGTGATGAGCAGCTGAACCTGCGCGAGCTCTTGGAGCACGCGTCTCCGAGGGTGGCGGTGGCGGCGCTCTCACAAATGCGCTGGGGATGGCTCGCAACACTGCACCTCGTGGAGGGGTTGAAGTGCGCGACGCGCGTTCTTGAGCGGCTTGAGGAGGGCACGCTGCTCTGGCTTGAGGCGTTCATGGTGCGACTCCAATTTCAGTACGGCCTGGGTGACCCTGCAGCGCTTCAACATGCGCGCGAGGCACGCGCGTGTGCGGCTCGGCTTGGACAACGTGCGCTCGAAGGGGCGGCTGCGGTGTGCGAACTCTTGCTCCTCGCATCGAGGGACACACCAGCGACGCTTGAGCTCGCCGAGGCGGTTCACGAGGAGTTCTTCGTTGTGCTGGACCCGTACTACCGAGGGCGCCTCGACTCTGTGCGCGGAACGCTTTGTCTGCTGCGGCGCGATGTGCGTCGTGCACGGCGCTTCTCTCGTCAGGCAGCCGATGCCTCACTTGCCGATGGCGACCACTGGCTGAGCTGTGATGCCTGGGCGCAGTGCGCGTGGCTCGCGGTGAGCAGCGGCGACGACAAGGAGGCGCGCTTTGCGATCGGTGAAGCGGTGCGCTCTGAGCGCCAGGCCGCGCAGTCGAACCCGCAGTTGAACCGTGTGCTGGCGGAGACGGCGACGCTGATTGTGGAAGGTCGAAGTGCGGAGGTGGAGGCGCTCGTGGCGAACGTTGTGGCCGGCAGCATGCATCTCGGTGTGCTCCATGGTCTGCGTGGCATCGCCCGCTTCATCGAAGGAGATGCGCAAGGGGCGCAGCGACGTTTTGAAGATGCGATGGGGAGCTGTGACCCTCGGCCATCGGTCCGCGCGTACTGGCAGTTCTGGCTCGCGCTGACGCTCTCTTCGCTGGGCGCGAACGTGACCGCGCACGATGCCTTTCACAGCGCGCTTGAGATGACGCGCCTTGAGCCTGAGCGTTCTGAATTCACAACCCCGCTTGCCGCGATCTTCGGCGCCCGTGTGCTTGGTGCGGAGAGCGCGACGCTCGCTTGCATGGAGGTAGCATCAGCGATTCGGGCCCTGCGTGCGCAGCTTGAGGGAGGCCAGGGGAACGTCGAAGCGCGTCTCGCGCTCTTTGCGTTGGGGCATGAGGAGAAGGGTGTTCCGGTGCTTCGTGTGAACGCAGATGCGAGTGCATTGGAAGTCAACGGTGCGCGCCTTGCGCTCGTCTCGGGTTCACCCCAGCGCGCCGTGCTTCGCGCGCTGCTGGACGCGCATCGCCGTGGCCCAGGTGTGTTCATGAGCACGGATGAACTCATCACCTCCGCCTGGCCCGGGGAGAGCCATGTCGGCGACTCGGGGATGAACCGACTTCGCGTGGCCGTCTCTCGCTTGCGCAAGCTCGGACTGAGCGAGCTCATCGTGAGCCGCGCAGGCGCCTACGGGCTCTGCGAGCGCACCGTGATCGAGGCCCTCTCGAGCGCGGATATGGGTTCGGTAGGGACGGAAATTGTCGCGTAATGGCTTGTAATTGGGCGTAATTCGCAACGCGCGCGCCGCCTCATCAAGGTTCGACATCACCGCTTGATGCGGTCTTGGAGGATGAGTTGATGAAGGCTAATCGAGCTTGGTTTTCGGTCTTGGTCGCGGGCGCCATTCTCGGCGCAGGATGTTCGTCACCCTCGGCCTCAGGTGTGCCGCAGGAGCTTCGCGGTGCGCTCTCTCCGAACGTGGCCGCAGTGCATCTTGTGACGACCTCGGGTCACACAACCGTGGCCAGTGTGACGGGTGGACGCTTCGCTGCGGTGATGCCTGCGGAGCCCTTCGCAGTGCTCTTTGTGGGAGCGAGCGGACGGCCCCTTGCGAACCTTGTGGCGCCCACCGCGATGGGTGCGCGCAGCACGTCGATCTTCCCCGGCGTGCGCGGCATTGCGTCGTCCTCGCTGAGCGAGGGAGGCGTTGCAACCGAGTCGCTCATCGAGGGCCAAGCGCTCAACCTTGGCAGCATCACCGTGACCGTCTCGGTGAGCGTCACGGCCGAGTTCAACATGCTCGCGGACCTCGACACCGACGGCGATGGCACGGTGGACTTTGAAGACGAAGACGACGACGGCGATGGCACGCTCGACACAGGTGAAGAGGCATTCGACCTCGACCCCGATGGCGACGGCATCCTCAACCTCCTCGACACCGATGACGATGGCGATGGGATGGGCGACGACGTGGACCTGGACGACGATGGCGATGGTGTCCTCGACACGCTCGATGCGGATGCGGACGACGATGGCATCCCCGACGCGGCGGACCTGGATGACGACAACGACGGTGTGCTCGACACCGCGGAGAGCAACGACGTCACGCCAGACGACCTCATCGGTACGTGGGTGGGAACAACAACGCTGGAGCTTGAGTCTGGCGACGTGGAGCTCAGCGAGACCTTTGTCTTCGGCGCTGCAGGCGAGATCGCAGGTGACTTCGTCGGCACCGATGCCGACTCCGGATGCACGATTCACTACGCACTCACGGGCACGTGGTCGGATGACGCGGATGGCGTGGATGACTTGCTCATCGGCTGGGATGAGGTGCTGCAGACGCGCTCCTCGTGCACGGATTCGGCGGACGACGTCGTCGATGAAGACCTCACGGCGGAGGAAGGCGACCTCTGGGATGACGAGCTCGAGGGCCTCTGGTGGGTGGGCGACGACGCGCTGACCATCGAGAACGCGGCCGGCACCTTCATCGACTACACACGCGGCAGCTGAGTGGCTCGTTGAGGCTGCGTTCGGAGTCGCGTTCAAAGTCGTGCGCAGCGTCTTGTCCAAGGGCCTCTTCACGCGATAGAGGCCCACGATGTTCGAACGACGTCTCGTCGCGCTCTCTGCCCTCTTTGTGCTCGCATGCGGCAACGCGAGCGAGACGCCCACGCCGAGCGCGACACCGACACCTTCGACGGAAGCATCCACGCCTGAAGGCGCTGCGCACGGAGCGCCGACGACACCCTCGACTGAGCCCGCGGCGACGGGGGAAGTCTCGGGCGATGAGACGGCCTGCGTGCGCGCGGAGCCGTGTTGTCATGCCTTCGTCGAAGCCATTGGAGACGAGGCCGAGGCGAACCGTGCGCGTGCGGCCTGCGAGAGCCTCTCCTTGGTCGAGGCGCTCGGTGATGCAGCCGACGATGCATGCGCCAACGCGATTGCAGGCTGGCGTGAGGCGCTCGTGATGCATGAGCGCGAGGTGCCCGCGGCGTGTGCCGACTCAGTGCAGTAGCTGCTGGAGGTGAATCGCGAAGAGCACGAGTGACCACCCCGCGGTGGCTCCGAGCAGGAACACGGCGGGCATCGCGAAACGCACGGGGCCAAGGCGAATCTTGAGGGCGCGCGAGGCGATGTACGAGGCGGTGAAGATGCTCGTGATCGTGAACGACGTAGTCGCCGCGACGCCCGTGGCATCCAGGTTGTGATGCGGCTGAAGGAGGGTTGGAAGGGCTGTCATCCACGCCATCCCAAGGCCGCTCGCCATTGCGATGAGCGCGATGGGCGTCTTGCGAAAGTGCCGGGTCAGCATCCGCGGCATCACGCGACCCAGGCCCGCGGCAACACTCGTCAACAAGAGCGTCGTGAGCACGGCATGCACGAGCGACGAGGATGCGAGCACTGCGAGAAAGGACGAGGGCAACCCGATGAGCGCGGCGAAGTCGAGCGTCCAACCGCGAGAGCTTCCCAACACGTCTTCGGGGCGTCGCGTGTCGAGCGCGTTCGTCTCGTAGAGCACCAAGGGGTGCGCTGTATCGACATCGTTCAAGGCGCGCGTTTCGTTCTCTTCAATCTTCCAGTTCATGAGACCTCCAGCGGCCTCATTTCAAGCGCGGTGCCAACTAGAGCGACTGCGAGAATGCTTTGAAAATGGGGCGATTGGCGCATCTGGAAAGAGCGGATGAACGACACGCTGTCTCACCCTCGCCGCGGCCTTGGAAGAAGTGTCACGACACTTTGGCGTGCATCTCGATCAGACACTCAACGTGCGAAAGGGCCCGACCTGAGACCTGTCACGCGCAGCCTGCAGCGAGGATGCGAGCACCCTTGCGCTCTCGGCATCAGCGCACGTTAGATGCAGCTCTTCCTCCACGAGAGACTCATCTGCAGCGACCCGCAGTGAGACAGAGCCATGATGCAGAACGTTGGCCTCGATTCCG
>JBILQT010000162.1:0-16997 GCA_044373065.1 Sandaracinaceae bacterium
CGAGCCGCGCGCGGCAAGCATCACCACCCAGCCGATGCCGTCAAAGCGCTTGATCGAAAGCTCCGTTCCGGAGACGTCCACGTCGACCGCCCACGCCTCGCCCTCGCGCACCGCGAGGAATGCCATCGCCCATCCTTCGAGTCGCGAGGCGGTCCACCGCATCCCGTCGAAGTGCATGACGCTCATGTCTGCGCTGCCGTAGGCCCAAAGATCGCTCGCCCCGGTCCCCCTGAGAATGAGAGGCCATTGGCCCGATGGAACACCGCTCGCGGCCGCATCCCGCTCCGTCCACGCCGCACCATCGTAGTGAAAGAGCCGACCCTCACCCGCCACCCAGACATCGCTCCGGCTCGCCGCAAAGATGCTTGGCCCAGAGAGGAACACCGGGAAGCCAAGAGGCTCCCAACCCGACCCGTTGAAGCGCCACATCTCACCGCGCGCGCTGGCCGCAACCACGCCCTCGACGGTGAGCCCATGCATCGCCACAAAGGGCTCGCCATCGAGCCAACACCAGCGACCGACGACGCAGTGCGCACGCGGGTCGTCCGGGCTCAGCGTGGTCGGGTCGAAGTGCGGCTCGAAGCGCGGCTCGCGCGCCGTGGAGGCGGTGCACGCGAGGAGCGTGGAGAACAACGCGAGGTGAAGCGAGCGCTTGGTGGCCATCGGTGATGAGGGTCGCACGGTTGCGTCGGCAACGTCGATTGGACCGGCTCGCGGTCGCGGTCACCGTCGCAGTCGCAGTCGCAGTCGCAGTCGCAGTCGCAGTCGCGGTCGCGGTCGCGGTCGCAGTCGCAGTCGCAGTCGCGGTCGCAGCCGCAGTCTCTGAATCTGTCTCTGAATCTGAGTCCGTCGTGGTTCGCCTCGGGCTCACTTTCGGACGCGAAACAACCCTGCCAACCACGCTCATGAACTCGACCTTCGCCAGACAGCGGCGACCAATTCAGCGACAGCGACCGACCCGCCCACCGAGATGAACCGAACAGCCGAAACCAAGCGCAGCAAGCACGCACACGCATCACCCCAAGAAGCGTCAGCAGCCGTAAATCGACTCCACGCGCAAACCTCCGGTCGGCAATTGGAACGGCGCCAGATCAAAGCCGTAGCGGAGGAATTCCTTGCAGCGCGAAGCCAAGAGTCAGCTCGACTTGGTGAGGATCGGACAAGGGCGATGTCGCGCGCCAGCGCAGAACTACCGATTGTTGCGAAAGCGGCGGGAGTGCAGAGGGCCGTCCGCCCACGGCCCTTTGCGCCCGTCCGGCGAGGACACCCACCAACCCAACAGGCAGACCGCTGCGGCAAGCGACAGAGGCAGAGACAGCGGCAGCGACCGAGACAGCGGCAGCGACCGAGACAGCGGCAGCGACCGAAACAGCGGCGACCGAGACTGCGGCAGCGACCGAAACAGCGGCAGCGACCGAGACAGCGGCAGCGACCGAGACAGAGCCAGAGCCAGCGACCGAGACAGCGCCAGCAACCGAGACAGCGACAGCAACCGAGACAGCGACAGCAACCGAGACACAGACAGAGTCGGCGACAGCCTCAGCCCGGCACCCCAATCACCGCGAAATCCTCCGCCCCGCGGCCCGCCTCAATCGCCGCATCCATCGCCCGCGCCACCGCCGGCAGCACCGTGAGGCCCGCGTCGCCCGCCGTCTCGAGCATCAACCGCACATCCTTGCGGGCCATCGACAGCTCGAAGCTCACCGGCACCTTGCCTGCGCTCAGCGCGCGACGCCCCATCCCCGAGGCCGTCGGGGAGAACTGATCGAAGAGCGCGAGAATCTCGTCGGTGCTCACGCCGGAGGCTGCGCCCATGCGGAAGAGATCCCCCATCGAGGCGGTGAGCATGATGAGCAAGCCGTTGCCGGTGATCTTCATCTTCGCGGCCTTGTCCGCCTCGTCACCGAGATAGATCAAACGGCCCGTCATCGTCTCCAGCGCCGGCCGCAGTGCAGCCTCATCTGTGGCCGGTCCGCTCAGGAGCATCAGGCCCGTCGCATCCCGTGAGTTGCTCGGCCCCATGAACACGGGCGCGTGGATGTAGTGGATGCCCTCGGCACGGAGCGTCGCAGCGCGCGCGGCCACGCCCGCGGGCAGGTTGGTGCTGTGATCGACGATGTAGACGCCCTGGCCCAGCGCGGGCTTGAGCGCCGTCACGACGGCATCGACGGCGCTGTCTTCCGCGAGCACGAGGTGCACACGCTCGGCGCCGCGCACGGCCTCCTCGGGGCTCTCGCAGGCGAGGGCGCCTTTCTCCACGAGCGGTGCGCAGCGGCTTGCGGTGCGGTTCCAGACACGAACGGTGTGCCCTTTGGCGAGCAGGTTTTCAGCGAAGCCGCGGCCAAGAAGGCCAAGGCCGAGGACTGCAACGGTGGTCATGCTTCGTTCCTTTGTGGGTGGGCCACGGATGTTGCGCCACGCCGCACCTTGGGTGCGTCACGAAGTGTTGCTTCGCCTCACGACGAGCGCGGCCTCAGACCAACTTGGCGCGGCGTCGCTGCAGATTCTCGGCGACGGGGCCGCTCGGAATCCAGGCGAGCAGCGTGTCGAGGATCGCGATGGCGGTCTCATTGGCCGTGGCGCGCTCGGCGAGGTCGAGGGCGGCGCGCAGGGTCGCGGCGTCGTGCTCCTCGATGCCGAGCGCGTGCAGTGCATCGGCGGCCTCTGCGAGCTTGCCCTCGGCGCGGAGACGTTCTGCACGCTTGCGGGTTGGCTCGGGGGCGCTGAGGGGACGCGGGGGGAGGGCGTCGAGGTCGGCGCGGTCTGGGCGGAGCGAGGTGAGGGCGGCGCGCAGGGCGTGGGCGCGCTCGTAGACCGCGCGCTCAATCGACCAGGCGAGCAACTCTTCGAGTGCAGCGACGAGGAAGGGCGAGTCGCTTGCGTGCGCCACGGAGGAGAACGCTGCGGCGTGCACGTGACGCAGGAGCGCTTCTTCTGCCGAGGGTGCGAGCGGGATCAGGTTGCTGCGGCGGACCTCGAAGGCGAAGCGGCTCGCGTCGGTGGCCGAGAGGGGAAGGGCGCGCTCGAGGCGCGTGGAGGCAATCTCTGCGAGGCCGAGCTTGGCGGCGATGCAGGCGCTGCGCGCGCTTGCGGCACGAAGGAGGTGCGTCTGCTCGGTGGCCTCCGCGAGGTCGGCGGCTCGGTCCCAGGCCTCCAATGCGGCGAGGCCCTGGCCACGCTTCTCCTCGCGCAGCGCAACCATCCGCGCAGCTTGTGGATGATCGATCTGGCGCGCGCGCTGCCAGTACACATCGGCCTCGGCAGGGCGGCCCGTTGCATCGTAGAGCGCGGCGACTGCGACGACCTCAAGCGACTCGCCCTCCGCCTTCGGCGTGAGCCAGGTGAGCAGCTGACCGGCGGCATCGACGGGCACTTCACCATCGCTGCGGAGGATGGACTCGGTGACCGCGGCGAGCAGGCTCGCGGGGGCATCGCTGCCGCGCGCGGCCATCACCAACTGCGAGAGCGCGAGCTGCGAGAGAAGGCCTCCGCGCTCATGCGTGGCCTCCGCTGCGCGCGACATCAACCAAGCGCTCGCAAAGCGCGCCGAGGGCTCCCAGGCCAGCCAATCGCGCACGGCCGTCTCCACCTCGGAGAGCGTGGCCGCGGGGTTCTGCATCGCGCCTTCGAGGGCCTGCAGGTGCGTCATCAGGCTCGCGCCGACGAGTGCCTTCGACTCGCTGACGTTGCCCTCGATCGCAATCGCCGCTTCAAGCTCTTCGGCGAGGCGTTCCCCCAGGCGCGCACGGCCTGCTTCCAGGGCCTGCCGTGCATTCGCGAGCTCACCGCGCGCGAGTGCAACCGTCACAGGTGCCGCGGGTGCGAGGGCGGAGGTGTCGACGAGGCGCGCGGCCTCGCGCTGCAGCTCGATGCGAATCGTCGGCTCGCCTGCGTGCTTCATCACAAGGATGGGCGGCGAGAGCACGGCACCCTCGATGGAGGGAATGCGCATGCCCCAGCGGAGGAAGGTGGACTTCAAGATCGCGCGCAGCGGTCGATGGAAGATGACCTCGCCTGTGCCCTCATCGAGCGTCGCATCGAGGCGTCGCTCAAGGGCGCCGAGCAGCTCGCTCCAGGCGGTGGGCGTGCGTCGCTCGGTCGCGCGGACATTGCGGAGCGCGACGGCTAGGTCTTGTCCACGCCAGCGCGGCACGGCATCGAAGGCGAAGACGCAGTCGCCGTCCTGAAGCGAGATGCGGAAGGTGTCGCCCTCCACGCCGTCGAACGACCAGGCGAAGAGGCCCGAGAGGACGAGCGCGCTTGGCTGCACGACGAGGCTTCCGCGGGTGACCTCGGTGCGCTGCGTGCGAAGGCCTGTCCAGCCACCGGCGATGCGCACGCCGCCGCGCTGCACGCCGAGGTCGAGCACGAGTGACTCAATGCTGCCGGAGGGGAGGCTCTCGCCCTCGGGGAGGTGCGCGGCATCGCTCACGAGCGGACACGGAGACTGCAACGCGAGGCTTGCCCGGCCGCGATCAAAGCGGAGGGAGAAGTTCGGCAGCTTGGCAGGAGAGGCGGCGCTCATTCGCCAGCCATGAACTCCCGAAAGCGCTCCCAGGGCTGACCCAGCGCGCCAAGCGCCTCCGAGCGCACGCTCTCCACGACCTCCTCGGAAGCGCCGTCGCTGAGGGCATCCTCGGCGCAGACGATCGCCGCGAGGTGTCGCTGACGGCTCGCAAACGCACGCGAGAGGAGCGGCAAGACAAGGGCGGGCTCACCGCCGAGGGCCATCGCGCGGCGCAGAAGGCCAATCGCCTCGCCTGCACGCTCGTTCGCCAAATACGCATCGCCCAAGCGACGGAAGAGATCGGCGCCCGAGCGGCCCTCGCCGCCCCACTGGATGCCAAGGCGCAGCACATCCTCGGCCCAATCGTGACGATCAAGGCCCGCGTACGCCGAGCCCAGCATGCCGAGCGCGCCGACGATCTGGGTGCGCGACTCCTCCGGAATCTGTGCGCCCTCCGGCGTGCGCAGGATGACCGAGAGCGGCCCCGGCCAGGAGCCAAGGAGCGAGATGACCTTCTGATGCTGGCCCGCTGCGGCCGCGCGCTCGACCTCAGGGAGAATCGAGAGATCCAGCGCGAAGGGCGTGGGCGTTCGGTACTTCTCGGCCTCAGCGCGGATGCGCTCACGCACCGTCTCGCGCAGCTCGTCCACGGTGAGCTGCATGTCGGTGTCGTCGATGCGCGCCGAGAGGTAAATGCCCTCTTTGCTGCGGTGGAGCGTGGTGAGCTCGATGCCGAGGATGGGCGCGAGCAAGACGTTGCGCACACCGAGGAAGGCCTGCAGGTCGTCGTTCGAGGGCGAGACGCTGAGCTCGATCGGCATGTCCTCCTCGGTCACGAGCGCATTCGAGAGACGACGCCGGAAGTCGCCCAGGGTCATGCGCTGCGAGGCGCCGACATCGCCCACCGAGAACTCGATAGCCGACCGCTCAGGGTTGCGACCATCGACCTGCAGCGCCGTGATGCGCAGGCCTGCAACGATCGAGAAGGCGACGAACCTATCGCCGACGATCTGGCAGAGCTGCGTGAACGCTGCCGAGCCGGTCGCTAGCCGCTCGAACCATCCGTCGGCACGAACCTCGTCGAGAGGAATGACTTCACGCTGCTTCTCATTCTTCGGTCGCGCCATGGACTGGGGATGGTCGGCTGCACCCGACCGCCGCGTCAACGCGAACGTTTCAGCCGCGGTGCTTTGTGGCTCGGGCACCCGCCGCTGCGTGTCCGTTGCGCCACGTGCGTGTCCCCGCGCACACGTCCTAAACGCACAGAACCGCCCATATCCTGGCGAAAGTCACGCACTGTGCTTGGAACGACACGTGTTAGTGCGGGGACATGGCCGAACAGTCTCCGCTCCCGAAGTCCTCCACCTCCCTGGGCCCCTACCGCGATGTGGGGACGGCGCCGCTGCCTCCGCAACGCGCAGTGAGTCGCTGGCTGCTTGTCCCCGCCGTGGGTTCGCTGGCGGTCGCGGGCGGGCTCCTGCTCTTCGCGCCGCGCGAGCAGGTGGAGATCGGTGTCTCCGATCTGCCCACCGACATTGCAGGAGCGGTCACGCGCTTTCCCGCCGAGCAAGTCGCGCTGGAGGAATCGACGCCGCTCGCACCCTTGCTCACGGCCGCGCAGCCGGAGAGCCTTGCGATGCTCACACCAGAGGAGGGCGTCACCCGCGTGATGCGCGGCAACGTCCTGCGCCTGCGCTTCAACCGCCCGATGGTGCGCGCCTCGCAGGTCTCGCGTCCGCTCGCGGCGATGCCGATTCCACTCGACCCGCCCGTGCCCGGCGTCGCGACGTGGACGAGCCGCAGCACGCTGGAGTTCGTGCCGGATTCGAGCGCCTTCGATCGCAACCTCGAGACGCGCATCACCTTCCCCGAGGACATGACCTCGCTCGAGGGCGAGGCGCTCTACGACGATGAGGTCGAGCGTCTCATCGTGCTCGACGGCACGCCGCGCCTGGTGCGCAACGAGACGATGGTCGCCTCGGGCGAGCCGCTTCCGCTCTTCTTCAACACGCCGGTCACTGCGGCGACGCTCGCCGGTCAGGTACTCATCTACGAGCAGGGCGGTGGCTCGCGCTCGGTCGATGTGCAGGTGCGCCCCGTCGGCATGCAGGACGACCTCTTCCGTGTGGACTTGGTGCCGCGCCGCAACCTGGAGCCCGGCGCCCGCATCGGCCTCGCCATCGCGCCGAGCTTCCTCAGCTGGGGCGGCGATATGCCTGGCTACTACTCGTTCTCCGTGCAGCCGCGTCCCCGCATCGTCGGCATCGGCTGCACGACGAGTGAGTACAACACGGCAGGCTGCACCTACGCCGAGAACCCGGGCGAGATCATCGACATCGAGGCCGAGTTGATGCTGCTCACCTCGCATCCCGTGGCCGACTTTGCACCGAGCCTGGTGCAGATCACGCCGCCGCTTGCGGGCTTTCAGGTGGAGGTGCGCGGCGAGTCGGTGGAGCGAAGGCGCCATGTCGTCATCCGCGGCGAGTGGGAGCCCGATCAGGTCTACGAGGTGCGCATCGGCAACCTCGTCACCGAGACGGGCGAGCGCCTCACCGCGCCGGGCCCTCTCGCGATTCGCAGCCAGGGCCATCCAGCGCAGGTGCGCGTTGCGGGAGGCTTCCACACCTACGAGCGCGGCGTTCCTTTCGCCGTGCCCTTCAACGGCATCAACCTCGCGCAGGCGCAGCTTCGTGTGCGTCGCGTGAATGCGGGCGAGGAGCATGCAGCGCTCCTTCATCCGAATGCGTTCATCGCCTCGTCCAACGCGAACATCTCGAGCCTCGCCGAGCTCGCGCCAACCGCGCGACCAAACCGCTGGGGACGCGGCGATGTGAACATCAACGCCGAGACGGGCTCGCTTGCCGTCGTTGGCTTCTCGCCCACAGGCTCGACCGAGCCCGATGAGATCCACACGATGGTCGTGCAGCAGACCGACCTCGGCATCAGCGCCGTCGCCACCGATGACGGCATGGTCGTCTGGGTCACGCGCATCTCGAATGCGACGCCCGTCGAGGGCGCACACATCTCCGTGTGGAACGGCACCGCGACCGCGATCGGCGAAGAGACAACGAATGCCGATGGTGTCGCGTTCGTGCGCGCCGTGGGTGGCTCCGCGCTGCTCAGCGAGACGGTGATCGGCGTCACGACGAGTGACGATCACGCAGCGATGTTGGTCGCCCCGGGCCAGGCCGTCGGCGCGGCGCAGCTCGGCATCGCAAACGCGGCCGCACCCAGCCTCAGCGACATCCACGGCAGCGTTGTCGCCGACCGCGGCATCTACAGGCCCGGCGAGAGCGTGCGTGTGGTCGCCGTCGCAAGGCGTGTCGATGGCGGCACGGCAACACTCCCCAGGACGCAGGCCGTTGAGCTTCGCTTGTGGGATCCCTCCGGCGCGATTCCCTACGCGACGCGCGTCGCAACGCTCGATGACCGAGGCACGGTCGACGGACTCTTCGAGCTTCCCGATCCCGCACCGATGGGCGCCTGGCGCGTCGAGCTTGTCCTTCAAGACGAGGCCCGCACGAAGGTTGGCGAGACCTCGATCAGCGTGAGTGAGTACCGCGAGCCGCGCCTTCGTCTCGATGTCGCGATGCCCGAGCAGGTGCTCCACGCGAACGAGACGCTGCATGCGACGTTGGGTGCGCGCTACCTCTTCGGTGCGCCCGTGCAGAACGGCCACATCGACTGGGAGCTCTCGCGCTCAGGCCCCGCCGCATTGCCCTCCCGTTGGTCCGACTTGATCGCGGGCCCCGCGTCGGAGTCGGTGCGCTACCAAGTGCTCGCGGAGGAGACGGTCGACCTGGATGCCGATGGCGCGATCGAGATCGACAGCGTCCTTCAGATGACGGTGCCGCGCCGCACGCGCTTTGAGCTCAGCGTCACGGCCGAAGATGCCTCCGGCGAGAACACCGCATCGACGCGCAGCTTCACCGTCTACCCAGGCGCGGTCGAGATCGGCATGGCGCGCGGAGACGACTGGGTCGCGCTCGGCACGGCCCTCGAAGCACGCGTCATCGCCTTCGACCCGCAGGGCGAGCCTGTCCTCAACACGCCCATCTCCGTCAGCGTCGTCCGCGAGGGCTGGCATGGCTGGTGGGAGTGGCACGGCGGCAACGAGGAGGGCGCGCTTCAGCTTCGTCGCGCACGCGAGGAGCAGACAGTTGCGACCTGTGCACTGACCTCCGCGGAAGACCTCGTGACGTGCGCACACACGCCCGAGCGCCCCGGCACCTACCGCCTCACGGCGCGCACCGCCGACGGCGTGATCGCCGAGCGTCGCGTCTACGTTGCAGGCCCCGACGAGAGCCCCGATCGAGACCCGCCGGGTGCTCCGATTGCGATCACCTCGCGTCGCAATGACTACACCGTGGGCGAGACCGCCGAGCTCGTCTTCGAGTCACCGTGGCCCGAGGCCGAAGCCCTCATCACGATCACCGAAGCGGGCGTCGAGCACCGCGAGCGTCGGCATGTGACAGCCGGTGCGCAGAGCATCTCCTTGCCGCTCACCGATGCGATGGTGCCCAACATCCACGTGGCGCTCGTGCTGGTTCGTCCGCGTACCGGCGAGCCCACCGCGACAAGCGATTTGCACGCGCCAGACCTTCGCTTCGGTGCACTCGACCTCAACGTCGGCCCGCGCACCTCACGCCTTGCGGTCTCGATTGAGCAAGCCTCGGAGGAGGTGCGTGCAGGGACGAGCACCGAGGTGGGCGTTCGCGTCCTCACGGCCGATGGCAACCCGCTCGCGAATGCCGAGGTCGTCCTCTGGGCTGTGGATGAGGGCACGCTGCGCATGAGCGGCTATCAGGTGGGAGACCCAACGAACGGCTTCTTCGTGCACCGCGGCGCCTCGCTCGCGATGGAAGATTTGCGTCGCGGCCTTGTCTCGCGTTTGCCCGGCGCACTGGAGACCACGCCGAGCGGCGATGGTGGCTACGAGGCCGGTGCAAGCGCGCTTGCATCCCGCGAACGCTATGAGCCCACGGTGCTCTGGATGCCGCGCCTTCGCACGGATGCAGACGGTCGTGTCACCACGACGCTGGAGCTCCCCGAGCGCACGACCGAGTACCGCCTGATGGCGATGGCGATTGATGATCATGCGAGCGCAGGCAGTGCGTCCTCCTCGCTGACCGTGACGCGTCCGCTCGTCGTGCGTCCGGCCCTTCCGCGCTTCGTGACGGATGGCGACAGCGTCGGTGTGCGTGTCTTCGTCAACAACAGCGAGGAAGCCCCCGTCGATGCGCACGTGAGCATCACGCTCGCAGGCACCGAGGTCGCATCACAGGACGTGCACATCGAGGGCGCCTCGGAGACGAGCATCGTGGTGCCCGTCGAGGTGCACGGGACGACGACAGCCGACTTCGCGATTCACGTCACCGCAAGCACCGACGACGTCACGGTGACCCGCTCCTTGCCCATCGTCCCACGCGCCTACTTCGAGCGTCAGAGCGTGCTCGTTGCCGGCACCGGAGAGCGCATCCTTGAGGTCGGCGTGCCTGCAGGTGTGCTTGTCGGTCGCCTTCGCGCACGGGTCGCAACGCATCCCTTCCTCGACGCCGATGCACAGCTTCGCCAGGCGCTCGCAGGCTGGTGGCACTCCACGCGCTCGGATGCTGCAGTGCTCATCTCGGCTTCGGCCGCATCACGCCTCACGCCGACGGAGATCGTCACGCAGGAGGACCGCGAGCAGCACGCTGCGATCGAGGCCGCGCTGCGTCGCTTGCTCGCGCACCAGACGGAGACGGGCGGCTTCTTCCTCTACTCGGCGTACGACGGTGAGGATGTCGCAACGACGGTGTTCGCAGTCTTCGCGCTCATCGAGGCGACACGCGATGGCGTAAACCTCGGCCTGAGCCCAGCGCTTCAAGCGCGCCTTGTGGAGCATGCCCTTCCACGCGGCATTGAGCGTCTCGCCACGCTCGTGCGCAACCGTGAGATTGCCTACTACGGGCCAGGCGCGCCCGGAGACTTGGCCCTTGCACTGCACGCGCTCACGATGGTCGAGCAGCCAGACAACGCGCAGCGCGACTCAGGCTTTGAGCGCCGCCAGTTCGCCTCTCCCTTCGAGCTCGCCCAGCTCTCGATGGCGTACCCCGCGAACGATCAACGTCGTCAGACGCTCGTCCTCGAAGCATGCCGTCGTGTACTGGAGCCCGCGGCGGGCGACCCCCTCGCGCCACTAAACATGCGCACGCTTGCGTCGGTTGCCGAGGCTGCGGGCACTGTGCGCGCCGGGCGTCGCTACCTGCGCCCCTTGCTCACGCGTCTCCTTGAGCGTCGGGGCGATGCGATGCCCGAGGAGCTCTCCTGGATGCTCCACGCCGAGGCGGCCATCGCAGCCGGCCTCTCCCGCGAGGGCTTCGCGACGGATGCAACTGCGGCGCACCTCACGCTCGCAGGCCAGGCACTGACGGCCTCCACGGAGGCAGGAACGAACGCGCCGAGCTTCGAGATCCCGATTGCGCAGCTCTCCGGCAACATGCTCCCGCTCATCGCCTCGACCTCACCGGATGTGCCCGTCTTCCTCGCCATCGATGGTGAGTGGGCCGTGCCCGTCACGGAGAACGAAGACGTGGCACGCGGTCGCGGCATCACGCTGCACCGCATCCTTGAAAGCGAGAACGGAACACGCATCGAGAACGGCGCACACGTGCCCGTCGGCTCCCTCGTGCGGGTCCGCCTCTTCGTCTATGCGGAGAACGGCGCCGAGCTCCCTCTCGCTGTGCGCGACCCGCACGCCGCTGGCCTTGAGCCGATCGACGCGGCCCAGGCGACCACGCCACAAGCAGCGCTCTCGCGCCTGCTCGGTATGAGCCCCTCGGATGATGTCGCGGATGCACGCGGTGCCATCGCGATGAGCACGATGGGCAACCTCCGCCACGTCGAGCACGACGTCCACGCATCGACCTTCTACCTCTCGCGTGTCGGCGAGAACCTCGCCGAGCTCACCTACGGTGTGCGCGCCACCTCGGCCGGCACCTTCACCATGCCGCCCGCAGAGCTGCGCGGGGAGAGCGACCGCAACCTTGTCGCGCGCAGCACCGCGATGACCGTGACGGTCGACCCATGAGCGCAGAGGGCAACACCCTACAGCGAAGTTCGATTGGACTGAGCAAGTCCAATCGAGAACGGAGCTGTTGCTTGGAGGGGAGGCTCCATCGAATTCACTTCGATGGAGGGGAGGGATGGCTTCATCCCTCCCAGCGACAGAAACTACAGACGCGCTCGATGGAATCGAAGCGCGCTGTAGAGATGCAGCAGACGCTCGCGTCTCCCCCCGCGACGAAGACGTCCCTGCGCATGCGCGTGGCCCGTCGACTTCTGGCCGGTGTTGCCCTCGTTTCGCTCGCCCTCTTCATCACACACAGCCTCTTTCACGAAGCCCTCATCGACGATGCGCGCTTTGTGATTCCACCCGACGCGCTGAGCATCACCGACCACGAGGGCGCGCCCCTTCGTCATGCGCGTGGACGCGGTGCAGACCGGCGTTGGGTCTCCCTCGAGCACATCGATCAAGACCTCATCGACTGCGTCGTCGCCGTGGAAGATCAGCGCTTCTACAGCCACGACGGGGTCGACGCTCGGGCCACAAGCCGCGCACTCCTCGACGACCTCATCCCCGGCGGACGACACAGCGGCGCCTCGACGATCACGCAGCAGCTCGTGAAGCTCGTCTACGGTCGCGCACACGGGCCGAGCGCCTATGTTGCAAAGGCGTTTGAGATCCTCCGCGCGCGTGAGCTTGAGACGCGCATGTCGAAGGACGAGATCCTCGAGCAGTACCTGAATCGCCTTCCGTACGGACACGGCATCGAGGGCATCGAGCGCGCAGCCCAGGCCTATTTCGGCCACCCCGCATCCGACCTCACGCTCGGCGAGGCGGCACTCCTCGCAGGCCTTCCCCAGGCACCGAGTCGGCTCGACCCACGTCGTCATCTCGATCGTGCCCTTCAGCGTCGCAACACTGTGCTCGCGCGTCTCGCTGCGCAGGGCACGCGCAGCGCCGCAGAGCTCGATGCTGCACGGCATGAGGCACCGCGCATCCTCGATGCGAGTCCGCGTGCCTATCGGGCGCCGCGCTTTGTCGATCACGTGCTCACCGATGTGCGCGAGGGCCGCATTGAGTCCCAGCACGGCAGTGTCTCGACCTCGCTCGACCTCACGCTTCAGACACACGCGGAGGCCGAGCTCAGCGCAACGCTCGCGCGCTTTCGCAGCCGCGGCGCAACGAACGCCGCAGGCGTGGTGGTGCTGAACGCGACGGGTGAGATCCGCGCGTACGTGGGCGCGGCCGATGTGCACGGAGAGGGCGGCGCGCTCGACCTTCTGCGCGTGCATCGTCAGCCCGGCTCCACACTCAAGCCCTTCGTCTATGCCGCGTTCTTCGAGCAAGGCGGAGGCCCAGCAAGCATCGTCGATGACATCCGCACAGCGATGACGGGGCATGCAGGCGCGCTCTACTCGGCCGACAACTACGATGGTCATCAGCGCGGTCCCATCCCCGCAAGGCTTGCTCTCGCCGGCTCACTCAACCTCGCTGCACTCGATGTCTCACGGCGCGTCGGACAAGAGCGTGTGCTTCGTGAGCTGCGCGCGTTTGGTCTCGCGTCGGGACACCAAGCCGATGACGTCGGCGCGGCCGTTGTCCTTGGCGGTGCCGATGTCACAGCGCTGGAGCTCACCGCCGCCTACATGACGCTCGCACGCCGCGGCACGCGCATTCCGCTCCGCGCAACGGCCCTTCTGGGCGAGCCGCTTGAACCCTCACGTGCCGTTCCGGAGGAGGCCGCGATGCTGGTGCGCGAGGTCCTCGCCGACAGAGACGCAAGGCGCGCGGGCTTTGGTCGTGACCTCGCGGAGCTCGCGGGGGAGGGCGAGGTCGCACTCAAGACGGGGACCTCGCAGGGTTGGCGCGATGCCTGGTGCGCCGTCTTCGATGAGGACTTCACCGTCGTGGTCTGGCTCGGTGATCCCTCCGGGGATCCGATGCGGCAGGTCTCTGGTTTCGATGCCGCCGCACCGGCTGCGATGCGCATCCTCCGGCGCGCGCGTGAGCGAAGGGACGAGCTGGTTCCTGCCTCCGCGCCGGCCGCGCACGGCACAGAGAGCGCGCTCGTTCATGCACACGTCTGCACCCAGACAGGCCTTCGCCCTGGGCCGCACTGCCATCACGTTGCGCAAGAGTCCTTCGCTCCGGGCGCTGTCCCCACCCGCACCTGCGACGCCCACGACGAGGACGGCACCCTCCTGCTCGCGCCGCGCTACGCAACCTGGCTGAACGAGGCCACACCGCTTGGCATGCGCATCGGCAGCAACCACGCGATCGCCACACCCACGGTGAGCGTCACCTATCCGGAGGACGGGGCCATTCTCCTCATGCCGCTCCACGGCGATACCGCCATCCCGCTCCGCGCGAGCCTCACGGAGGGCGTCCGCTTCGAGGTCGACGGTGTGCAATTGCCCGAGGGAGGCCTCTTTCACCTGCGAGAAGGCGCGCATCGCGTGGTGGCCGTCGCCGCAAACCTCCGCAGCGCGCCGAGTGTGTTTGAGGTCCGCCGTCAATGACCTAACGCGGGCCGCTTCACCCGCTGACGTGCGCCAGACACGGCCTCCTCGTGGGGCCGCGCGAAGCCGCGAAAATCAAAGAAAAGCATTCGTGTTGGGATTCCTTGCCGAGCGGCGCGCGATTTGCTCAACTCGCGCCGCTTCGACACGAACGACGTGATTGGCCCTCGCACCAACGTCGCTCAGTGCAGACCCCTGGTTTCCGGAAACACGAGTAGGAGAGCGGAATGAACGAGCTTCGCAACGAGCGCACGTCACCCTGGATGAAGGCGCTCGCAGGCCTTGCACTGGCACTAGCTTTGATGACGCCGGCCTCGATCGTGCGCGCCGACCCAGAGCCCGAAGTCTCCGAGCCTGAGCCGGAGGTCTCTTCGTTTCAGCTTCGCTGGAATCGCCTGCTCGCCGCCGAGCTCACCGCCGCCATCGACGGCCCGCTCGGTGTGATCGGTGCGTCCATGATCATCGCGCCGACCACGAACTTCCAGCTCGAGCTGGGTGGTGGTGCAAGCCGTGACGGTGGTCGCGTGGCGGGCGGTGCGCGCTTCGTTCTTCCACAAGATCACTTTGCCCTCGTCCTGCGTGTTGGCTTTGCTGGCGGCCCGCTCACCTGGGAGGGTGCGAGCCCCGCGCAGGACCCAGGCCTCGGGCCGACACGTCGTCGCTGGGATTTCGCAGGCTTCGTCTATTCGGACGTCGGCCTCCAGTATCGCTTCGACATGGGCCTCTACGTGATGATCAACGGTGGCGTTGAGACTGCACTCGTCGGCGACGCTGACACCTGCATGGCTGGCACCACCACATGCTCCACCTCAGGCGCATCGCCCGCGCGCATCTACGCTGGCCTCACGGTTGGCTACGCGTTCGACATGCTCCAACCATGAGTCGCTGAGCGGGCTCCCTGAGGAATCTTCCTTGAGTTCCGCTCCTTCCGCACGACGCCGGCTTGCGCTCTTCGATGAGCCAAGTCGGCGTTCTCGTTTCGATGTCCTCCCGCCCGTCCCAGGCGACTTCACCCCGCAGCCCCTGCAGGACAGCCAGGGCCGCGTCTATCGGTACGTGCGCTTCTCGCTCACCGATCACTGCGACATGGCCTGCGTCTACTGCATGCCCCAGGGCGGCGAGCTGGAGCACGGCCTCCGACCCGAGCTGCTGACCGAGGAGGAGATCCTTCGACTCGCGCGCATCATGCAGCCGCTCGGTGTGCGTCGCGTGCGCCTCACGGGCGGTGAGCCACTGCTTCGCAAAGGCCTGCCCAGCCTCATTCGCGGCCTGCGCGACCTGGGCATCGACGACGTCTTCCTCACGACGAACGGCTCGCGTCTGCAAGCACTTGCGCGTCCGCTTCAAGAGGCCGGCTTGCGCGGTGTGAACGTCTCGATCGACTCGCTCGTGCACGCGCGCTTCGCCGAGATCACGCGAGGCGCCCAGCTTGATCAGGTCCTCGCGGGCATCGAAGAGGCACGGCAAGCGGGCCTTGTGGTGAAGACCAACAGCGTCGTCCTCCGCGGCAAGAACGACGACGAACTTGAGTCCCTCGTCCGCTGGGCCTGGGCCCGCAGCATCACGCCGCGCTTCATCGAGCTCATGCCGCTGGGTGAAGGCGCCAAGCTCCCCAGCGCCATGTTCGTCCCGCGCACGGAGATGCAGCGCGCACTTGCACACCTGCTTCAAGAGGGCAGCCACATCGACGAGGGCGCGGGCCCGGCGCGCTACTGGCGCAGCCTCGATGGCGCACAAAAAGTTGGGTTCATCACGAGCGTCAGCGAGGAGTTCTGCGCGAGCTGCAATCGCTTTCGCCTCACCGCGGTTGGCGAGATTCGCGCATGTCTCGCCTCAAGGCGCGCACTCTCCCTGCGCGACCTCATGCGCGAGGGAAGCGACGACCGAACACTCGCCTGGGCCCTTCATTGGTCCCTCCTCGGCAAGGCCCGCGGTCATGCATTTACGGACCCCGAGGAGAGCGAGCACGCGCACGTAGGCATGAGCCTGATCGGCGGCTAGGCCGTCACACGCGAAGCAAAACAGAAGGCCCGATGCGAACGAACGCACCGGGCCTTGCTGCATCGTTGGTCGACGCGCCTTCAGCGCGAACGGAACCACGCAATCGTCTCGGCCGCACCCTCTTCGAGGCTCGTCGGCAGTGCGCCTGTTGCCTCGAAGGTTGGCTCGAGCACCGAGCGCTCCACATCGCCATCGCGACGCGGGGCATCGCCCACCTCGGCCGTCTTGCCTGCGGCCTTCGCGATGTGATGCGCGAGCTGACGCGTGGTCGTCTCAACGCCCGTCGCGAGGTGCACAACCGGCATTGAGATTTGTCCCGTCAGCGCGCGAACGTTGGCCTTCACGACGTCCTTCACAAAGACGTAGTCGCGCACGCAGCCGTCATCGCCGAGTGTCTTGCGCGCGTTCACGCGGATGCCCTCTCCCGCGAGGATGCGCTGCGCGAAGATCGCAACGACGCCTGCCTCACCGTGTGGATCCTGACGCGGCCCGTAGACGTTCGCGTAGCGAAGGATGCGTGTCTCAAGGCCGAAGTCGTGGGCATAGCGGCGCAGGTAGGCTTCGCCCGCGAGCTTCGAGCAGGCGTAAGGCGAGAGCGGGCGCTGAATCGTGTCGAGCGTGGCTTTGCCGGGCCCTGCGACCTCGCCGTAGATGGCGCCGCCCGTGCTCGCGAAGACAAAGCGCTTCACGCCCGTCTTCACGGCGTTCTCCAAGAGGTGGAGCGTGCCCATCACGTTGATCGCGGCATCGCGCAGCGGCTCACGCGTGCTGATCGAGACGCTCGTCTGCGCGGCCTGATGCGTGATCGCATCGAACTTGTGCTCGGCAAAGACCTTGGCGACCGCGGCCTCATCGCGGATGTCGACCTGCGCGAAGGTCGCACCTGCGGGGATGTTCTCGCGGCGGCCGGAGCTGAGGTCATCGA
>JBILQT010000497.1:0-3842 GCA_044373065.1 Sandaracinaceae bacterium
GACAGGCGCTCGCAGCGCAGTGACAACCGCCCGAAGCGCAGTGACAGGCGCTCGGGCTCCAGTGACAGGCTCCCGCAGCGCAGTGACAGGCGCCGCAGTGGAAGTGAGGGGCGTTTACGCGCAGTGACGGGCGCCGCAGTGGATGTGAGGGGCGTCGGCGATGCAGCGATGGGCGCCACAGTGCATGGGACAGGCGTTTCAAGGCAGTGGCAGGCGTCTGCAGCGCAGTGACAGGCGCCTGCAGCGCAGTGACAGGCGCTCGCAGCGCAGTGACAGGCGCCGTAGTGGATGTGAGACGCGTCTATGCGCAGTGACCGGCGCCACAGTGGATAGGAGACGCGTCCGCGGTGCAGTGATGGGCGCCGCAGTGCATGGGCAAGGCGTTTCGGGGCAGTGACAGGCTGCGTGTGCGCAGTGACAGGCTGCGTGTGCGCAGTGACAGCTGCGTGTGTGTGGGGATGACCAGGAGGGCGCGCAGAGGTTCTCGCTCGCTGCGCCCTGACGTCTCCGACAAAACATACGGCTGTTTTCTAGCCAGGGGGTGCTGGGCGCTCAAGACTGATCACATCTCCTGACGCAGCAGCTGCTGAGCCATTGCGAGCCGCTCAAGCTCGCGCAGACCGCGCGCAAGCGTTAGCCATCCGGGCGGGCCGTTGTGCTTCATGTGGCCACCCATGCGGGCAATCGCGAAACACACATCGCGTGCTGTTGGGTTGGGCGGAAGCTTCACGGTCCAGGGGTTCTCGATCGCAGCGATCGACGTGAGCAGCTTGAGCTGTTGCTGCGTGACAACGGCGCTCGCCGGAGTCTCTGGCGCGTCGCGACCCACTGTGCGGAGCAGGAGCAGATGCCAGCTCAGAGCGAGGCAAAGTGCGAGCGCGTTTTGCAGTGCGTGCAAGGTCTGAAACTGCAGATGCTCGTAGTGGCACCCAGTCTTGATCGCCTTGAAAAACTCCTCGATGAGCCAGCGCGATCGGTAGGCATCGACCACGCGAAGCACGTCCTCTGCGCTGGCGATGGGCTCGCTCGTCATGAGCCTCCACTCAATCGGTTCTTCACCTTCGGGAGCATTGATCTCTCGCACTTGGACGACGTTCATTGTCACCTGGCGGATGTCCGAACGGCAGACGTCGGGACGCGCAAAGGTTGCCGTCACGGCACGCACTTCGAGCTCCGTCTCTCGACCTTCACGAGCGTTCTCTCGACGACGGCGACCGCCGCTCGTTGTCGCAGATTCGAAGCGAACACTGCGCGTTGCGAGGACCGTGAGCGAAGCCGCAAGCAAGTCGTTCACGTAGCGCGTCTGTTCGCGTTTCCCTTTCGCCAGCTTGCGATTGTGCGTTTGTCGCACGACGAAGCGACTGCCGCGCGCGGTGAGATCGGCGAGCCACGCGTACTTGTCACCCTCGCGATCGGCGACATGCACCACGGAGATCCCAGCGGCCTTGGCCGCTTCATCGACCTCTTCCGCGACGCGGTCCCAGCGCAGCCCCTCGTTGTCTTCCGCGAAGTGTCGATGGCGGTCATGCGCCGTCTTCGCAGACCTCGCAGCCTTGGGTGTGGTTGTGCGTGCGCGAACCAGAATCTCGCTGCCACCAACACCCAGCGGAATCGGTGTTCCCCCCGATTCGCCGCTCGGCACCAGGCACGCGAGAAGCGCGATGTGCCCGAAGAATCCCTGCCCATCCTTCATCAACGAGCCAAGTCCTTCACGCTCCGCCACACCGCCAAAACGAAGCTCAGTCGTGTCCTCCACCGAGAGCACCCAGCCCGCAGAAATCGACTCCACCGCACGTCTCCAACTCTCACGAATGTGAGGCGCTGCGAGCGCATCGTTTTTCACGCGCTCGTTGTTCAGAAAACGATACCCGCCTTCAATCTCCGCGGAACTCTTCAGCGCCTGCGGCAAGCTCATCTCAGGAGAGTTCGCCCACGACGCAGCCACGCGCTCGCCTCGCTCGTTGAGCCGCGCATCACCAAGATCCAGCGCCTCGAACTCAGCCGAAACAGGCGTGAAGGTGAAAGGGAGAGCAATGCGCCGTTCGTCGGGTTTCATCCCGACCTTAGATCAGGGCCGATCGCAGACTTCAACAGGTGTTCAAGAGATGTGACAACTCTTGAGGCTGGGCGGCCCCCTCGCCGCTTCGCTTCGCTACGCGGCTCACCCCCATCCCGGGGTTCGGAACTCGCGCAGCGCGAGTCCCTCACCCACGGCTCACGCGTTCCACGCTGGGGCCCCAGCCCCAGCGCGTGAAGTCACTGGGCTCGACTAGAAACCTTCGCCAAGATTCGCGAGGAGTGCGCGAGAGAATGGATGCGGATCAAGAACGCGAAACGTGCGGCTTCGAAGCGCAAAAGAACCAACCGTTGGCGCCCACAACGCTCACATGCGGAACCACCCAGAACGCTACCGAGCGAGATCACGCCGACGCTCGCAAGCGAGTGCGCCGACCCAGCGCCAACGCGGCGTACAGCCAACTGCTCCTCTCGAAACCTTCGCCAAGAGTCGCGAGGATTGCGCGCGAGAATGGACGCGGATCAGGAGCGCGCGACATGCGGCTCGCGGGGCGCGGAAGAACCACCCAGAACGCCACCAAGCAAGACCACGCTGACGCTCGCTCGCGACTACACCGACCAAGCATCAACGCGGCGTACAGCCAACTGCTCCTCTCGAAACCTTCGCCAAGAGTCGCGAGGAGTGCGCGCGAGAATGGATGCGGATCAAGAGCGCGAGACGTGGCTTCCTCGCGAAGAGCGAAGCGACCAACCGGCGTCGAGAGACGCATCGTGATGGCCAACGCAGCATCGACCTGCGACGCTCAACCCGTGCCTCGCACTCCAAAAGCAGCGCCCAAACGCGACTGGCCGGTCCAGCGCTTTGAGTCCTTCGAAGACGCCGACCGCGCGAACGTGATCGAAGCACGTGGGCGGACGTTTGCGGAGCGCTTGGCAGCAGTCGAATCGCTTCGGCGGAGGTGGCACGGTGAAGACTACGAGCTTGCACACCGACTGGTTGGACCTCTTGCGATGCCTCTCGAAACACCGAGTGCGCTTCCTGATGATCGGTGGCCACGCGGTCTCTCTGCACTCGGAGCCGCGCTACACGGAGGATCTCGACCTCTTCGTCGAAGCGACGCTGGCCAACGGGCGAAGACTCCGAAGCGCGCTGGTTGAGTTTGGTCTCGGTGCCGTCGCTCCGAAGCCTGAAGAACTGGCCAAGCCCGGACCGTTTTGGATGTTCGGGCGAAAGCCTGTGCGGATCGATCTCCTGACCGAGATCCCCGCAGTGGCCTTCCGCGGCGCGTGGAAGCGTCGTCTCGAACTCGAGATTGACGGGATTGTCATCCCCGTGATCGGGCGCGACGACCTCATCGCGAACAAGCGCGGCGCGGGACGCGCGAAGGACCTCGCCGACGTCGAGACCCTCGTTCGCATTGGGATGGCTGAACGCGAATCTGATTGAGTGGGCGAGCGTCGCCGCGGAACCCTGCGGCGCTCAGTGAGCTGCTCCCCCAAGGCAACCCGACCAAGCCCTCACCGCAGCGGCTGCGCCGAGAAGTGCACGCCATCACTCGCAAACAGAAGCCCGAGCCCCGTGAGGATCCCAACCCCTCCTCCGACCGCGCCTGCGAGCGCGTAGTCGGGCTCGTCCTGCACGAACGACCAGAACGCCAGGATGCCTGCGCCGACGCCGACGAGCATCGTGATCATCCCGATGATGCGGAGCACGCCGTGGTCGTCGTAGTGCACGTTGATCTGCGTCGGTCGGCTGATCTGAATGATGGCCGTGCGGTAGTCGGGATACGCGTCGCGGCCCACGCCGAACTGGTAGGCGCCGGGCT
>JBILQT010000007.1:0-63659 GCA_044373065.1 Sandaracinaceae bacterium
GGCCCTGCTTCAACAGAGCCACCATCGCCCCTTCGCATTGGCCCTCTCTGCGGGCGACCACGCGCGCCTCGTGCAGCAGAAGGAAGGCCAGTTTGCCCCAGAAATTGATGCCATTTCGCGCCTCTGCGATGACGGCGTGTTCACCTCGCCGACCATCCCCGACGGCAAGGCTGTGATGCTCTCGACGGGCGATCAGAACTTCGATGTTGCGATCACCGAAGACCTCACCCTCGCCTACCTCGGCGAGCGCGATCAGGATTTCCCCTACCGCGTCTACGAGGGCCTCTGCCTGCGCATCAAGCGTCCGTCCGCCATCTGCACGATCGAGTGAAGGAGTGTCGATAGATCGACGCGAGTGATGTCCCACGCACGAAGGAGCGTCGGTTTTTCGACACTCCTGACATCGCTTTACGGGGTTTGGGTGCCCGAAGGGCCCCAACTGCTGAATCGCGCGAGCGATTTGGCGACAAGCCTTGAGCGTGATCGAACGCTTCGCGATAACAGCGGGGCATGAAGCGACCTGAAATCCTGGCCCCTGCGGGGGACAACGAGGCTCTCGAGGCGGCGATGCGCGCCGGTGCCGATGCGGTCTATTTCGGTCTCTCCCATTTCAATGCACGTGCACGAGCGACGAACTTCGAAGGTTCGTCGCTCGATGTGCTTCTGGCCTCGCTGCACGCGCGCGGTGCCAAGGGCTACGTGACGCTCAACACGCTCGTCTTCGATCACGAGCTGCCCGCGATGGAAGCGGCCATCCGGCAATGTGCTGAGGCAGGGGTCGATGCCGTCATCGTGCAAGACCTCGGCGTGCTCCGGATGGTGCGCGCGATTGCGCCCGATCTGCGCGTGCATGCCTCCACACAGATGACGTGTACCGATGCATCGAGCGTGCTCTTTGCGAAGGAGCGTGGCGTCAAGCGCGTGGTGCTCGCGCGCGAGCTGAGCGCGAAGGAAATCGGTGCGATTCGCACCGAAGCAGAGGGCATGGAGCTTGAAGTCTTCGTGCACGGCGCGCTCTGCATCGCGTACTCGGGCCAATGCCTGACGAGCGAGGCCATCGGAGGCCGGAGCGCCAACCGCGGCGCATGCGCACAGGCCTGCAGGCTGCCCTATTCGCTCATCGTCGATGGTCAGTTGCAGGACCTTGGCGAGCGCGCGTATCTGCTCTCGCCGGAAGACCTTGAGGGCTCACGCGCCATCCCGGAGCTCGCTGCAATCGGGGTTGAGTCCCTCAAGATCGAGGGGCGCTTGAAGGGCCCAGCGTATGTCGCTGCGACCACGCAGTTCTATCGCGACGTTGTGGATCGCGGCCTTGATGCGGAGGGGCAAGCGGCCAAGAGGAGCGATGCGCTTCAGACGTACTCGCGCGGCTCGGGGCCCGGCTTCTTGCTCGGCATCGATCATCAGCGGCTCGTCGAGGCACGCGGCTGCGATCACCGCGGCATCTTCGTTGGCGCGATCGAACATGCCTCGAAGCAGGGCAACAAGACCTACCTCGCGCTGCGCACAGGCGAGGATCTCGCGCGCGGAGATGGCGTGCTGATCGAGGGCGGACGCGAGGGTTCCGGCGAGGTCGGTGGCCGCATTTGGACGATCACCGACGCACGCGGTGAAGACGTCACGCACGCAAGTTCAGGCGAGTTTGTCCTGCTCTGGCTTGGCCCCGATGTGCGCATTCCGCATGAGCCAAAGGGTCGACGCCTCTTCAAGAACGACGACCCAGCGCTGGAGAAAGAGATCCTCGCGCGCCTTCAACGCGACCCCCATCGCGAGCCCATCACGATGCGCCTCGAGGGCGAGATGGATGCGCCCTTTGTGCTCTCGGCCACAAGCCCCCGCGGCCTTCACGCACGCGTCACAGGCGACGCGAACATCACGCAGGCGACGAAGGAACCCGTCTCACGCGCGCGACTCGAAGAGGCCTTGTCACGCTTGGGCGAGACGACGTTCAGCCTCGGTGCACTTGAGCTCGCACTGCCCGAGCAAGCATTCCTGCCTGTCTCGTCTCTTCATCGCGCAAGGCGCGCACTGACGGATGCCCTCACCGAGAGCGGCAAGCAGGTCATTGCGACGACGCCCGTGACTGCCAGTCAGCTGGAGGAGCATGCCAGTCTGTCCCTCGGAGCCTGGCAGTCCGATCCGCACTACGTCGGGCACTCAGACTTCGATGCACATGCCGATGCGCGAAGGCCTGCACCGCCCGGCCTCTTCGTGCTCGCACGCAACGAAGCCCAGGCGCGTGCCGCACTGCTCGCGGGCGCCGATGGTGTCTATCTCGACTTCCTCGAGCTCACGGGCCTGGGTCAGTCGTTTCGCGCGTTGAAGGCCGAGGGCGCGCGCTTTGTGGGCGTCGCGCCACCGCGCATTCGCAAGCCGGGTGAGGAGAAGATTCAGTCCTATCTGGACTCGCTGAATCCAGACGCGGTGCTCGTCCGAGGCCTTGGGCTTCTGCGCGAGATCGCAGCGCGACCGCGTGAGAATCGCCCTCTTTTCATTGGTGATTTCTCGCTCAACGTGACGAACGTCTTGAGCGCCAATGAGGTCATCTCCTCGGGCCTCGATGCCTTTGTGCCCTCATTCGATCTCGACGGCGGTCAGCTGCTCTCGCTCCTCAAGACGCAAGCAGGGCGCTGGGCAGAGCTCGTCATTCATCACCCGATGCCGCTCTTTCACATGGAGCATTGCGTGATCGCCGCGTTGCTCTCGGAGGGCAAAGACCATCGCGATTGCGGAAGGCCCTGTGAGAAGCATGTGCTCTCGCTGCGCGATCGTGCCGGGATGGATCATCCGGTCGAGGCCGATGTGGGCTGCCGCAATACCGTCTTTCATCAATCGGCGCAGAGCGCAGCGGGCCTCCTCAAGAGCGCGCAGGAGGCGCACACAAGCCGCTTCCGCATTGAGCTCGTGCGCGAGACTGCGGAGGACACCCAACGCATCGTGAAGGCCTATCGCGGTCTGTTGGACGGCCGCGTGAGTGCGCAAGAGGTGCTCAAATCCCTCCGCGCTGAAGGCCACTACGGCGTGGTGCGCGGCTCACTGCGCGTCATCGCCTGATTCACCACGCGTGGTGAAACTGACCATCTCAGGCTGACCATCTCAGACTGACCATCTCAGACTGACCATCTCAGACTGACCATCTCAGACTGACCATCTCGATTCTTCAGTTCAAACATGGACTGGACGCCGCGTTGGCGTGAGATGCCTTCTCGGTAGCGAAAGACGCGCATGCGAACGCGTCGGCGTTCTGGGTAATTCCGCACGTCGACCTTTGCGCCGTCATGGCTCGGTTGCGGGAGTACCCACAACGTATCGAGCGAGACCACGATGACGCTCGCCCGCGACAAAGCATCGAGCACCAACGCGGCGTACAGCCACTCTCTGTCCCTTCTGCTCTCCGCTCGCAGACTGACCATCTCACACTGACCAGCACGACTGACCAGCACGACTGACCATCACCAACTGACCATCACAGACTGACCATCACGGACGCGTGTTGTGCCAGACCGCCGTGTTGTTCAGCCAGCCCACCAGCCAATCGAGAAGAAGCGTCCCATCCGACGAGCGCACCAGAGCCGCCGCCGTGATGATCACGTGCACATCCGTATCGAGCACGAAGTAGCGTGTTGTCACATTGTCGTTGAGCCCATCGGTCAGCGCGCGCACCCGTCCGGGCATATCCGTCTCGGAGAAAAAGTGCGTGAGCACCCTATCGCGTGTCGTTGCAAGAAGGCCAAAGCGCGAGCGCGGATAGGCCGCGTTGTAGAAGTCGTCGTAGGCGCTGAACGACGTTGCGCAGGCCGTGCAGCCGGCGGGCGTGTAGAGATTCCAGCGCGTGCGGATCTCGCTGTAGAGCGTGGGGTTGAGCGCCACGAGGGGCGCGCAATCGGCCAGCAGCGAGAGCTGTGCGCCGGGCCATTCATCCGCGAACCTTCCCCAGTTGAGCTGCGTCCCATAGCCACCTGCCGAGAAGCCCACGACGCGCACCTGCGCAAAGCTCGGCCAGGCCGCCGAGACGGCATCGAGGAAGAGCGCCATGTTGCGACCGCCACGGTGGTGCGTGACACGGCTCGGCGTCGCGGGGTCGTAGACTTGATCGGCATCGCCTGCGTGAAGGTCACCCGTGCAATAGGGCACGTAGACGAGCGTCGAGGTGCGGAAGGGATTCAGCGCTGCGTTGCGGTCGTCCCAGCCGAGCATCCGCACCGTGCCCAGATCCGAGTTGAAGATGGCACGCGTGTAGTCCTCGCCAATGTGCGCGGCCTCCGGGTCGTCGATGCAGTTGGCCTTGTTCCAACAAGCACCACCGCCCTGCACGAGGATGAGCAACTCGGTGGCTCCTGCATGCGGGTTCACGCCGATCACGGCCTGCGATCCATTGCCGCATACGGCACCCGGCACGGGCACATACGACCAGGTGTCGTTCGGTAGCGTCGCAAGAGAGACGGCCCCCACGTCCTCTGTGGACGATGCATCGAAGGAGGGCGCCTGCGCGTCGAGGGGCGGCCCGCTGTCACGCACAGGTGGGGGAGGAGGCAGGCAGCCCATCAGGGCGAACATTCCAAGCACTGCAGAAATGCGCTTCATCCCTTGAGTGAACCACGAAGCTGCTGCGCAACGTGCAACCAAAAGGTTGCGCATCGAATACGCAACCAAAAGGTTGCATGTCAGCGAAGTTGAAGCGCTGCTGCGAGCTGCGCCCCTGACATCGCACCGCTCGCACGCCGCATCTCTTTGCCACCGTCGAAGCGCACAAAGGTCGGGATGCTCTGGATGCCAAAGCGCGCGGCAACCTCGGGGTTGGCCTGCGTGTCGACTTTCACGATGAGCACGCTCCCGCTCTTGCTCTTGGCGAGCTTGTCGAGCTCAGGGGCAACAACACGACAGGGCGCGCACCAAGGAGCCCAGAAGTCGACCACGATCGGCAGCGGACTACCTTGGATGATCTCATCAAACTCGGCGTTCGACGTCACCGCAACGGGCGCGTTGGCAATCACCGCGGCCTTGCACTGCCCGCAACGCGGATGCTGCAGAAGGCGCGTCGATGGGATTCGGTTTTTCGCGCCGCAACCAGGACAAGGAATGATCATGCGAACCTCACGGGTGGGACCGTGAAGAGCTAAGTCGGATGCACCTCGATGGAAGCCCAGAGGCCCCCTAGAAGGCCTAGCTCCGTGCGTTCTCGATCGGTGTGATGAGGCCCTTCTCAAGCATGCGCTCAAGGGCTTCTTTCACTTGCTTGCGATCGGGCCCGCAACCGTCGAGCTGCTCGACCAAGGCAACAAGTGTCGTTGCGCCGGGAACCATCTCGCGCATGCAGAGTGCGTCTTCCGCGGTCACACCGAACTCTTCGGACCAGCGTGCACGCGCATCGTCGAAGGCGCGCCTGCCCTCTTCGGCGCGGGAGGCGACGATCATGTCGAGATAGGCCTGGGCGGCCTTTCGGCCCGACTCAGAGAGTTCGAAACGCTCTGAGCGGGGCCACCTACGATTGGCTTTGTACTCATTCATCGCTGAACCGAAACTCATTTGCCCTTGGGTTTCCCCGCAGCGCCAGCCTTTGCCGGATTGCCTGAAACGGGGGCCGAGTCTTTGCGCTTCTGGTCCTTCGCGCCTTGCGTGGACTTCTTCTGATCGGCGTTCTTCTTCTGCTGCTTCGGAGATTTGTCGCCCATGGGGAGGCCTCTTCTTCTGCGCCGATCGCAACGGGACGCGCCTCGGGTTGAGTCGCTTCATTGAGGGAGTGCATGCGCCCTCATCTCCGTCTGCGGCGCGGGATGCGTTGCATGACGGCCTTACCGGATGGGCCTGAAGCTACCACGTTCGATGCGCGCGCGAGCGAGCACAGTCGGAATGATCAGAGTGCATCCCAGCTGGCGAGTGTGCCCATGTAGGGTTGGTTCGCATCACTCGTCACGCGCCCGAGTGAGCCCGAATAGCCAGGGTCTTCGCTGGGCTGCGTGGCGAAGAGAATCGCCACGACGACACCCGCGATGGCGATGACGCCGACCGAGACGCCAAGGCCGATGAGGCCTGCATCCGGTCCTGTATCACCCTCCGAAGTCGCAATGAGCCCTGCATTCGGCAGCGCGGCTTCGAGACGCAGCGTGACGGTGCGCAGATCACCTCGCTGCAACGTGACGCTCTCCTCAGCGAGCACCTCTGTGCCGCGCTCCAGCACAACGTGATGGGCGCCCGGGTCGATCGGAAGCGGCACACCGAGCTCGGCGGGAGAGAGACGCAAGCCGTCGAGGATCACGTGCGTCTCGCTCGACGTGATGGAGGCCTCGATGCGCAGCCGAGGGATGCTTGCCTCCACGTCTGCGAGGGCCGCGCGCGCCTCGTCGCCGTGTTGTCTTTGAAGCGCGGCCGAGGCCGTCTGAAGAAAGCGGCGATAGCTCTCGATCGCATTCAACATCGCGCCCGTTTGTGCCTGCGCGGTTGCGAGATTGAGCAGCACTTCCGCGCGATGCGTGAGGGCGTATACGCGGCCAAATGCGTCTTGGGCTTCCACCCAATGGTCGGCTTGGCTTGCTGCAACGCCCTGCTGAAAGAGCTCGCGTGCGAGCTGACGATCCCTTGGGCTCAGCGCACGCGTTTCCCACGGCACCAAATCTTCTGGCGTCTCGCGCGTGCGCGTCTGAGGTGCCGCGAATGGGTCCACCAAGGGCTGCTGTTCCGCGGATTGCGCCGATGCATACGAGGCGAAAACGTGCGTGGCAGTGAGCGCGAGGAGGAGGGTGAACGTCAGCGTGCGCATCAGAATTCCACCGTGTCGATGATGGGCCCCGCGGCGCTCATCGTTGTTGTCGTCATCGTCGTGGCCGATGTGGGCTGCGCAACGGAGGCCCTTGAAGCGCGACCTCGCATCGTCGTCGTTGAATCGTCGGCCGCGTTTGGGTCCGCAGTGACTGCGACAGACGGAGCATCACGTCGACGGTCGCTGCGATGTGCGGACTCTGCGGGCTCTGCGGGATCCGGCTCGGGCATGTTCACGCCGCGCGCAAGCGATGCCGACTCGCGTTCTGTCGTGGGTCCCGCAGAGGGCGCCGCAGAGGGCGCCGCAGAGGGCGTCGGGAGCGCTGTTGCGGCCACCGGCAACGGGCTGATTGGCGCCGCTGGAGCAGCCGCTGTGGGCGCGACGGGTCGCATCGAAATCGAGATGGCAATGGCGATGCCCCCGAAGGTGAGGCCAAGTGTGACTGCTGCGGCCCACAACCAGGTCCGTCCTTGTGCACCTGCCTGTGCGTGTCCTGCCTGTCCCGTCTGCTCGGCGCTCTGCTGCGAAGGAACGATGCGCGAGGAGGACGGCAGCGAGTCGCGCACCTCCACATCACCCTGCGTGAAATCCGGCGACACGTCACCGATGCGTGTGAACTCCTCAAGCGGGACAATCGATGAATCGTGTGTGTCGTTTTGGGGTGGGCTGAGGATCGACGACATCTCGCGCGGCAACGTCTTGCGCGTCTTTTGGATGTCCTCTTCCATCACGACAGCGAGCAGTGCAGCGAGGTCATCGGGCTCGACCTGCAGCGCCTTGGGGCACGCGCCACCGATCGCGCGACGCATCGCCTGCGCCGTCTGAAAACGCTCTTCCACGCTCGGTGAGAGCGAGGTCATCACGGCATCATCCAGGCCCTCCGCTACACCCTGCGCATGCTGACTCGGGCGCTTCAACACCGGGTTGCGGACCGCTTCGAGAATCTGGAAGTCATTGTCGCCGTCGAACAAGCGACGAAACGTGAGGCACTCCCAGAGCACGATGCCGAGTGCGTAGACATCCGCACGCCGATCGACTTCACGACCCCATGCCTGCTCTGGCGGCATGTAGCGAATCTTGCCTTTGAGCGAGCCGCCCGAGGTCTCGTTGCTGCGCCCCTTGGCCTTCGCCACACCGAAGTCGATGAGCTTCACGTGCCCGTCGTAGCCGAGCAGGATGTTCTGCGGCGAGACGTCGCGATGCACGACCCCCAGGGGCTCGCCGCGATCATTCTTCGTCTCGTGCGCCGCGTGCAGACCATCAGCGACCTTCATCGCGATGTACGCAGCGAGCTCGGGCGCGAGCTTGCGGCCCTGCCTTCCGAGCTTCTGCACAAACTGCTGGAGCGTGCAGCCGTGCACGTACTCCATGACCAAATAGTAGATGCCCTGCGTCTCTCCGAGCGCCTCGACGTGCACGACGTTGGGATGACGAATGCTCGCGGAGAGGCGCGCCTCATCGAGGAACATCTCAACGAAGCTCTGATCGACCGCGAGGTGCGCGTGCACGACCTTGATCGCAACCGGCCTCGCGAAGCCCGCAGGCCCAACTTTGCGACCAAGAAAGAGCGTCGCCATGCCGCCCGATTTGAGCGGCGCGATGATCTGGAAGTCGCCAATGCGGCTCCCCGGATCCAGCACCGATGAAGTACGAGGCGAGGCGTTGATCACGGCGCACCATCCCAACCGGCGTCGCGTGACGGGCCTGCATCCAAGCGCGCGTCCGGGACGAACGCGTCGCGACCTGCGTCTCTGAACGCGAACGTGAACGCGTCGGGCGGTGTGAACGCGTCGGGTCTGAATGCGTCTGTTCCAGCGTCACACATGGTGGTCGTTGCCGACGGGCACGAGGCCGAGAGGCCCGTGCAGATCTCGGGCGCGTCGCATGCGCCCATGGCGGGGCGACAGACTGTGCTTGCGGCAAGCACACCGTCTGCGGGACAGAGCGGTGAGGCGCCAGTGCAAAGCTCCGGCGCGTCGCAGGTCGGGCCCGCCGAGCCACCACCGACTGCGGGTCGGCAGACCACGGTGGCAGCCGCGAAGACATCGGATGGGCACATGCCGAGAGCGCTGCAAGTCTCGGCCACATCGCAAACAGAGCCGGCAGGCCTGCAGACGGTCGTGGTCGGGGCGGGCATCAAACCAGTGCAGACAGGATCTCCCATCGCGCAGTTGTAGGTGCCCACCATGCACGGGTTGCCAGGAGACGTGCAGGGCATGCCGGCCGGACACGCACCACACCGGCCCACGCCATCGCAAACACCGCCCATGCAATCCAAACCCGCGGGTTGGAAGAGGTCATCGGGACATGTCGGCGAGCGTCCATCGCAAATCTCCAACACATCGCAGAAGCCAGTCGCCGGGCGACAAATGTGCCCTTTGTCAAGAACGAGGGGCGTGTCGTCCTCCATCAAGCCAACGCACTGCACTTCGTTGTCCACGCACGCGAATGCGCCCGCTTGGCAGGCATTTGCTGGGGTGCACTCCTGCCCGATTCGTTCGTCAAAGTCACAATCCTGCCGTGCGTCGGAGAACATCGCCGCATCGATTCCACGCTGCACATCCGCCGTGCTCGCATCGACGTTGCTCGCATCCGCGAACGTCGCATTCGCGTCCATCCCCCCGGGCAACGTGCCCTGCCAGGTGGGCAACGAGGCGCCCGCGACATAGGCATCGACACAACGCCCCAGCTCGCATGTGGCTCCCTCATCGCAGCGCACGTCGGCACAGGCATGCGTGAGCACGAGCGTCACCACGCGTGATTCGCCGCGCACAAACTCGGTCGTCCGGGTCTGCACAATCGTCTCGGCGCCCGTCCCTGTGGCGCGAATTCGGACGGACCCAAGCGCGCCGCTCACATAGCGAATGCCAATGGATTGCAGCGAATCCGCGCTCCCCGCGAGCGTCGTCATCACATGATGCGTGCCCTCTCCCGGCGTTGTGATGACCACGTCCAACGCATTGATCTCCCCTGGAATGGCCGCGTCGACACGCACCGCGACCACGAGCTGGGTCAGGGGAGCGGGTGAGCAACTTGTGGAGAGCGGGGCGACGATTGCAGCCACCAACGCAGCGCGACGAAAAGTCATCTGCCCCGATGGTAAGGGACAATCGCGCCCGGGAATACGACTGGATCACATCGGCTTGAGGTCGCCCCAACGAAGCGCGCCGCGAAGTTGAGAAAGAGGCACGCGATGCGCGAACCTCCACGCGTGATCTCGTCAGCGACCTTCGCCGTGACCTCGTTCAAGCGCGTCTTTGACACCTTCCCGGAGCAGGAAGTCTTGTCCCTCGCGGAGCTTGTTGCCTGCTTTCGTCGCTTTGAGTTGAAGCCTCAGCTCTTCGCGAAGATCGAACGCGAGTGCGCGCGCATTGAGCAGGCATTGGGGCAAGTGGAGGATCCGAACGCGAACGGGGAGCGTGTCGGGGCGCTGCGTGAGGCCGGCGATCAGGCACGCGCACGCGGCGAGAACCCACTCGTTGCAATGCGCGGCAAGTGCGAGGAGCTGAAGCACTACGCGCGCAAGGACGCGAAGAAGGATCTGCGGCTTTGGTCGCCCACCAAATACCAAGACGAATGCCGTGAGCGCGGCACCGACGGCGTCACACACGTCTCCTGTCTGGTCCTCGACTACGACTCAGGCGTGCGCATCCCCGAGGCGCGCAACGTGTTCAGCGAGTACTTCCATCTCTTCCACACGACGTGGTCGCACACCGAGGAGCATCCGAAGTTTCGCATCGTGCTTCCGCTCGCAGTGCCCTGTCCTGCAGCGCAATTCGAAGCGCTCTGGGCATGGGCCCACGCACGCGCTGGCGGTGAATTTGATGCCGCCCCGTCGGGCCCTGCGTCCACGTATGCGTTGCCGGTGGTCCGCTCCGCCGATGCGCCGCGCGATGCTGGAAGCCACGCCGGAAAGCTGCTCGACCCGCGTGAGCTCGGCATCGACATCGGCACGCCGCGCAAGTTCGCGGTTCACCATGCGAAGCCCTCGCGCATGCTCGGTGACCCCGAGAAGGAGTACGTCATCCATCAGACGACCGACGCCGTCTATGTCTACGACGAGCTCGATGATGACGAGGCGTGGAGCCTTGCACCCTCGAGGGTGAGCTTGCCGATGTTGGCGCCCTCCGCGCCGCCCTCGATCCCACCGCACTCGACCGAGGCGCCGCCCCCGATGACGCCGTCGATGCCCGACGCGCAGCCCTCGCTCGCCACGCCAAAGAAGAAGGTCCGCGCGCGCAAGAAGACGATCGTGGTCGACTTCGACGGAGTCCTGCACGCCTACACCTCGGGTTGGAAGGGCGCGACGTCGATCCCCGATCCGCCCGTTCCAGAAGCGTTTTCGTTCTTGAGCGCCGCCGTCGAGCGCTTCGAGGTGGCGATTCTCTCCGCGCGTTCACGCGAGCCTGGTGGCATCGAAGCGATGAAGCATTGGCTGACGCAAAACGGCCTCGCCGCGGAGACACTGGGCAAGCTCAAGTTCCCGCGGACCAAGCCGCCTGCGCATGTCTATCTCGATGATCGCGGCTGGCGTTTCGAGGGCGTCTTTCCGCCCCTCGATGCGATCGAGGCCTTCGAGCCTTGGTACAAACGAGCCGAACCGAGCACGCGCGGATGACGCGCGAAGCACTCTCGCGATCCCTCGACCTCGCGCGTGTGCACCCGTGGATCCTCCTCTCGCTTGGGTGCGCGCTTGTCTTTGCGCTGGCCGCGATGTTCACCGGCGTGGGCCTCGTGCTCTTTCCGTGGTTCGCCTGCGAGCTCTTTGCACTCTCGCTTGCGGCATCCGGGATCGAGGTTCGCCCGCGCGGCCTGACATGGCTCAAGGCGGCTGCGATCATCCTGACGGCCTCGGTGCTCTTCAGCTCGGTGGTCGCGCTCGCTGGGCTTGTCTTTGGGCCCGACATCGCATCGGCCGATCGAGCCCAGGTGCTCCCTCCCTTGGAGGCAGCTCTTCGCGTTTTCGGCATCATCGCGATCTCACTCATCGCGCTCTTCTTCGCGCTGCCCTTCCTGCACGTGCCGATGATCCTCCTTGAGCGCGATGGCCCACTCGGAACGGCTGTCCTTGAGAGCGTGCTCCTTGTGCGTCGCGCAGGCATCGCATCGTCGTTTCGCCTCGTGCTGACCGCAGCGCTCTTCGCACTCTTGCCCGCAATGCTCTCGGCGATCGTGACCGCACGCATGATCGACCGTGCCTCGACGCCGATGGGGGTGGTGCTCTCGCTGCCGCTCCTGCTCTTCTCCGTGCCCCTTGGATTGAGCCTTCTGTCGCAAGGCTATTTGCTCGATCGACATCATCTTCCCGTGCGACATCTGGTGCGCCCGCGTGCACTGCCGCGCACGGTCACGGCATTGCTCAGCGCGAGTGTGCTCGTGCCCGTTGCCTCTCTTGCGCTGCTGCTCTTCGCCTGCGTTCAAGATGCGCCGCTGATTCACGCTGCCCTTCCGGAGGACGCCGTTCTCCTCGCCTCGCGCACCTCGGATTTCACCATCCCAACGAGCACGCTGCGTGTCTCGATCACACCACGTGCAGCGCTCGTTCAACCGCTCGCCGACGACGTCGCGCGAACGCTCGCTGTGCCACGCGCTGATGCGCGAACGATCGATGAAGTCCGGGCCTACGACCTCGACGGTCTCTACTGGGTGGAGCTTCGGAGCGAGCACACACCGCTGGGTCACGCGATGTTCAACGCGGCCGGAGCGCGCCTCGACGACACCGTGCACCGTGCCCTCGATGAGCGCTTGGGTGTGCCGCGTGCACTCGTCTTTGCACCCATGTTCATCCTTGTGACCTGGCTCCTTCTCGCCGCCCTCACACCGCTCGCCGAGGCGCGACGCGGAGATGTCCAAGCCCTCGCGCAACAACAAGCCATCGTGCGCGCAACCCGCATTGCCTGGGCCCTTGTGCCCTGCTGGACGACGATCGCCGTCCTCGGCATCCTGGCCTTTTTCGGGGTATAGGCCGCGCATGCTCGACCTCCGATACGTCACCGAGAACCTCGACGAAGTGCGCGCCCAGCTCGCGCGTCGCTCCGACAAATTCGCACCCCAGCTCGACGAAGTCGCCAAGCTCGCGCTCGAACGCCGCGCCGCGATTACCGAGCTCGAGAAGCTTCGCGCCGAGCGCAATGAGGCCTCGGGCGCCATGGCCAAGCTCGACAAGAAGAGCCCCGAGTTCGCTGCCAAGCGCGATGCACTCAAGGCCTCGGGTGATCGCGTCAAAGAGCTCGAAGCAAACGAGAAGCGGCTCGACCTCAAGCTCGAAGAGCTCGTCATGGGCTTGCCCAACGTGCCCGATGCGTCGACGCCCGACGGTGCGGATGAGCATGCCAATGTGCAGGTGAAAATCTGGGGCGAGAAGAAGACGTACAGCTTCACGCCCAAGGATCACCACGACCTCGGCGTGGGCCTCGGCATCCTCGACTTCGAGCGCGCAGCGAAGATCTCTGGCGCCCGCTTCACGGTGCTCGTCGGAGCCGCCGCGCGTCTTGAGCGCGCCCTCTTGCAGCTGATGATGGATCTGCACTCCAACGAGCACGGCTACACCGAGATCTGGCCGCCTGCGCTTGTGCTTCCCTCCGCGATGCGCGGCACAGGGCAGCTCCCGAAATTCGCCGCAGACATGTTCAAAACCGAGCGCGCGAAGCTGGGTGAGGACGCCTCCGCAGAAGAGCGCGAGGCCAACGATCTCTACCTTGCCCCAACCGCCGAAGTGCCCGTCACGAACTTCCACGCCGATGAGATTTTCGAGCCCGGCGAGCTTCCAAGGTACGTCGCCTACACGGCCTGCTTTCGCGCCGAGGCAGGCAGCTACGGCAAGGACACGCGCGGCCTGATTCGCCAGCATCAGTTCGACAAGGTGGAGCTCGTGCGCTTCTGCCGCGCCGGCGAGGGCCCCGAGCAACTGGAGCTCTTGCGCAGCCACGCCGAGAAGGTCTTGGAACGCCTTGGCCTTCACTACCGAACGATGCAGCTCTGCGCGGGCGACATGGGCTTTGGCGCCAAGAAATGCTTCGACCTCGAGGTGTGGTTGCCCGGCCAGAACGCCTTCCGCGAGATCTCCAGCTGCTCGTGGTTCGGCGACTTCCAAGCGCGTCGCGCAAAGATTCGCTACCGCGATGAGCCCAAGGGAAAGCCCCAGCTCGCGCATACGCTCAATGGCTCGGGCCTGGCGATCGGCCGCACGCTCGTGGCCATCCTCGAGCAATACCAAAACGAAGATGGCAGCGTGACCGTGCCCGAGGCCTTGCGGCCCTACATGGGCGGCATGGAGCGCATCACACGCTGAGCTGTAGCGCTGTTCGTTCGAACTCATCGAATCCGAACGAACGCGCTGTTGCTTGGCACATCAACGCGGGGGATGTGGGCTGAAGCGTGGCGGGGGCGGTGTGACCGGGGGCGCGGCAGGCATCGCGCCCATCACGGCGGTGTACTCGGGCATGTGTGAAGGAGGCGGCGCACCCATCAGCGCGCAAGGCTGCGACGCCTCGTAGACCTCGTACGCGCGATGGGCTGAGACGCCTGCGAGCGCGCTCAAGCCAATCGCCGTGAGCACGCGAAGCGCAACGCGCTTGGGTCTGCCAACGGGACAATCCGCCGTCATCACCGTGCCGTCTTTGCGCTTGAAGAAGCGCACGCACGGGGGCTCTCCGTGACGCGAGAGGAGCGCCTCGATCTCGATGCCCTTGAGCCCGCTCAAGTCGTAGACCTTCTTGTCGCACTTCGAGCAGTGACGGACGTAGTCGTCGCCCGTCATCCGGCTCCAATCTTCCGTGCAGGGGCTGGCGATCGAGATCTTCATGCCGCTCGGCAGAACCGCGAGGCCACGTTGGCCAGGTCGCGCCACATCCACCGCGTCCAGGCCCTCCTCCAGCAAACGCTCCCGCTCACGAAGCGCACTCTGCGCAGCAAGCGCCTGGCGCGTCTCAGCAAGCCTTGCTGCGAGTGCGTTGCGCTCCGTCTCGTTCGCGTCTTCTCGGCCGTAGCTCATGGGCGTCTGACCACGGGGGCCGGCAGAGCTTGGGCAGGTTTGGACGCTCTTCCGATCATGGCGATTGGCAACGAGGCTGACCTCCAAGCGGCTCCTCGCTAGGCTCAATTTCGAGTCACTCGCGCGAAAAGCCGAGTCTCCGACGCAAAAGGCCGAGTCACCGACGGCATTTGCCGAGTCACCGACGGCAAAAGCCGAGTCACCGACGGCAAAAGCCGAGTCACCGACGGCATTTGCCGAGTCACCGACGGCAAAAGCCGAGTCACTCGCAAGAAAAGCCGAGTCACCGACACCAAAAGCCGAGTCACTCGCAAGAAAAGCCGAGTCACCGACACCAAAAGCCGAGTCACCGACACCAAAAGCCGAGTCACCCGACCTCGACGGCGTCTCACCGCAGGCTGGATGTCTGTCACCGCGTGCCGGGCGCCCTTCCCATCGATGCAAACGCCCATCACGCGGCGGACGCGCCGAATCAACGTGGTAACAGTCGCGCCGTCGTGCGCCCTCAGGCCCTCCTCATGCTTCTCGCACTCGGTGCCCTCTCGCTTGCGCTTGCCTGGGCTGCATCGCGCTTTGGCGCCACGGTCGCACCTCCTCAAGCCGCCTTCGAATCCGCCGATGCCGGCGTGGTGCCGGATGCGAATCGGGCGATCGAAGTCGAGCGTCTGAGCGATGAGGGCGAGATCATCGCGGCGCCTTCGCGTGAGGACTACGCCTGCCTTCAGCCAACGCTCCACGTCACCGAAGACCCAGCCTGTGCGCGCGGTGAGCCCTACCCCGCCTGCCGCTGGGAGTTGCCTTCGGAGGACGCGAACGGAGGCCTCTATCGCGTCTGGCGCAACACCACGCCCGAGCATCGCTGGGGCCGTCCGGGGCTTGTCTCTCTCGTCCTTGCAGCAGCGCGTGAGTACGCCGAACGCTGGCCCGGTGAGCAGCTCACGATTGGCGACTTGGATGCGCCAGGGCCGCGCCATCAGACGCACAACCGCGGCGTCGATGTCGACCTCTACCTCCCCCACGCGATGGCCGATCGCAACGAAGAGGGACGCATCCCTTTCGACAACTATCACGGCCTCTCACGCAGGCAGATTCGTCTTCACCGCGACCGCGTGATGGACCTCGGCAAGCTCCTCGCGACCTGCTCGCACGGGCGCCTTCGCATCTACTACGCCGACCGTCCTGTCGTGGATGAGTTCCGCACGTGGTTCACCGAGCAAGGCATGGTCAGCGATGTCGCAGCGCAGGCGATGCAGATGCACAACGCACTGCACCGCTTCCATTTCCATATGACCGTTGCAGACGACCTCCCGCCACTGCCTTCAGCCCGCTGACACGAGCCGCGCCAGCTCTTGCCGTCCACGCAAGGACCAGAGCGCCCAGGCGAAAAGCGCGTGTGCCGTGGCCACAAGCACACCGCTCTCGCCCACCCAGAGCGAGCCCGACTCGCCTGTGAAGTGATCGAACACGCCCTGAATGATTGCGTTCCACGCCGCGTGAAAGAGCACCGCACTCCACACCGAACCGGTCGCGAGTCGGACGTAGACGATCACGTGGGTCGCCGCGAGGACATCCACCGTGAAGAGCGCAACGGAGAGCCAAGGGTGGGGCGAGGAGGCGTACTCACCGCTGAGAATGAGCGGGATGTGCCAGAGCGCCCAGAGGCCACCGCTGACCCAAACGGGATGAGGCACGCCCGCAGCGACGAGGCGCGTAAGGAGATACCCACGCCAGCCCAGCTCCTCGCCCAGCGCGAAGAGCGCACCGAAGAGCGTCCCGAGCGTGAGCATGACCCCGAGCTGCGCGAGGAAGCGAATGACGTAAGGCGAGCCTGCCAGTGAGCCCGTCCCGGAAGCCTCGAACGGAGCCAGCCCAATGCCCCACGCAAGGCCGTAAGCGAGAAGGCCGACCAGGATGGGTGAGAACCATGCAAGAGCCCAGGGCAGCATCCCTCCGCGCCGAGATACGCGAAGAGAGATGTCGGCGAAGCCCTCGAGAAAGAAGAGGCGACAGAGGAGCCCAGTCACGCCAGGTATCCACATCAGCAACCAGACGAAGTCCATGCTCTGCGTGATTGCCATCCAGGCCTCCAGCGCAAACGAGAGCGTGAAGGTGACGACGAGAAACGCGGCGAGCTGTCTCCGCGCGAGCGTGGCGCCGACGGTGCGGTTCATGGGCACGATACGGGTCGGATCCTCGGCTATTTCGTGCCGCTCAATGAAGCGCGATGCGCTCGCCTGCGTAGCCTGAGATCTCAGCGACAAACGCCGCGTAGTCGCGTGCTGCGTTTCGCTTGCGCGGAAGCTCCGGTAGGAGCGAGACCGCACCCATCAAGATCGAGCGCTCCACGCCATCCATCTCGCTGATGGTGATGCCCGCGAGCCAGGTCGTGCCTTCACGCGCCAGCTTCGCGTGGGTTCGAGAGACGCGGGCAACGAGCGAGACCCACTGCGTCGTCTTGGGCGCGCGAAACGAGAGGTAGAGCTCCTCACCGAGGGCGAGCGGCGCCGTGGTCTGAAGCAGCATGCCCTCCTCGCTGAAGTCGCGGATCATGCCGCCCACTTTCGTAAAGCCCTCGGCGGCCACGGCCTCACAAGCAATGCGTGCGATGCGACGCGGCGATGTCCTTCGCTTGATGTCAGGAATCTCGAACATCGGGCCCTCTTTTCGGCGCGCGACAATGCGCACACGTGAACGGTAGTGCGGCCCGGTGAAGTTCCCCAACTTCTCGGCAGAGCGCGCGTGCCGACCTACTGCAGCACGCTCTTGGTGCTCACCTTGAGCTGCGAGCGCAGCCTGCGGATCGACTCTGCATCGCCCTCAGGCGCACCTGCAGCGAGGTAGCGATCGAAGTCTTCAAGCGCACCCGCCTTGGCCCCGAGCGCCATCGCATGGAGGCCTCGGTCGCGCATGAAGACGACAGAGCCCGTGAGCTCCACAAGTCGCTGCGAGACGAGCAGTGCGCCTGCGTGATCGCCATGCTTCTCATGGGCGTGCTTCAGGTTCACCAGCATGCGCACGAGCATCGTCTTGGTGTCCGTCGTCGCAAGGTGATTGGCCCGCAGCTTCTCGATGCCGCCGAGGTGATGGCTGGAGAGACGGGAGAGCTCCGCGGGGCCAACCAGCGTACCTGCGCGGAAGGGGTCGGCGAGCACGCTCTCCTCGTTCGAGGCGTCTCCGATGCGCACCAAGAAGTGCCCCGGGAAGCCCACACCCGAGACGGGGATTCCAGCCCTTCGTGCAATCGCCATCCAGATCACCGCGAGCGTGATCGGCAGCCCCTTGCGGCGCGCGATCACCTCGTGGAGATAGCTATTGCGCGGGTCATGGTAGTCGCCCTCATTGCCTGAAAAACCAAGCTCATCCGCAATGCGACCCTCAAGCGCCGCATGCTGCTCACGCGGGCTCGCTGTGCGCAGCATCGTGTTGCTCAAGAGGGGCGCTGCAAACGCATCGATGCGCGCAAGCTCGCTCTGCACCACGAGGGAGGGATAGCGATCCTTGGCAACGGCAAGCGCAAGCTCTTCGATCGAAGTGCCGCGTGTGAGTTCACGTTCAAAGGACGCCATGAGGAGATCGTAGGACGCAGTGCAGGTGCACTCCAACTATCGAGCCAAGTGCGATGTAGAATCGCTTGTGCTCTTCCCCTCTCTCGGCTCGGCCAGGGTTCTCGCTGCGACGGCGCTCTTCGCGCTCGGTTGTGCCCCGCGTCCTCGCACCGAGGTCATGGTGATCTTCGATGCGCAGCCAAGCATCCAGATGCGCGCCTCGACACTGCACATCGATTTTCTGTCGGGCTCCACCGAGCTGGATCAGCTCCGCACCTGGGATGTCGCACTCGACGGCTGGCCTCGTCGGCTGGGCGTGGTGCCCCTGGCGGAGGGGTCGGGGCGACGCTTCGAGATCAACGCGACCGCACGCGACGCGGCGAACCAAGAAATAGGAAGAGTTCGAGCGCTCTCAAGCTTCGTACGCGGGCGAACCGTGGAGCTCAGGCTCGTCTTCGAGGACTGCTGCGAGGCACTGCACACGACCTGCACCGCGGTGCAGACCTGCGTCGAGTGTGCATGCGCTCCCTACGAGATCGACCCCCGCATGCTGCCTGAGTACGGCGCCGATGCAGGCACCGACACGGCACTCCCTATCGACGCGTTCTCACGCCCCGACGAGGATGCCTTCGCGCCACCCGTGGATGCGTTCACGCCGCTGCCCGATGCCGCGCCACCGCCGATTCTTCCCGCGGGTGCGCTCTGTGATTTGGAGGATGTGCGCGACCATTGCCGCGCAGGCACGGTGTGCACCTGCGACAGCCCCACCGGCTGCACCGCAACAGCACCTCCTGCGCGCTGCTTCGAGATCTCGCAGATCAACTGCGATCGCCCGATCGATCTCACCGCACGGGTCAACCGCAGCTCGCCCTTCATGCTTGAGCTCGACGGAAGCACAGCGCCGAATCTCACGATCGGCACATGCAACGGTACTGGGCCCGTGCCTGACTTGCTCTACATCGTACGCAACACGACCCCAGCGCCGCTTCGCATCAGCCTCGACACGAACGCCACGCACGACTTTTGGTTCTCCTGCCGCCTCGACTTCCCGTGGACCGGCGAGTGCTCACCTATCAGCTCGCTGACGATTTCACCGATGGGCTCGACGAACGACGCGATCTACATCTTCGTCGAGGCCAACGGGCCGAGCATTCTCCGCATCACGAGGCCGTGAATGGACGTCAGTTGCAGGTCACGAGCACGTGCTCGCCGTTGCTGCAGTTCTCCACGCCCCACATGGAGGATTCGCATGCCGCGATGTTGAACTCCTCGCCGATGCAAGCCAGGTCGTCGACCCAGAACGCGCCCGACCCGCTCAGGGATGCGGAGATGAGGGGTTCGCTGATGGTGGGCGTTCCGAGCTGCCTGCAGATCACAGCCGCATCGTTCACGTCGAAGCCGTCGTCGCAGACGCCACGCCACTCGCCCATGTGAAAGACCTCCAAGAAGCCGCTCGTCTGTCGCACGGCGCCCTCGGTGCCGCTCATCGGAATGCGTGCATCCACACGCGCCCCAGCGTCAGGCGAGGTGCGACCGTCGAGGCAGGCATCCAGGCGCGCCTGCTCGTCCGCGCACTCGGTTGTGGAGATGCAAGAATCCGCGCGGATCACGCATCGCCCGGCCGCGCCGAAGGGACCGCTGCAGCTCTGTGTGCTCGCCTGATCGCGGGCGCCCCTCACCAGCGATTCACACGTCGTCTGCGAGGTCAGCGTGCCGCAGCGAACTTGAAGCATGCAGAGCCGCGTGACGTCTGCGTCCGAGAGACGGCTCGGGCCGCAACCTGCGAGCAGCGAAAGTGGAATCGTGAGTGCGAACGCCAAGCGAAGAGGACGCGACATGGGCCGAGGCTACGCGGACTTTTCGAAAGTGCTTCCCCATACGAGGCGTCACGCAGAAAGAATCGCGATGGCCAGGACGACACCCCTGGAGGCCCCGGCCATCGCGACAAGGAACGCTCAGCGTTGCCGCTTCATCGCTCTCGCGATGTCGCAGTTGGGGCCCTTCGGGCTCCCAACCCCCGCAATGCCACTTCAGTCGGTCGATGAATCGACACTCCTTCAGTCACATGTGGAGGGGACGGTGCTGAGACGCGTGATGATGCTGTCGATGGGTCCGGCAAACGAGCCGCTGCAGATCGAGCTGACGCTCACGGATGCACCTTGCGCCGCGAGGCCCGCAGCCACTTCGACCATGCGAACCGGTGGGTAAGCGGTCCCGTTCGCCGTGCTGCACGAAGGCTCCGGATTGGTACCGGAAGCGTCGACACGCGGGATCATCCCTGGGTGGGCGAGCACGGCTGCGAAATCACCCGCTGCGGCCAAGGCTTCCGTTTCTGGCGGGATGCCTGCGATCACGCTGAAGACGAGCTGCGACGGTTGTCTACGAAGACCGAGGAACCCGTCGACGTAGCGGCTTGTCGGATAGACGATGGATGAGTCGCCCGCGAAGGTGCTGCAGCGAAGGTTGGACGGGATGCTCGTGAAGCGCGGGTCTGGACCGAAGATGCCGTAGTCCGCCACGGAGCAATCTTCCTCGTCGCTCAAGAGCACGACGGCGAGCGTCGAGTCGGGCCGGACAAAGCCCGCGTTTGCTGCGCTTCCGTGCCCCGCAAGACGCCCGGGGAGCCCACTCGCGGGGTCGTAGAATCGCGGCGGAACATAGCCAGCACGCGTCCACGCTTCCGGGTTTGTTGGGGTCAGTGCCTTGAGCGGCGCCTCGAGCTGCTGCTCGAAACCGCATCCGCTCGTGCCGATGTTGGCAACGCAGCCAAGCGTCGCCGAAAACGCATCCACATTCTGGCCATCCATAAAGGCGAATGTGCCTGTGGGGTAAGTCGCCATGCAGGGCGCAACACCAGACGCCCTTGAGCGCAGAATCCCGTCATCTCCCAGGCCGGGCGTACACGTGCGCACGTTCATCTGGTTTCCCGAACCCATGTCGGTGGTGACAAAGCCGACGTGGAGCGAGCGCGCCGCGTTGAAGTCAGCAAGACCATCGCCGTTCGTGTCGCCCGTGGAGAGCACGCGAATCAAGCGGGGCAGCTCGCTTATCAAGTTCGCCTGCTCCTCACGCATCGAGCCGGAGTTATCAACCAGGAAGAGCAGATCGACGTCGCCCGCAGCACACGGATCAATCGCCGCATCAGGCGAGGGCGATGGCGCATCGGGTGTCGTGACGATTCGCGTGTCCGGTTGCGGGCCTGTATCGCCGCCGATCGTGTTGGTGGTTGGGCAACCCAACACCGCCTGGGCGATGACGAAGGTCGCTGCTGGGAGAACGAGACGTCGAGGGAGGTGCGTCATGTTTCTTCGTCGCTCGCTCGGAGGTCATTTTCCAAAGCCAACTGAACTTCTTTCGATCAGCCCAGCGATCGTTGCGACGCCGGAACCGCCATGCTAGTTGGCGCCGCGTTTGAAGGTTCCGGGCTCGATTTCGCGCACGTGTTCATCGCCTCAGCCCAACTTTCACTAGGCAAACGTTCACGGCCTCGCCGTTCCTTTCGCTTCACCGCAAGGTGAACCAATGACCCAAGATTCGAGGAAGATTCCATGACGCAGACGCTCTCAGTCGGACGCATCACCCAGGTCATCGGCCCCGTCGTCGACGTGGAGTTCCCACCCGGACAGCTCCCCGCGATTCTCACGGCGCTCAAGCTGACGAACGCTTCGATCTCCGACGAGAAGGACAACCTCACGCTTGAGGTCGCACAGCACCTCGGCGAGGGAACCGTTCGCGCGGTCGCCATGGACACGACGGACGGCCTCATCCGCGGCCTTGAGGTTCGCAACACCGGCGCGCCCATCATGATGCCCGTCGGTCACGAAGTGCTTGGCCGCATTCTCAACGTCATCGGCGAGCCCGTCGACGGCGGCGAGCGCGTGACGACGAAGAAGTCGATGCCGATCCATCGCACGGCACCGACCTTCACCGAGCAGTCGAACAAGGTTGAGATCTTCGAGACGGGCATCAAGGTCGTCGACCTCCTCGCCCCCTACCGCAAGGGCGGCAAGATCGGTCTCTTCGGCGGCGCCGGCGTCGGCAAGACCGTTCTCATCATGGAGCTCATCAACAACGTCGCGAAGGCACACGGCGGCGTGAGCTGCTTCGCTGGCGTCGGTGAGCGCACGCGCGAGGGCACCGACCTTCAGATCGAAATGAAGGAGTCCAAGCTCGCCAACGGCGACCCGGTCATCTCGAAGGCCGCACTCATCTACGGCCAGATGAACGAGCCACCCGGAGCGCGCGCCCGCGTTGCACTCTCGGCCCTCACGGTCGCTGAGTACTTCCGCGATGAAGAGAACCAGGACGTTCTCCTCTTCGTCGACAACATCTTCCGCTTCACGCAGGCAGGCTCGGAGGTCTCCGCCCTCCTCGGCCGTATCCCCAGCGCCGTCGGTTACCAGCCCACGCTCTCCACCGAAATGGGTGGCCTTCAGGAGCGCATCACGTCGACGAACAAGGGCTCGATCACCTCGGTTCAGGCCATCTACGTTCCCGCCGACGACTTGACCGACCCGGCCCCCGCCACGGCCTTCGCCCACTTGGACGCGACGACCGTTCTCTCCCGCGACATCGCCTCGATGGGCATCTACCCCGCCGTCGACCCGCTCGACTCGACCTCGACGATGCTCTCGCCCGCGATCATTGGTGAGCGCCACTACAAGGTCGCTCGCAACGTCCAGCAGACGCTTCAGCGCTACAAGGATTTGCAGGACATCATCGCGATTCTCGGCATGGACGAGCTCAGCGAAGACGATCGCCGCACCGTCGACCGCGCGCGCAAGATCCAGAAGTTCCTCTCGCAGCCCTTCTTCGTCGGTCAGCAGTTCACGGGCATCCCCGGCGAGCTCGTGAAGCTTGAAGATTCGATCTCGGGCTTCGAAGAGATCCTCTCCGGCGCCGTCGACCACATCCCCGAGCAGGCCTTCTACATGAAGGGCACGATTGCCCAGGTTCGTGAAGCCGCCGAGAAGATGAAGGATTGACGGGGCGCTTTTTCGCCCAGGGCGGCTTACGTCCTCGCTGCTCCTCGTCACCTACATGAGTAGGCTCCTCGTCGCAGCTCCGGGCGCGCTCGCCCTGGACGAAAAATCGCTCCCGTCAGGTTCACGATTTTCCATTTTTCATAAGGTTTCAATATGGCGCTGAACGAAACTCTCACGCTCGAAGTCGCAACCCCACTGGGCCTTGTGCTCAAGACGGATGCGTCCAGCGTTGCCGCGCCGAGCGTCAACGGTGAGTTCGGCGTCTTCGCGGGCCACTTGCCGCTCCTCGCGGCGGTGAAGCCCGGCCTTCTGAAGTACAAATCGGCAGGCAAGGATTACGTCGCAGCGGTCAGCGCAGGCTTTGTCGAGGCGGGCTCTGCGAAGGTGCTCCTCCTCACCGACATGTTCGCGCTCCCGAAGGATATCGACGAGTCGGCCGTTCGCGCCGAGCTTGCCGAGGCCGAGAAGACGCTCCTTGCGTTCAAAGATCGCTACGAAGGCAATCAGTACGAAGAGCTTCAGCGCAAGATCGATTGGTGCAACGCGCGCCTGGGCGCGAAGGCTGCGGATCGCTGAAGTTCACGTTGCCGCTGGGCGCTCGAAGGCCGCGAGGAAGGTGCGAATGCACGCCTCTGCGGCCTTCTTCATGCGCGGCTCTCCACGTGTGACCACCACGAGCTCTGGGCCGACCCAGGCGAGCATCTCGAGGCGAATGCGCACCCAACCTTCGCCACTCTCAAGCGAGAGCTCACAGGTCTCCGTAGGGCCGCCTGCGTAGGGGTCTGGGCTCGAGGCCACGCGACGCAGGATGACGCTCACACCGTCGCGCTCTCCCTCGCTGCGAAAGGGCGCGACGAAGGCCTGGCTCGTTGGCGGAGTGAACCAAGGCGCCGCCTCCGCGAGCACCGCTACGGCCAGTTCGAGAAAGCTCGCTTCGTCGCGAAGAGGAAAGGTCGAGCGCATCACTACCTCGGCAGCTCCGTCACCGTGCACGTCCGCAGGTCCCAGCGCGCAGTCATCTGCAACTCCGCCACGCCCGGACGCCACGCAAGCTCACGCGCCATCCAGGCCATGTCGACTGGCGCCGTGCCACAGGAGACGCCATCGGCGAGACGCACGACGTTGATCGTGGCGGGTGCATCGCTGCCTCCGCCGGGCATCGCGACGAGACGAATCTCGGAGCGCACGATGACCTCATAGAGACCGTCTGGGCTGCGCCAACGGCTGTGCTCTTGGGTGCATCCGACGAGCACCACGGCTGCCAGGGCGACACGCTTCAAGTCCACGCACCGTGAAGCACGAGCGGCGCCTTGAGGTGCTTGGTCTGTGGCCATCGCGAGATTGTCGCACAGGCCGATGCTGTGATGCCGCGCGCCCGAATAAGACCCGGAGGTTATTGCGAATAACACCCGGGTCTTATTGGACGCAACGTTGGCTCGCGCAGACTCAGGCGCCGTGCGCTGTGACGCGGCTCGCTCCCGCCTCCTGGAGGACTTTCTGAGCGCGTGCCGTCTCCAGGGGATCGCCATGCGCAACGATCAGAAAGCTGCCAGCACGGACTTGCTGCTCGTATTCAACGACGCTGTTCTCAGGGATGCCGATGCTCGCGAGGGCACCGCCGAGAATCCCGACGCTTCCTCCGACCGCAGCACCGCCCAAGGCGTTTGCAAATGCGGCGACGAGGGGTCCGAGCACGATCACGTGACCGACCACAGGAATGAAGAAGAGTGCGGAGCCAAAGAAGATGGCCCAGAGGCTTCCCCAGAAGGCGCCGTTGCGTCCCCAGTACGCCATGCGGTCTCCCGTATTGTAGAAGCCAACGGGGTGCTCATCGGTATGAAAGTCTTTGCCGATGATGGACAATTTCTTCATATCGAAACCTGAGCGTTGAAGCTCCTTCACGGCCTTCTCCGCGTCCTCATGGGATGCGTAGCTTGCGACCACGGTGTTCTCTTTGTTGCTGATCATGGTTCCCTTGGCGACGCCACAATCCGCAGCGTCGCTCTAGGGATCCGCAGTGACCGTGCCTGGAAGTCGCGCGATCAATCGCCTTGCGTGCAAAGGGAAATCACGGTCGCCGGTGTGGCGTAAGCGCGCGCCTGTGGCGCCTCTGCACTACGAGCCTCGTCGATCTCGAGTTCGTCGAAGTTGAGCTCTTCGAGGTCGAACTCGGCGAGGCGCTCATCGACCAACGCCATCGCTTGGTCGAGAAGCTCGGCCCTGCTCGTCACAGCGGGCGTGGCCACCGCATCGCGGGAGGGTGCCTTGAAGGATGCTTTCGCCGCGGGTGCATGCTCACCCGATGTGATGGGCGAGGTCGCCAGCAGCTTCTCCACTTTGCCGATCAGGTCGACCGCGCGGAAGGGCTTCGCAACGTAGTGCTTCACGCCCGCATTGATGCCCTCGACGGTCGAGCGTGTGTCATCCATCGCCGTCAGCATCATCACAGGAGTGCGCTTGAAGAGCGCGTCGCGCTTGAGCTGCTTGACGAACTGAAGCCCATCCATCGTCGGCATTGCGCGGTCGGTGATGATCGCGTTTGGGAGTGGCCCACGTTGAATCAATGCAAGCGCCTCCTGACCATTCCTTGCGTGCACCACCACGGCGCTCTTTCGCAACATGATGGCGACCATCTTGGCGAGGTCTTCTTCGACGAGCATCAATGTGGGGAGTGTCATCGCGCGGCCTGGTACCGAGTTCACGGCCTACGAGGCAGGTCGCGGTGTGCGGGCCACAGAACGCGAAACCTCATCCAACGGAAGGGCTCCGGGCTACCTTGGAGGCGATGCGATCGCACGCTGCTCTCCCAACGCTCGTGGTTCTTGCAATGGGTTCTGGTTGCTTGATCGAGCGACAGAATCTTCAGGGCCCCGTCGAGGACGATGCGAACCTGCTCGGCGTAGACGCGCCTGGTCTCGATGCATGGCGACCGGATGCATTCACCGCGACCGCGTTCACACCGCTCGACACGTTCACACCGCTCGACACGTTCACGCCCCCGATGCGTTCGTGGCTCCGGATGTCTTCACGCCTCCCGATGCGTTCATTCCGCCCGATACGGGCTGCAACGGACGCGACGATGATGGCGACGGGCTTCGCGATCCGTGTGACCCGTGGCCCTGTGGCGCAGCGGAGCCCTCCATCGGTCCGAGCGTAACGAGTGCGTACATCACGATGTCGGCGGTCAGCATCAACGGTGGGGGCAACACCATCGTGGTGCGCAGCAACGCAATCGTCGCAGTCAACATGCGCTACGCCATCACGGAGTTCGATAGATCCACGGCGATTGCCTTCAGCAGATCGAAGTCGGCTCAGTGGATGGTCAATTCGAGGCGTGCATCTACGACGCGAATCCGCCGAGATCGGGAAACTCGGGCAACGAATCGGTCGACTTTGAGATGCCGCGTGTGAGCACACCGACCCGCATCGATCTTCGCTACGTGCTCGGCCTTGAGCGCGAGTGCGGCAGCGATTGGCCATCGCGCACATCGCCCCCAGCAGCCCAGACCTTCGGCGTCGTCTGCGTCATCCCGTAGCGCCTTGTTTTGCGAAGCACTCTCCAAAGAAACATTGCGTCTGGAGATCCCGGTTTCTCAGGGGGGTGACAGGGTTGGGTCGGGTCTTAACGTCCCTTTCACGCTGCTCGGGCATCGCGCTCGGCCTGCACCACGAGAAGGTCTCGTGAGAGGGTCGTGCGGGGCGTCCGAGAGCCACAGCGCTGACTGGTTTCCCTTCCGGGAAAGAAAGACAAAGAGACATGACCGACATGACCCAACCGCTGCCGCTCCTGCCCCTTCGCCACGGTGTTGTGTTGCCCTCGCGCACGACGACGATTCCCGTGGGACGCGCACGTTCGCGCGCCCTTGCGGAGTCGCTCAAGCCCGGTGATCTCGTGGTGCTGGGCGTGCAGCGCGATGCCGCCACCGAGGACCCGGCGCTCGTTGATCTGCACACGATTGGAACGCTTGCGCGTGTCTCGGAGCGCACTGATCGCGGCCAGCGCGGTGTGGTGCTGATCGTTGATGCGCTCTCGCGTGTCGAGCTCCGGTCGCTGGCCACCAGCGTTCCATACTGGACCGTACGGGTGGATGAGATCACGGAGCCGGCGGCAACGCCCGAGGCCTACGAGTTGATGAGCAGCCTCAAGGCGCGCCTTCGCGAGCTCTCGCCGAACGATGCCTCGATGACCGAGATGCTCGGCACGACACGTGAGCCTGGTGTGCTTGCCGATCGCGTCCCCACCTGGCTCGACATCGAGGATGCGCGGAAGGTCGAAGTGCTCCTCACGATCGACCCCGTCGCGCGACTTCGTCTCGTGATTGAGCTGCTCGCTGAGGCCCGCGCGAAGGCCGAGCTTCGCCAGAAGATCGACTCCGAGGTCCGCAAGGACATCGGCAAGAATCAGAAGGAAGCGATGTTGCGCCAGCAGATGCGCGCCATCCAAAAGGAGCTTGGCGATGAAGACGATTCGAAGGATCGCCTCCGCGAGAAGCTCGACAACGCAGACCTTCCGCAAGACGTGCGCGATGTTGTGAATCGCGAGCTGCGTCGGCTTGAAGCGGTCGGCCCGAATCAAGCGGAGGGCAATGTCATCCGCACCTACCTCGAGTGGATCGCAGATCTCCCGTGGAACGTCCGTGCGAAGTCGGCACCCGATCTCGATGCAGTCGAAGCGAAGCTTGAGAGCGACCACTTCGGACTCGAAGATGTGAAGCGCCGCATCATGGAGCACATGGCCGTGCTCAAGCTGGGTGGCGAGGGCAAGGGCACGATCCTCGCGCTCGTTGGCCCGCCTGGTGTGGGCAAGACCTCGCTCGCACAGTCGATTGCCGAGGCGACGAATCGTCCGCTCGTGCGTGTGTCTCTCGGTGGCGTGCGTGATGAAGCCGAGATTCGCGGACATCGCCGCACCTACGTCGGCGCATTGCCAGGACGTCTCGTCCACGCGCTGCGCAAGGCCAAGGTGAAGAACCCCGTCGTCGTGCTCGACGAGATCGACAAGCTTGGTCGCGGTTGGCAGGGAGACCCGGAGGCTGCGCTCCTTGAGGTGCTCGACCCAGAGCAGAACAAGAACTTCACGGACCACTACCTCGAGCTGCCTTTTGATCTCTCCGAGGTGCTCTTCATCGCGACGGCGAATGACCTCTCCAACCTCAGCGCGCCGCTCCGTGATCGCCTCGAGATCATCGACGTGAGTGGCTACACGACCGAGGAGAAAATCTCGATCGCAGAGCGCCATCTCATTGAGCAGCAGATGAAGAAGGTGGGCCTCCCGCTCGGCTCGGTGGCAGTGCCGCGCGAGATCATTGAGCTCGTTGCACGTGAGTACACACGTGAGGCCGGCGTGCGTCAGCTGGGCCGCGAGATTGGTCGCGTGCTTCGCTCGGTTGCACTCGAGGTCGCACGTCAGAAGGACGTTCAAGAGGGCAAGCCGGTCGTCACCGTGGATGAAGCAACGGTGCGTCGTGTGCTCGGTAAGCCGAAGTATTTCTCCGACATGGCCGAGCGTGGAAACGCGCCAGGCATCGCAGCGGGCCTCGCATGGACGCCGGTCGGTGGAGACATCCTCTTCATCGAGACGACGAAGATGCCGGGCAAAGGCCGCATCGAGATCACAGGCCAGCTTGGCGATGTGATGAAGGAGTCGGCCCGCGCCGCACTCGCGTATCTCCGCTCCCATGCGGATGAGTATGGTGTCGACCCAGAGTTCCTTGAGAAGCACGACCTTCACGTGCACGTGCCTGCGGGCGCAATCCCCAAGGATGGCCCGAGTGCAGGCATCACGATGTTCACGGCGCTGGCCTCGCTCCTCACCGGGCGGCGTGTGCGAAGTGATGTCGCGATGACTGGTGAGGTCACGCTACGCGGACGCGTCCTTCCGATCGGCGGCCTCAAGAGCAAGATGCTTGCGGCGCATCGCGCTGGCTTCAAGCGCGTGATCATTCCTCGTCACAACGAGCGTGATCTTCCCGAGATCCCCGAGGCAATTCGCAACGACTTGGAGATCATCGCAGCCGACGATGTGCGCGACGTGATCAACGCGGCACTTGAGGCAGATCCGCTTCCCGGGCCCGCCGAGCCCCGCTCGGGCAGTGGCACGGGTACGGGTACGGCGACGCCGGTCTCAGCGTCACATCAAGACTGAACGAGCACAGAGACCGTTGAAGAGAGTGACCCACCGTACGGAAGCGTATGGTGGGTCTCTTTCGTTTCAGGCCGTCAGCGCTTGAAGCCATGGCCAACGCTCCAGCGCCGCCTTTCGACCGTTCAGGAAGACGCGACGACTCGCATCAACACCGCCCGCCACACTGCGCGGATGAGCCAACCTCTGCAGTGCTACGTCGTCTTATGGTGTGCGTTCTGCCTGTTGGCATCGGTGATCGCGCTCAGAGACGTGCGGCCTGCATGGCGTGACGAGCTTCGCTTTCTCACCGTGCCGTGGAAGGTGGCGGTCTTCGCGCCGGCGATTCTCTTCACCAGCTTCGCGGGCCGCTTCACCGACGATGAGACGTGGGACGTGGTGAGTGGTGGCGGCATGGCGGTACTGACGTACCTCACCTCTGGCTGGAGCATCGGCACGCTCTTCAACACGCTCTCTGGCCGACGACGCCCAAGTCACTTCGTCGTCGCCATCGCGCTGTGGCTCTTCTCAAGCAGCTGGTTTTACGACGGCTACCTGCTGCTGCGTGACGGCGCATACACCTCACGCTGGTGGAGCAACCTCTTCATCTCTCCTGTCATCTACCTCGCAGCGGGCATCCTGTTGAACCTAGAGGTGCGAGGGGCGGGCGTTGGGCTTGGCTTCACGCGCGCCAATTGGCCAGTCGTGGAGTCACGTCGCGTCAACGCGGCGATGGTGGCGTGCGGCGTGCCCCTCATGCTGATCGCCGCCTATGGTCTCGTCGCCTTCGTTCATTGGCCAGCTCGTTGAAGAGAGTGACCCACCGTACGGATGCGTATGGTGGGTCGCTTTCGTTTCACCGCGGGGAATGATCAGCGAGGTGCGCGCCGCAAGATCATCCCGATCGGGACGAGACCTAGCCAGAACCCCGAGGCGGGCATCAGCGCCACACCAAGCACACAGAGCGCGCCAAAGGCTGCACCGAAGGAGCGTGTGAGCGCGAGCCCTGCACGCTCCATCTGATGTGCCAGCAAGCCCACGAGCGCGAGCACAAAGCCCCACAACAGAAACCACGTAAGCCCTACGCGCCAAGGGTTTTGGCCGACGCTGTCGACAAGGCCCTCGTTCCACATCGCAGTCAGAGGCGGGCTCCCTTCAAAGGGCACGCTTGGGTCGAGTCCCACGCCGATCATGAGACCGACCAGGGTGTGAAGCGCAGCGATGCCAAGAATGACGTGACCGACGGTGACGCGAGGTGCGCGTGCGTTCGATGCGGATGCTGTCGACATGGTGAGTCCTTGGGTGCAGTAGCGACGTCGACCATACGGTACCGTATGGTCCATACGGTACCGTATGGTCCGATGAGAGCAGGGCTGCAAGCCGACGTGACGGACGCGAAAAAGCCCGCCTTGCAGCGGGCTCTCTCCGAGGTTCGTGGACGTCGCGGTCAGCGCGTGCCGCGGATGTTCACGCGCGTTGCGTCGAACGTGAGCGCCGAGGAGTAGCCATCGGCGATGCGCGGATCGTTGTAGCAACCACGGCCCTCGATGACGGTGCCATCGCCATCAATGCAGGCGGTGACGACGGGCTGACAGCCAGCCGGGCCGCTACGCGCCACGCGGAAGGACTCGAGGCCATCGCCATCGAGGTCGACATCGGGCGCGGTGGGCCGGAGGCGAATGATCGCGATCTGCGCGCCGCCGATCATCATGTCCGCAAGCGTCGGCGACTCGGTGGTGCCATCGCAGGGGTCACCGATGTTGATCATGAATCCGCCGCCGCCGCCGATCATCTCAAGCATGTCGGCCGTGAGGAATGAGAGCGTCGTGGTGGGCACGCCACCGCAGATCTGTCCGCCGGTCAATCCACTCAGCGCGCCCGCTGTCTGTGTCGTCGTGCCTGAGATGCGGCCCTGCTCGAGCGTGATCGGAAGGAAGGCGATCGGGAGGTCGAGGTCCTCAGGGCCACCACGAAGCATGCGCGACATGATGCTGCTCTCGAGTGAGGTGGTCGGCGTTCCGTCCGCGTTCAAGCTCGACATGTTGACCTGGTAATCCATCCCGGCGGGAGAGCCGAGAAGCCACGCCGTGCGAAGCGAGGGGTCGTTGATGCCCGCTGCATCGTCGAGGCCCATGAAGCTGAGGAGGAAGTTCACTCCGCCTCCGCCACCACCACCGCCTCCGCCTCCGAAGAACATGTTGATGAGGCCGAGTGCGGGCCCGAGCGCCCGAGCGAACTGGTTGTCCGGGGCGCCATCGCCCGAGTAGTCGCAGCCCATGCCATCGCCAGCGAACTGCGTGTTGCGAAGGAGCATCGAGACTTCGTTGCGACAATCTGGGCTGCAACCATCCCAGCGCGTTGCGTTCATGTCATCGCATTGCTCGCCTGCACCCACGACGCCGTCGCCGCAGCCGGCGATCATGCGGCAGTCCATGCTGCATCCGGGAGTCGAATCGCAGACCTCGCCGCGGTGCAGATCGAGCACGCTGTTGCCGCACATCTCATTCGACTGGCAGTCGCCACGGCAGCCATCGCCCGAGAGGTTGTTTCCGTCGTCGCAGAGCTCGGCCATCTGGCGAATGCCATCGCCGCAGTACGGGTCGCGCACGCAGCTGCTGCAGCCATCGCCGGGGGTCATGTTGCCGTCGTCGCACTGCTCGCCCGCCTCAAGACGCGAGTTGCCGCAGACGGGCGGCTGCACGAAGGCATCGGGTGGAGGCGGAGGCCCGCCATCGCTTCCCTCGGGGAGGCGCGCATCGATGTCGAGCATGATCGCGCCACCGTCACTGCCAGCGTCTTCACCGCCTACGGTGTTGGTGGTCGGACAACCAGCGAAGGCTGGCGCAGCGAGCGCCAGGAGACATCCAAGGTAGGGGTGAACGTTCGGCTTCTGCATGCGCGCTCCAAGGTCGAGAGACGAGGGTTAAGGCGAAGGGACAACTTGAACTCACGCGCTCACGCGAGCCCAGAGAGACGATACATGAGCTTTCGCGTGGCGCCCAATCACCGCGCCATTCGCGTCGCACAGTTGGTCTAGGGCACATCGACGGCGAGGGCCTCATCGAGCTCCGCCATCGTGTCCTCTACGGCCACTTCGAGTCGAAGAAGAAGGGCATCGACGCCCTCCCCTCGCTGGGCCTTGGCCAGCACCTCAAGCTCACGTGCGAGCTCAGCAGGCTGCTCCGCGCCGAGGCTCAAGCACGCACCCTTGAGCGTATGCGCGTGCGCGGAGAGTGCGGTCCAATCGGCCTTCTCTTTCGCGGCCGCCATGCCCAGAAGGGCCTTCTCCGCGCCCTCCGCAAAGCTCTTACGCAAGCGTGCGATGAGCTCTCGGTTGCCTGCAAAGCGCGAGAGAAACGTCGATTCCGATGCGGGCGGGGAAGCCGCGGGACGATCCGACCTTCGCTCGGGTGCACGCTCCGCAAGCGCGCCACGAAACGACTCAAGCGTGAGGGGCTTGGTCAGGTATCCGTCCATGCCTGCAGCCGCGGCGCGCGCACGCTCCTCGGGCAACGCATGCGCCGTCACCGCGATGATCGGAACGGCAAGAATGCCCTTCTCTGCCTCCCAGGCACGAATCTTCCGCGCGGCCTCGTAGCCGTCCATCACGGGCATCTGACAATCCATCAACACGACATCAAAGCGCGTCCCCGACATGACCCGCTCAAGCGCCTGCAAGCCATTGCCGACGACCTCGGAGGTCACGCCAAGCTCTTTCAAGAAGCTCGATGCAACAAGCTGATTGGTCGCGTCATCCTCAGCCAAGAGCACATGCGCGTCGAGTTGCGACATCGCGGAAGGCACGTGCTCAAGCAAGCTTTGTCGCCCGCCTTCGAGTGCGCGGTCGAATGCATCACGCACAAAGCCCGTAGGAAGAATCGTCGCGGCGTGCTCTCGCAACGAGAGCTCATCGAGCGGCGCGGCATGCACGATGAGATGAAGGCGCTGTGTCGTCGCAAGCCGCTGCACCGACTCAAGCTCCGCGACACTCGGAGAGGGCGCACTCGCATCCCACAGCACGACAAGGCCTGGCTCTTCCTTGGCACGCTCCAACGCCTCACGAAAGAGGCCCTCGGAGGTCTCCTGCAGGCACCTTTGCGCATGCTTTACAAGGAGCGCGCGCGTGTGGGTCGCGCTGCAGACGATGAAGGCTTTGCCCGCGCGATGGAGCCGCTCATCGAAGGGCAAGGCGCCCGTGCAGGGCCAGACCAAGGTGAAGGTGCTCCCACGCCCGAGCTGGCTTCTGACGGTCAGCTCGCCGCCCATCTCACGCGCAATGCGCCTGCTGATCGCAAGGCCCAAGCCGCTTCCTCCGTACTGGCGCGTGGTGCTCGTATCGGCCTGCGAGAACGCATCGAAGATGCTCTCCAGCTTGTCCGCCGCGATGCCAATGCCGCTATCGATCACCGAGACCTCGAGCGCCTCGGACTGCCACTGCATCTGGAGGCGCACCGCACCCACGGAGGTGAACTTCACTGCGTTGCCGACCAAGTTCGTGAGCACCTGCTCCAAACGCAAACGATCGCCCAGCACAGACTGCGGCACGTTCCCATCGACCTCCAAGACGAGCTCAATCCCCTTCTGTCGACAGCCGGGCAGAAACATCTCGCAGACGGCTGCCGCCGCCGCCTCTGGGTCGATCGGGACATGCTCCAGCTCAAGCTTGCCCGCCTCCACGCGAGAGAGATCGAGAAGGTCATTCACGAGTGCGAGGAGGGTGCGCGCCGAGCGGCCCATCGAGCGCACAAGGCTCATCGAATCGGCGTCGAGCGCACGACGCGAGAGCACATCGGAAAGCCCGAGAACGCCGTTGAGGGGCGTACGCATCTCGTGGCTCATGTTCGCGAGAAAGCGCGTCTTGATCACATTCGCCTGCTCGGCGGCGGCGCGTGCACGCGCGTTCTCTTCGACCAGCTTCGTCGTGCGACGGATCGACTGGCTCACCCACCACGCGACCAAGACACCGAAGAGAAAGATCGTCGCGCCGATGCCCGACGAGATCAGCGTCTGTCGCTCGCTTGCGGCATCGATGCGATCGGTGCGCATCACAAGGCGCAGCAGGCCCTCTCGACCATCGGCGAGTGCAATGGCCCGCTCTACGACGATGCGTCGCTCGCTCGCCGCCGCAGACGCTTGCCCAAGGTGCGCGACCTCCTCGCCCAGCGGGTCTGTGGCCGAGATGCCGATGAAGTCGACATCACCCGAAGCGCCGCGGAAGGCCTCCTGCACGACTTCCGCATCGGAGAAGTCGATCGCAGGTGCGACGGAGTACGCGATGAGTCGCGCCTGTGTCTCCGCCTTGTGCTGCAACGCCGCGAGTGCGCTCCTTCGTTCAGCCTGCGGAAACCAGAGCGCCACCAGCAGGGCAACCGCGCCAAAGGCGCTCAACACAGCGCCTGCGACGAAACGCGGATTCGCACCTTGGGTATGCTTCATGGTCTCTCGGTACGCGCCCTACTCCGCGAGCAGCTTGCGCAGCTTGGGAAGAAGCTCCTGCTGAAGATCGGATTTGTGAACCACCGCGTCGACAGCATGCGTTCGCAGAATCGTCTCCAGCTCTTCCCTCGGTGCGCCGGAGATCAGGATGATGCGTACGTGCTGAAGCGCTTTGCTCTCCTTGAACAGGCGCGCGAGCGAGTCGCCCCGCATGGCTGGCATGTTGAGATCACACACGACCGCGCTGATGCCGATCTCGCGAATGAGGCGCGTCGCACCAATCGGTGTTGAGAGGGGCACCACCGGGTAGCCCGCCGAGGCGATCAAGGCGCGCACCACCTCGCGTGCCGTGTCGTCGTCATCGATGACTAGAATTTTCTTGGAGCTCATGGCGCGTCCTCCCCTCCAGTGTCCTCAGTCCCCGCGTCGACCTCACCCGCATCCTCGCCGCACTCCTCTGGAAAGCGCTCCGCAGCGCGGTCAATCGCACTGCAATCGAAAGGCGCTGGATCGCTGGGCCGCGGAAGCCCACAGCCACAGGCCACAACGACGAAGACCAATATCGAAACTATTCCTTTATGGGTCAATATCATATTGTAATCCCATGAATCCAAAGAGCGAACTCGGTGTTGGCGTCAGCACAGCCACCGAGTCCGGGCTCTCGTCGCTCGTGGCATCGAGGAGATAGGGCATGAAGGGATTCACCGCGTAGGCGAAGGTCACCCGCAGGCTGAGCCCTGGCAGCGCAGCGAGCGGGCTCGTCAGCGTGGCGCGCAGGTCGAGTTGCTCATTGCCGTAGACGACGTCGCGGTGTTCGAAGTCTGCGAAGGCGATCCGCTTGCCCGAGAACGTCGCAGCGAGCGCGAGCGTGGGGCCCGCTCGCTCAAACGCGTACGCCACACGGGCGTTGCCCATCCAGAGCGGCACAAGCGGCACAGGCTGCTCGTTGTTGCGCGTATCGGTCACCACAAAGCTTCCACCGAGTGTCAGCCCCTCCACGGGACGAAGCGTGAAGGCCAATGAACCACCAACGCTTCGCAGCGTGTTGAGGTTGTCCCAGCGCACGATGTAGAGCGGGTCCGCGGTGGTCGCGAGCGCGCCAGTGTCAAAGCCCGCCTGCGCCTCCTCGGCTGTGGCGGGTCGCGTGTCGATGAAGTTCTCGTAGAACGAGACGAAGCCGCGCAGCGAGAACGAAGCCCATGCAACACGCTGCTGCCACTCCATCTCGACGGTGCGCGCGACCTCCGCAGTCAGGCCGGGCGCACGCACGCGAAATGTCGCGTCGGACTCGTCCAACTCAAACGCAGTCGGCGCGCGAAAAGCCTCGGAGTAGCTGGCTCGGATCGACGTTCCCTCCACGGGTGCGAGGGCCAGCGCGAGGCGTGGCGAGACGCGCGCGCCAAAGAGCGAGTCCATGTCGAGACGGCCTCCGAGATTGATCGTGAACATCTCAACGGGTCGCCATGACTGCTGCGCGAAGATGGCGCCCAGCACGCTCACACGATGCGAGTAGGGAGTCACTGTTGCGTAGGGCAGCACGCGCGTGATGCGATCGAGGTAATCCGCGGGACGCATCGTCGCGTCGCGACCGCGAACGTCGTAGCCCACGGTCGTGACAAGCGCGCCGTCGAGGTTCCAGTCGATCGCGAGTTGCTGCTCCGCGCCCGCCCAAATGCCGCGGCTCTGGCGGTCCGAGCGGCAGCCATCGATCTGACCTGGTGGGCACCAGAAGGGCGAGGTCCAGACGCTCCGCTCCGACCAATCCGAGAGCCCGTAGTAGATGCGCGAGGTGAGCTCGACATGCGGGTCAAGCAGGGTCGAGTGGCGCAGGTCAATACGCACCTGACGCCGAACCTCCATCGACTCGGGGTCATTGAAGGTGCCGACCAAAGGCATCGATCGCGCGTAGCGATTCGCTTGCACCTGAAGGCGAAAGTCACCGACGCGCAGCGCGGCCAAGAAGCTGGGAACCTGCATCGAATGATGCGCAGCCCCACCCCACGCGCTTTGCCCAGGATAGAGCTGCAACCCGCCCTCAGGCAGCGTTGTAAAGACGGGCACGCGATACGAGTTGCTGATCTCCTCCAGCCACTCCGCACGCACCGTGACTTCTGCATCGGCATCGAGAAAGCGGAACGCGTGCGCGAACCCCAACCCAAGTCGGTAGCGCAGGCCGACCCTGTCCCCAGGCTGCGAAGGCGTTGTTGGCTGCCCCTCATTCGTCGGCGGTGAGAGCCCCAATTCGGCAGTCACATGCACGCCTGGGTCGTCCGCAGCGCGACGCGTAAAGACGTGCACCACGGCGAGGATGGCGTTCGTCCCGTACATCACCGAGCCCGCACCAAGCACGACCTCGATGTGGTCAATCGCCTCAAGCGGCACACCCAGGCCCTCGTCCAGCTGCACCGAGCCCGTGTCCTGCGCGTTCATGACTTGGCCATCCACGAGCACGAGCACACGCCGGCCCGCGTCATGCAGCATCAGGCCCTGCGCGCCAAAGTCGGCGCCACCGCCGTAGTCACGAACTCGGCTCGTCTGAATCCCGATGCCGAGCAGATCGAGGGCCTCCGCCACCGTACGAACTCCGTAGATGCGCATCTCCTCCGCGGTGATGGTGAACACTGCGGCAGGCGCCGTCGTCGCGCGCTGCGCACCCCTTGAGGCTGTCGTCACCACGGACTCTTCCAGGAGCGAGGTGAGATCGTCGACGTCCTCTGCTGAATCCTGATCGTCAGTCTGACTGCTAGTCTCCTCCACGAGCATGCCAGTCTGAACGTCAGTCTGATCGTCAGTCTGACCGCCAGTCTGACTGACAGTCTCCTCCACGCGTTCCTGTGCCCATGCAGGCGTCTGCATCGATGACACAGCCAAACACGGCATCATCCACGCGGTGAGAAGTCGGGCGTTGACGCGTCGTATTGGCCTCATCGCACCACCCTCGCGAGACGAAGAAATTGCGCACTGAACTGAAGATGCTGAGCCCTTGCCGCAGCGAGATGAACCACGACGCGTGGCCGCGACGAGACGAGCTCGAAGCCCAGCACGATGCCGCGATCGACGTCACTCCCCACCGCCGAGACGGTGATCACGTCGAGCCCAACCAAGCCCGCGCCAATCGCGCGCACATCGCCACCCAACCCGGGCGCGAGGTAGACGAGACGTGCAGTCGAGGCGCGGGCCGTTGTCGCGAGCGCCCCGGGGTTGGTGAAGGCCGTCGACTCCACAGTCGTCGGTCGCCCACCCAGGCTCCCCGATTGGCGCAGACGCGCGACAAGCTGTGCACTCACGCGCACAGACTCGGGTGAGCTTGGCCGCGTGACCACCAAGACGCGCACCGGCGAGGTCTGCGCGGCGAACGAGCGCTCGTAGCGAACGATGCGGTCGAGAAGCTGAATCTGCAGGTCGACTGGAACCGACACTTCATCCGCAGCGGCAACACTCGCCACCAGCGCAAAAAGCACTGCCAAGCAGAGGGAGATCCCTCGCTCTGTCCGCCGCCGCAACAAGCCCTCAGGATTCACCAACTCGCTCTCGAATAGCAACCAAGAGCGAGATCGAGGCTCAGAAGCCGCATCGCGAGATGCGACCTCTGGGTTGCACGTCGCGCGTCTGAGTTCCCTGCGCACATCTGGCACTCTCAACACTGTGCACGACTCGCTCAAGCGCCCCTTCCTCCGCTTCGCCCTCCGTGATGCGCTCCTCACCGCGACAACGTTCGCACTCGCCTTCCTCGACCGCACAAGCGACTCGCTGGTCGTCGCGGTCCTCACCGGTGTCCTTGTGCCCGTGCTCGGCTTTCTCCTGCACGAGTGGGGGCATCTCCTTGGAACGTGGATGAGCGGCGGCATCGCGCACGCACCGAGCTCTCTGATGACGTTCTTTCTCTTCTACTTCGACGTCGAGAAGAGCACGCGCAGACAGTTTCTCGCGATGTCCTTCGGCGGCTATCTCGCGACCTTCTTCGTCGTGCTCGGCCTCATCGCGTGGATCGACCTGAGTCGCTGGAGCGGCATGATTGCCCTTGTGCTCTCCGTGCTCGGCATCGGTGTGACCGTCGCGTTGGAACTGCCCACGACGTGGAAAGTCTGGCGTGGTGAGAGGCTGCCGACGGGCGGCGTCTACATCGGCGAGCCGCGCAGCGAGGGGCGCTGAAACGAGTTGCTGGTTTCCCGCGCAGGAAACGAAAACCTGAGGCGAACCTCAGGTTTTCATCTGCACCGGTATGCAACCCAAAGGTTGCACGTTCAGATCACGCCTCGGCGGATTTGCTCGACGCCTTCTTCGCGGCCGCCTTCTTCGCAGGCGCCTTCTTCGCGGCCGCCTTCTTCACGGCTACCTTCTTTGCAGGCGCCTTCTTCTCGGCCTTCTCCGCGGGCGCTGCAGCCTCTGCAGGCGCCTTCTTCGCGAAGGCCTTTTTGCCGCCACGCACGGGCTTCTTCACCGAGGGCCCGCGCTCGCGACGCTCGGCCAAGAGCTCTTGTGCGCGCTCGGGCGTGATCGAATCGGCGAGGTCGCCCTTGCGCAGGGTCGCGTTCGTCTCGCCGTCCGTGACGTACGTGCCGAACTTGCCATCACGGATCGTGATGACCTTCTTCGACACGGGGTCGAGCCCAAGCTCTTTCGCCGGCGGACGCGGCGCACCGGGTGCCGCACCACGACGTCCGCGCTCTTTGGGCTTCGACAAAATCTCGAGCGCCTCGGCCATCGTGAGCGTGAAGAGCTGCTCTTCGTTTGTGAGGCTGCGCGACTCTTTGCCCTTGGTGATGTAGGGCCCGAACTTGCCGTTCTGCGCGATGATCGGCTCCCCCTCGTCGGTGCCAATCGTGCGTGGCAGCTGAAGAAGCTTGAGCGCGTCGGCGAGCGTCATCGTCGCGGGGTTCATCTCGCGGAAGAGCGAGGCCGTCTTCGGCTTGTCGTCCGTCATCTTCGGGTCGCCAAGCATCACGTAGGCGCCGTAGCGGCCTGCACGCACGTAGACGCTCTTGTCCGTGGCTGGGTCCTTGCCGAGCTCGCGTCCGCCGTTGGGCGTGCTGATCAGCTCCATCGCGCGTGCGACGGTGAGCTCATCGGGTGCGACGTCTTCGGGCACGGTGGCGGTGTCTTCACCGCGCTGCACGTAGACGCCGTAACGACCCACACGCGCGATGATCTCACGGCCCTCGGGGTCAAGACCGATCGCGATCGAGTTCACCTCACGCGCGTCCATCTCGCCAAGGTGCTCATTCACAAGCTTGTGAAGGCCAACCTCCAGGCCCGCACGGCGATGCTCGCCCTCTTGCTTCGGTGCCGTCGGGTCGCCGAAGTAGAAGCGCTTGAGCCAAGGCGCCGTCTCGTTGGTGCCGTTCGCAATGCCGTCGAGATCGTCCTCCATCTTCGCGGTGAACGCGTAGTCGATGAGCTCGGGGAAGTGACGCTCAAGCAGCGTGACGACCGAGAACGCGGTGAACGAGGGCGCGAGCGCCGTGCCCTTCTTGAGCACGTAGCCGCGATCTTGAATCGTCGCGATCGTGGCGGCGTACGTGGACGGACGACCGACGCCGAGCTCTTCCAAACGACGCACGAGCGAGGCTTCCGTGTAGCGCGCGGGCGGCTGCGTCTCGTGACCTGCTGCGGTCACATCATGCGCCTTCAGCTTGTCGTCCTGCTTGAGCGGAGGAAGCGTCTTCTCGCGGCCCTCAAGCTCAGCCTCCGGGTCATCCGAGCCCTCGACATACGCGCGGAAAAAGCCCGGGAACTCGATCGTCAAACCGGCTGCGGAGAGCTCGGCCTCACGCCCATCTTTGGCCTTCGCGAGGAAGCGAACTGCGACCTGCTCGCCGCGTGCATCAGCCATCTGCGATGCCACCGTGCGCTTCCAAACCAGCTCGTAGACCTTCGCCTGATCGGGCTCGACCTCGCGGGCCACGTCCTCGGGAAGCTTCCAGTCATCGCCTGCGGGACGGATGGCCTCGTGGGCCTCCTGCGCATTTTTGACCTTATTTTGATATGTGCGCGGTGCGTTCGGCACGTAGTCGGCGCCGTAGAGCGAGACGATCTGCTTACGCGCCGTCTGAATCGCCGTATCGGACAAGGTCGTCGAGTCCGTACGCATGTAGGTGATGTAGCCAGCCTCGTAGAGGCGCTGCGCGGCCTTCATCGTGCGCTGCGTTGAGAAGCGCATCTTGCGCGAGGCTTCTTGCTGAAGCGTCGAGGTCATGAAGGGCGCCGAGGGCTGGCGGCGGTAGGGCTTCTTCTCGATCGAAGAGACGCGTGCGTCTGCGTTCTCAAGGCCCGTCACCAAGGCGCGTGCTTCGGCTTCGGAAAGGACGAGCACATCCTTCTGAAGCTGGCCCTTGCTGCTGAAATCCTTGCCCGTCGCGAGGCGCTTTCCACCGACGCCAATGACCTGCGCTTCGACCGTGCCGTTCTCCTTCTTGAGCTTGGCGGCGAGGTCCCAGTAGGAGGCGCTGATGAAGGCTCTTCGCTCACGCTCACGCTCCACAAGGATGCGTGTGGCGACGCTCTGCACGCGGCCTGCGGAGAGGCCCGGCATGATCTTCTTCCAGAGTACGGGCGAGACCTCCCAGCCGTAGAGGCGGTCGAGCACGCGACGCGCTTCCTGTGCATTCACAAGGCGTTGATCGATCTGGCGCGGCTTCTTGATCGCCTCTTGAATCGCCTTCTTGGTAATCTCGTGAAAGACCATCCGGTGCACGGGCACTTTGGGCTTCAGGACCTCATGAAGATGCCAAGCGATGCTCTCTCCCTCGCGGTCTTCGTCGGTTGCGAGATAGAGGACATCCGCCTCGGCGAGCATCTTCTTGAGCTTGGCGATCTGCGCCTTCTTCTCCGGGTAGACGAGATAGAGCGGCTCGAAGTCCTTCTCTACGTCAACGCCCAGGCGGCCAAAGCGCGCCTTCAATTCCTTCGGGATGTCTTTGCCGGTCGGGATGTCGCGGATGTGACCTATCGACGATTCGACCATGAAATCCGAGCCGAGATAGCCCCCAATGGTCTTCGCTTTCGCGGGAGACTCGACGATGACCAATGACTTGCTCGACATGAGGGGGCTCCTGAACCGGCGGCAAAATGCTGCTTTTCCCCGAAGGAAAAGGCCTGCGTGCGCTGGGTAGTGAAGCACCCAGCCGAAAAGGGCGCGGACGGTGCCATACGGAGCTTGGAGCGTCGAGGAATGTCGCCTGGCCCGGCTAGGCCGCCGCCTTCAGTCGACTTCGTCCACGCGGTCGTAGAGGTCACCCACACGCATCGTTGCGCCCGTCTTCAAGATCTCGATCTGGTCATCGGCCTGGGTGAACTCGCGCATGAGCCACTGCCCCGCTTCGATGCGGCGATGATGCTCCACGTGCATCACTTCAGGCGAGACGACGAGGTACTCGACGAAGCTCGGGATGCGCATGTAGTGCCTGAACTTGGCGCCGCGATCGTAGTCGTCCGTGGTGGGCGAGAGTACTTCGACGATGAGCGAGGGGTTGAGCAAGGTGCGGCCGTCTTTGTCACTCTCAGCCTTGCCGCAAAGCACGACGACATCGGGATGTGCGCCCATGTTGGTCGTTGGGATGTGCACGCGCTGTGAGCCGGCGAGAGCGACGCACGGGCGGCCTTTGAGGAGCCGGTCGAGCACGCCCCAGACGTTGCCGACCACGCGGTTGTGTTTGCGCGTTGCACCGCCGACCGCAACGACCTCGCCGTTCACGTACTCAAGCGGCTCTTCGCTGGCGTCGTCGAGCGCAAGGTATTCGTCGTAGGTGATGACCTGAGCAGGTTGTCCCATGTGGTCAGGATAGCGGCCTCGCATAAGCCAAGCGAGCACCGTGACGATTCCTGCTGGCTCGGGGCCTTCGAAGGGGTAGTTTTGCGCCGCGCTTCGGGCGTGATGCTTGAGGCCACTTTCGTGCTCGCATTGCCAGCTAAGCCCTGCGCTCTGCGAGCCAGCCTACGAGGAAGACATCCATGGCCAAAGAGACCGGCTTCACCTCAGGTGAACAGCAAGACTTCACGCTCGCGAACTACGGCATCCAGGTCAAGACGATCTATCGCAATGCGCCTCCCGGGCAGCTCTATGAGCTCGGCCTGAAGAACGAGAAGGGCACGGCGATCAGCTCCTCCGGCGCGCTCATGGCCTTCTCTGGCGAGAAGACGGGCCGCAGCCCCAAAGACAAGCGCATCGTCGATGAGCCGCGCTCACGCGACAACGTCTGGTGGGGCGACGTCAACATCAAGCTCGATGAGCACATCTTCATGGTCAATCGCGAGCGTGCGATCGACTACCTCAATACCAAAGAGCACCTCTATGTGGTCGATGGTTTTGCAGGCTGGGATGAGCGCTATCGCTTCAAGGTCCGCATCATCTGCAGCCGCGCGTATCACGCGCTCTTTATGTGGAACATGCTGATCCGCCCGACGCCCGAGGAGCTCGAGCATTTCGGCGACCCGGACTACACGATCATCAACGCGGGTGCGTTCAGCGCGAACCGCCACACGAGCGGCATGACGAGCAAGACGAGCGTGGCGCTCAACTTCGCGCGTCAGGAGTTCGTCATCCTCGGCACCGAGTACGCCGGCGAGATGAAGAAGGGGGTGTTCACGATCATGAACTACCTCATGCCGCTCAAGGGCCAGCTCTCGATGCACTGCTCCGCCAACGAGAGTCTAGAGTCTGCTGATGGGAAAGGCGGCAAGGTCTCGATCTTCTTCGGCCTCTCGGGCACGGGCAAGACGACGCTCTCGGCCGACCCGAATCGTCTCCTCATCGGCGACGACGAGCACGTGTGGACAGACCGCGGCGTGTTCAACATCGAAGGCGGTTGCTACGCGAAGGCCGTGAACCTCACGCCCGAGGGCGAGCCCGAGATCTTCAACGCGATTCGCTACGGCTCGGTGCTTGAGAACGTCGTCTATGACGACAAGAGCCGCGTCGTTGACTACACGAACATCTCCATCACCGAGAACACGCGCTGCAGCTATCCGATCGAGTACATCCCGAACGCGAAGATCCCCTGCGTCGCGGGCCACCCGAACAACGTCATCTTGCTCACGGCGGACGCGTACGGCGTGCTTCCGCCCGTCGCGAAGCTCTCGCCCGAGCAGGCGATGTACCACTTCATCAGCGGCTACACGGCGAAGGTCGCGGGCACCGAGGTGGGCGTGAAGGAGCCGAGCCCGACGTTCAGCGCATGCTTTGGCGCGGCCTTCATGGTCTGGCATCCAAGCAAATACGCTGAGCTTCTCGCGGACCGCGTGCGCACGCATGGCGCAACCACCTGGCTCGTGAACACGGGCTGGACGGGCGGCCCCTACGGCGTCGGCAAGCGCATGAGCCTCAAGCACACGCGCGCCATCCTCGATGCGATCCACGACGGCTCACTCGAGAAGACGCCGACGAAGAAGGACGCAGTCTTTGGCTTCGACGTCCCGACGAGCTGCAACAACGTGCCGAGCGAGATCCTCGACGCGCGCGGCACCTGGGCGGACAAGGCTGCCTACGACGACACGCAGAAGAAGCTCGCCAAGTTCTTCATCGACAACTTCAAGAAGTTCGAAGCAGGCGCGAGCGAGGCGATTCGCGGCGCAGGCCCGAAGCTCTGAGCGAAGCGTTCTGATGGGAGGCCCCGTGGAGAAATCCGCGGGGCTTTTCTCATATTTCTATAGTGGAGGAATGCAGTCGGAGACGCGCGTCGTCGAGCCCGAGATGGGGACGCGCTGGCCGCTCGCTGTTTCCTCGACCGACGCGCCTGTCTCATCGAGTGGAAGCTCAAAGAGCAGGTTGGGGGTTGGGCCGAGCACGGTCTGGGCGTTGGCAGAGACCTCCATGTCCGTCAGGCGCCGATTCCAGATGCGCACGAGTCGAAGCTGACCGACGTAAGGGGCCGAACCGGGCGAGGCGCTATCGCTGCCGATGTAGAGGCGCGAAGACACGGAATCAATGTCGCGTGGGCTGGTGGCTGCATTCATCGCGACGCTTGTGAAGTCGACGAGGGCAGAGAGATTCGCGGCGCCATCGCGACGAATGACGACGTGGTGCCAAACGCCATCGTTCACGGTCTGGCGCGCCTCGATGTTCGGCACGCTGCGTAGCTGCGCGAAGGGCTGGGTCACGTACATGCCGAAGAGAAAGCCAACTTCGGAAGCGCCTGGATCGCGGTAGCCCACCATGACGCTCACATTGCTGTCGGAGGTCTTCAGCCACGTCTCAAACGTGAAAGGCCCCGTGCCGATCGAGCCGATGCGGTCGAAGCTCGCGAGCGTCCCGCTCACGGAGGTCGAGTCGCAGAGCCGCAGCGGACGAACACCTCGAACGAACGCATCCGGATTCACGAACGCATCCGGATTCACGAACGCATCCGGATTCACGAACGCATCCGGATTCACGAACGCATCCGGATTCACGAACGCATCCGGATTCACGAATCGCGCGATCGCGGCGTCCACACCTCACGCGCACATCCGGCCAGCGTCAATCCACGCTTCGCATCACCTCAAGCATCGCCTCGGGCTCGATGAAGGTCGTCACGCGATGTGCTTCGCTGCCGCCCGAGGTGTGGAAGGCCACGAGCGGAAGACCGCGTTGGTTGTAGGTCGCGAGGAGCGCGTCCTTCTCGGGCGTGCGCTGCGTCATGTCGACGTGGATCGTGACGAATCTGTCGGCCTCGGCGACCACGCGCGCATCCGTGAAGGTCTCGCGATCGAGTTCACCGCATGCACCGCACCAATCGGCGCCGAAGTCGATGACGTAGGGCGTGCCTGAGGTGCGTGCTTGGGCGATGGCTTGCGTGAAGTCGTCGCGCCACTCGATGCGTGCACCAGGCGCGGGAAGCGTGACCCAGACGATCGCGAGGAAGCCGCCGACGGTGGTGAGCAAGACGCCGATGCCCTTGCGGACGCGCTCCGCAGTCGTGCCCTCTTTGAAGTCAAGATGAACGGCGCCCACCGCGATGCCGATGACGAGCGCGGCGATCGCGATGCCGATCAGCATGTTGTCGTGCGTGAAGTAGTCGCTGATGTGCACGAGGTTCTTCAAATAGAAGAGCGCCATCACGAGCATCACGATGCCGAAGATGCTCTTCACGGCCTCCATCCAGCGGCCGGATTTTGGAAGGCCCACCGCGAAGGTGCCGACGACCCAGAAGAGCGTGCCGAGGCCGATGGCGTACGTGAACATCCCGAAGCCGCCGAGCACGACGTCACGCGTTTGGCCGATGTAGGTGAGCAGCGCGATGAGGGCTGGGCCTGTGCACGGCGCTGCGATGAATGCGCAGACAAAGCCAAGTGCGAAGGCGCCCTTGAAGCCGATGCCACCGACGTCGGCGAGCTTGTTCTGAAGTGCGTAAGGCAGGTTGAGCTCAAACGCGCCGAACATCGAGCTCGCAAGGACGATGAAGAGAATCGCGAATGCGACGAGCACGATGGGGCTTGAGAGCCAGGCGCCGAACATGCCGCCTGTGAGGCCGACGAAGATGCCGAGCGGCACAAAGGGCGTGGCGATGCCGAGCACAAAGACGGTCGAGAGCATCATCGCCTCGGCCTTGCTCTTGGCCTCGCGCGCACCGAAGACGCTGACCGTGATCGCAATCATCGGATAGACGCAGGGCGTGAGCGCGGTGAGCAAGCCGACGAAGTAGATGAAGAAGAACGCGAGCGCGTAGTTCCCTGAGCTGAGCGCGTCGGTGAACTGCGTGTTCACGTCATCGAGGAAGCTCGCCTGGGCACTTGTCGGCGCCATGAACGAGAGCGCGGCGAGCGCAACGAACGAGAGCCACAACCAACGCGTGCGCGGCACAAAGGCCTGAGCGCCCGAGGGCTGAACGAGACGCTGAACGAGAGAGAGCTTCTGCATGCGAGTTCCGTCATGAGCGCACACCCAAACAGGGATGCACGCGGCCTCGGCAGTATACGTTCCCAGAACGGATTGCGTTTCAACGCGATCGAAGGTTTCACTTCTACGGGGGCTGCGACTACCCTGCGGCCGATGCGCGCATCGATCGCTGTCTCCTCGCTTGTCGCTCTTCTCGGGGTGGGGTGTTACCGGGCCAATGAGCGTGTCGAGCTTCCCGATGCCTTCGTTGTGGTGCCGGATGCACGACGGCCTGATGCGCACGTCGAGCCGATTCTCCCTGACGCAGGACGAGACGTCGGGCCCATCTCCACGTGTCGTCGTCCGCTGGATTGCCCGGGTCAGACGTGCGTACTCGATACGCGCATCCCGCCGGTCGATCTCGCCGATGTGCCCCTCACATGTGGCGCTCCTGTCGGCTCGGGTGATGTCGCTGCGCGATGTGATGCCAACAGCGATTGTCGCGAGAACCTCTGCGCCCTGGCAGGTGGCTGCGTGGTGCCCTGCATCGATGCGAGCGACTGCATGGCGGGCCATCAATGCGCGCGTATTCCGATCGTGACGAGCAGCACGACCTTGCAGTTTGCGCAGGCCTGCACGCCTTGGATTGCGGCACCTTCGAGCACCACGGTGGTCCAGAACGAGACGGTCTCGGCGATGCGGGGTGGCATGCAGGACTTCCCCATCACGCGCTTCGATGCGCCCTCGCGGCTCTCGATGTTTGTCGCCGATCGCGATGACGACAACCGCTTCGTGTTCACGTTGCGAACGGCCGGCGGCACCCAGCTCTTTGACGTGAATACCTGGAGCATCGCGCCCCAGGCGAACCCCGCCGTGGCGTTCTTCCAGTCCGCCACCGTGCTCATGCCATCGGGCATGCGTGATGTTCCGCGCGGCGACGACTACGTCGTCAACTTGGTCAACGGCAATGCGGCCCAGTATCGGCGCATCACGGTCGATCGCACGGCACCTGGAGCTTCGATCGCGCTCAACTTCATCTACGTCGGCGTCTCGCGCGCATCGGCGACGCCCTTTGTGATGCGCATGATCGACCGCTACTCCGAGATCGTGACCTCGATGGGCCTGATCGTGGGCAGCACGCGGTTCACGACGATGCCTGGCGCGCTTGCGACGCAGCACTCACTGATTGAAAGCCAGAGTGAGGTGGGCGATCTCCTTCGCCTGAGCGCAGGTGCGGGACGCCCAACGCTGAATGTCTTCCTTGTCCGCAGCTCCACCGAGTTCCTCGGCATCAGTGGCGGCATCCCAGGCGCCATCAACGTTCATGGCACAAGCAACTCGGGCATCGTGCTCACCATCGAAGAGCTGCAAGCCATCGAGCCGATGCTCGACGAAGGGTTCGCGGGCGTCGTGCTCGCGCATGAGCTTGGCCACTACCAGGGCTTCCCGCATACCTCGGAAGCGGATGGCACGGTGCTCGATGTCTTCGACGACACGCCCGAGTGCGGCCTCACGCGCGACGACAACGGAGACGGAATGCTCGATCCCTTCGAGTGCCGGGACTTCGGCGCCGACTACGTCATGTTCTGGCAGGGCGTCTTCTCGAGCGGGCGTTTCTCGCCGCGCCAACAAGAACTTCTCCGCAACTCCACTGCGCTCCAATGAGGCATCCGATGAATACCCTTCGACACCTCTTTGCAGCCGCGGCTTTTTCCTCTGCTCTCTTGTTGAATCACCAGGCCGATGCGCAATCGACGACACCGCGTGCACGTGTCGAGCAAGCCTTGCTCGCGATCGATTCGCCTGCGCCAGCATCGTATTGGCAGCAGCTTGGCGGCGAGGGGTTGCGCACGCTTGAGTCCATCTTGAATGACCGTCAGGCGCCTCAAGCGTTGCGCCGTCGTGCGGTGTACGCGGCACGTCACTACGGAGAGGGCGCGCGCCAGTTGCTCACGGCGCGTCTTCAGGATGTGCGCGAGGATCAGATCGTGCGTCGCTACGCCGCGCTCGCGATGGCCGAGGGCCTGGGCGTGGCTGCGCTCGATGCGCTTGTGCCGCTCTTGGATCACCAAGACGCGGGTTTGCGCGAGGGTGTGGTGATCGCGCTCTCACGTCTGAACGGTGCGCACGCGCGCTCGCTGCTCGAGGCGCGTCGTCGCGTGGAGCAAGACACCGTGGTGCGGCTCGCACTCGATCAAGCGCTCTCGCGTTGATCGGTCGCCCTCGCTCAACACAGCGCTCAGGGCTCGATGCAATACTCGCCATCGCACGCCCAGCCTGAGGGGCACGCCTCACCCGCACTGCAGTCGGGACGAAAGCAGCGCCCCGTCGCGCAGATGTAGGGTGCGGGGCATGCGGCCATGGCGTCGCAGTTGCGTAGCGCGCAGCGGCCTGTGAGCGCGATGCAGGTCATGCCCGCGTTGCAGTCGAGGTCGCTTGTGCAGTCGCGAATGCAGGCGCCGAGGTCGACGTCACACGTGGTGCCACTGGGGCAAGCTTCGGTGCCTGGGAAGCATCCACAGACGCCGCCTGGCGCCCGATTGGTGCAGAACTTTCCCGCGGGGCAGGCGCGCATCGCGGTGCATTGGGAGGGCCCAAACCCAATGCGTGGTGCATCGGCAGTGCGTGCGTCCACGCCTGGGGCATCACGCAAGAAGGGGGCATCGAGCGCGTGCGCATCGTCTACGTGCGCATCATCGATGTGCGCATCGACAGCGGCATCCAAGACACCACGGCTGACATCAGGCCGTGCATCCACTGAGTGAGCATCGCCGCGCGCATCTCCTTCGGGGGCGTCGGCGTCGATATCGACGGCGCGTGTATCGCGTGTCGTGGCATCGGGCTGCATCCCTGCATCGGGCGCGCTCGCGGGCGGGCAGGCGCTCGCCAACAACGCGGGAGCCAACAAGGCCAATGAAGCAAGTCGAAGAGAGCGCATGCGAAGGCGTGTAGCGCGCATGCCATTGGATGGGCAACGCGCGTGGCTCACGCGAGCATCGCCACAAAGAGGATGGCCACAGCGGCCAGACCGATCGCCGCGTGTGTTGCGACACGTGGACCTATCGCGTCGAGGGCCTGTCTCTCGATACGCTCGGGAGTTCCGAGGATGAGCTCTGCGGAAGGTGAGAGCGCGATGCGTCCTGTGCGATGCGTCGCGAACGTCGGCTGCTCGTTCATCAAGACCACAACGGGCGCACGCACGAGCTCACGCAAGGCGACGTCGGCCGCGAAGAGCGCAAGGGTCTCCGGGAGTTGCAGCTCCACCGAATCCTCAAGCAGCGCAATCGACGCGTTGCTCGAGGTCAGGACGCCGTCACGCACAGTGGCCGTCTCCGCGCGCAGGGTGCCCACGAGGCGATGGCGAAACGCACCTCCAGTCAGTCGCTTCAACTCATGCGCCACGCGGCCCAAGCGAACACCGATCAACACAAGCACCAGCGCCATGATCGCAAGTGCGCTCGCACCAAGGACGCCGACCCTTGTCGCAATGCGATGCAGGATTGTGTCGTCGCGTCGCGTGCCGTCCTCGCGAAGCTGAATCGACATCGCCCAGTCTGGGCCCTGCACCACGACCTCTTCGCAATCCGTCCCACAGGAGTGCGAGCGAAGGCCCGCGTAGGTTGGCTCGTAGGGAGACACCACATCGTATGCGGCGCCTCGAAGCGGTCGAATGTGCACGACGTAGGAGAATCCGCGCGCGTCCTCCGACCACGGGGCAGTCACATCCACTTCGAAGTTGGCGACACGCAGAACATCACGCTGCCCCAGGTCGCGCAGCATGCCGCGCTGAAGCTGAACGCCGCGACCCTCGGTGATGACATGCATCGGAAGTGCGGCGTGGGATGCGAGCGTCGCGATGGCGATGACTGCACACAGAGCCGGAGCAAAGAGCCAACCAAGACGCCCCAGATCGCGCAGCGTGATCGGCGCCTCGACCTCGCGATCCATACGTGCACCAAGCCACGCAAACGTGGGCGTCCACGTGACGGGCAGCGAGCCGAACGTGAGCACGATGGCAATCGGATAAGCCCACCCCGAGGCGGCGCCGAAGACCTCGATCACCACCCAACCGATCGCGAGACTCACGCACGTACCCGCAATGAAGAGCGCCGTCGCGATGCTGGTGCCACGTGCATCGCGCGCGGTGTCCAAGAGTGAACGATGAAACGCCTCGCGAAGGCTCGTTGCACGCACAAGATGAAGCACAACGCGAAGCATCCAGGGCCAGAGCGTGAGGCCCAGCGCGATGGGAATGATGAAGGCCGCAGGGAGAAAGACCTCACCCCGCGCTGCCTGCATCCACCCAACCCCAGCAAGCATGAAGGGTGCAAACGTACCGAGCGAGAGCACCCAACCGGATGCAGATCGCGTGTGTGTGGGCTTTGCGCGGAAGGTGCTGAGGTACGCAGCCAGGGTGCGCGGCACAAACCAAGTGCCGAGAAGGAAGGGTGCAAATGCGAGTGCAGCCGCGCTCTCAAGCGTGGCCTCTATACGTGCGCGCGTCATTCGTCCGCCGCCGCGGTGGCCTGCGCATCCGCCTGCGCACGGCGGGGCAGAGGACGCAAACCATCGATCGCCTCAGGCGTATCGCCGAGCACGTTGCCCACCAGAACACTCACCGGCACAGGCGGCGTGAGCTCATAGCGATAGCCGCGCGAGGCGATTCGGAATGTGACGACACGTCCACCAGCCCGCGCCTGGCGCGCATAGCGCACGGCAATCGACCCATGCCGCACGTGATGACGATGGCGCACAAGAAAGCCCGTCAGGCGCACCGCGAGGTGGTTGTAGAGGCGATGACAGCCATGGCTCTGGCCACGCAGGATGGAGCCATATCCGACGGAGCCATGCGCGCGCACACCCTCATCGGCGATGGTGGGCGCATCCCCTTCGCGGCGCGGCTCATAGACACGATGATTCATCACCATCGCAAGACCATACGCCGATCGATAGCCCGGCCCGAAGAGCGACGTGTTGGGCACATAGTTGCCCCCGGGAACACGACGCACGAGCTCGTCATCCGGTGTGCTCGGTGGAGGGAGCCATGCAGGCGCTGCGATCACATCGCGCCAGATGCGCGGGCCCGCAGGCGACTCTTTGTAGCGAAGACCCAGCCCTCCGGAGCGCGAGCGCTCCGGCTTCCATCCGCCAATCGTCGTGGGCCACTGCACAAGCGCGACCTCGCCGTCAGGCGTTTGTGCGTAGAGGGTGAGTGTCGGTCGCAGACGAACGGGTTGCGAGCGACGCCTGCCCTCGGAGGTGTAGGGGTAATCAAACCAGACATCGCCGCGGTCGATCTCCGCACGCAATTCCATATGATTGCTATAATATGCCGGAATCACTGGCAGTTGCACCGCAACGTGTGTGGGGATCGCGGGGTTTGCACAGAAGGCGAGGAAGCCCTCAGGTGAAGCCCACCCGAGCGCGTTCGCTGCCGCTTCGGTTGCAGGAGAGATCCAATCCGCGGCGGCATGTGCGGGGGCCGCTGCACCGACCACGGTGCGCATCTCGATCGGGTCCACCTCGCGTCCAAAGACCGTGCCCCAGACGTGCTGCGCCGAGCCATCCTCGATCACCCCCGTTGCATCCACGACGCGCTCACGGAGCGTGCGCAACACGGCGCGAAAGTCTCCTTCATGACTCTCCTGTGCGAGCGCCACGCGCGAGGGCGGGTCGAAGGTGCCCGCCGACACCACGACGTGCTGACGTTGAAATGCCGCAAGCGCCGTGGCCGTGCGTGCGTCGTAAATGCCGCGCTCATAGCGACGCGCATCGAGCAGGCCATCGCAGAGAAGGTGATCTTGCATGGCGATCACGGCCTGCACGGTGACGCGATCGCGAAGATAGGTCGTAAGCGTCGAGGGCCGCGAGGTGCGGCCTTGCAGTGCCTCGATCGACTCCACCCCCAAGCGCACACGCTCGGCTTCGAACGCACGTGCCGCAAACTCCACCTGACGCTTGCGTGCGCGTTGCTCTGCCGCAGGCGATGTCCACGTGCGCATCGTGCCCTCGTAGGCCTCCAGCGCCGTGTCATCGATCGCGGCATGGCACGCGTGCCGCTCTGCATCCACAAGGCGCGCTTGGAGCACGCGGGGCGTCGCGAAGATGCCGAAGAGCTCAAGGTAGTGCTCGGGGTCGATGTCCTCAGGGAGCGCCTCCCAACGCTCATCGGCCAGGGCGACGTAGTTGGCCCGGTAGGGCGGCGTTCCGAGCTCGCCAAGCTCGGGTGCTTCATCGAAAATCTGCGGCGCAAAATCGTTCGAGAGGTCGAGCACCGTCAGGCCGCGACGCTCGGCTTCGGCGGCGCAAACGCGTTCCGTTTCATGGCCTTCCGCGAAGACAGGGATCGTCGCATCACATGCCGTGGAGGATGCGGGCGCGACAGGTGCAGCCTCGGGCGTTGCCGCCTCTTCATCCGAAGGTGCCGCGGCCTCGCTCACCGCATGGCTCGGCTCATTCGTCGTCGCCCCGCTTGGTGAAGTCTGCCTCGTTGTCCCGCAGCCAGAGCCCAACGACACCAGCAAGAGAAGCGAGATACGGCGTTTCATGGGTGATCGTGGTGCGATCTCTCCTGCAGGCGCAACAACGCGACGCGTTGCATTGCGTGGTGTTCGTGCGCCTGGCTGCTTCAGCCAAAGAGCGTCAGCTGCCTCTTTGGGCGCTCAAAGGTGGTGCGCACATCGCCGATGACCTCCTCGCCACCGCGGAGACCAAGACGCTTGGTGTGCATGCGAAAGAGCTGCTCCACGAGCTTCCAGCGCTCACCCTCGCCGCGCATGCGCGAGCCGAATGAAGCGTCGTTCAGCTCACCGCCGCGCATCGCGCGAATCGCATTCTTCACCTTCTCCGCACGCATCGGAAAAGCTTCTTCGAGCCTCTCCACAAAGACAGGCAACACTTCGCGTGAGAGACGCACGAGCTGCAGGAACGCGAAGGAGGCGCCGTTCTCTTTGGCGCGCTCCAGCAAGTTCACGACAGAGCTCTCGTTGAGGCAGGGGATGATCGGCGCAAGCGAGATGCCGACCTCGATGCCTGCCTCCGAGAGCATCCGCATCGTCTCAAAGCGCTTGCTGATCGGGCTCGCAAAGGGCTCCATCAGACGGCCCGTCTCATCGTCTTCAAAGGCGATGCTGAGCGTGACTTTCGCGCGGCCCTCACGCGCGAGCTTCGCAAGCACATCGATGTCGCGCCGGATGACGCTCGACTTGGTGATGATGCCGACGGGCTGCCGAAAGAGGACGCACGTCTCGAGCATCTTGCGTGTGATGCGGTAGCTCGCCTCGAGCGGCTGATAGCAATCGGTGTTGCCCGAGAGGACAAGCCACTCGCCCTTCCAACCCTTGGCCGTGAAGGCCTCGTGCAGGAGCTCCGCAGCGTTCGTCTTCACGATGATCTTGCGATCGAAATCTGTACCTGCGCCGAAGCCCCAGTATTGATGCGTGGGCCGCGCATAGCAGTACGCGCAGCCGTGGTAGCAGCCGCGGTAGGGGTTCGCGCTCCAGCGAAACGAGAGGTCTGGGCTCTGGTTCTCCGAGAGGATCGACTTCGCCGTCTCCTCAAAGACTTCGAGCTTGGTGAGCGGAGGCGGCGTGTCGATTGAATCGTTCGCCCACTCGGTGCGCTCACGGGACCAAGGGTTTGGCGGGTTCGCGATGCTGCGTGGCATCGCACGATGATGCGACTGAACGTGCTTTCAGTCGATCGCGTTCTTCAGAATGTGCCTGCGCATTGAAGTGCAAAGGGGCCGAACCCGCATTGCAGCGATGCATTCGCTCGGTCGTCTTTGCCGATCTCCACGAGCAGCACGACCCCAGTGACCGTGATCCCCGAACCCAACCCGAAGCCGAGCGCGGCGAGCACGGGCCCAAGTGGAGAGGTGAGCGTCTGATCGACGGTGAAAATGGTCGCGACGACACCTCCAACAAGAAGCACGGGGCCAAGCACGAAGGCCGCGATGGTCAACGGCATGAGGCGCTCGCGGAGGGGAACATGTGCGCGCTGCGTCTGCGGAATCATCAGCATGAACGAGCCCGGAACTGGGTTCGGCACGAGCTCCACCGAGAGTGTCGTCGTCTGCCCGAGCGTGAGTGCGATGTGGCGAAGCGCAGGCTGAAAGCCCGGAGACTCCACGCGAACCTCCACGTCGCCTGCGGCGGAAAAGAAGAGGTCGGCCAATGGGGCTCGGCCCAACATCGCATCGCGCAGAAAGACAACCGCGCCCTCGCGCGTCTCGATGCGAAGCGTCGCCACCGAGGCCGTGATGCGCTCACGGTTGCTCTCCACACGACGACGCACATTGCCTTCGAGCGTGCCGGGTGGATGCGCCTGAAGAAACGCGTCGAGCGCACGCATCGCCTCGGCACTTCGACCGCGCTGGTAGAGCGGAATTGCCATGCGCTCCAACGCTTGATCATCGCCCTGTGCGCACGCCTCGGCATACGCGGTGAGCGCCGTCTCGTAGAGCGCTTGAAGCTCCGCCGGGCTTGCTTGCCCTGCCCCACGCGCGGCATCGCGCATTGCCCGATCGCCTTCTTCGAGCGCACGCGCGGCCGCATCGAAATCCGTACCATCGCAAGCCGGAGCACGCGGGATCTGCGCTTCAAGACGCGAAGTCAACAGTGTTGACATCAGCGCGAGCATGAGTGCAAACAAGCGTACGTAGGAGCCGAGACGAGCCACGCGGCGAGACTACCGCAGTCGACGCTCAAGGAATCCAGAGGCCTTCGTCCGAGTCGTCCGATGCGGGCGCAGCCTCTGTGCGGTGCGGGCGAAGCGGCGACGAGGGCACGCGCAGCTCACGGGTCGTTCGATGTTCGCGGTGGGTGTGCTCGATGACCGGCGGTGCGTCCGTGGAGAGGCCGGCATCGGCTCCGGCATCGGCTTCGATCACAACGACGTTCGCAAGCGCTGCGTCTTCGAGGGAGACGCCAGCATCGGCAAGCGCCGGGCGCGGCACAGGCGTGCTTGCTTCACGCGAAAACGAATGCGCGACGAATGCGGTGCCTGCGCTGAGAAGCAGCAAGAGCGCAAGCAGCGGAAGCAACAGAAGCCATGTGCGTGAGGCCGTTGCGTGGACGGGCGCTTGGCTCACAAGAGTCGCCTCGCCCTCGGCAGAGGCCTCCTTGAGGATCGCCTGAGTCCCTATCGCAGACGCGGCCTCAAGAGGCGCCTCACACGCGCATTGAAGGGCGCGCTCAAGCTCTTGAATCGAAGCGAAGCGCGCGTCTCTCTCCCACATCAACGCACCACGGATCGCATCGGCAAGCGCCGGCGCGATGGGCCGCAATTGCTCCGGCGGCGGATACGGCGCCCGCGAGACGAGCTTGCTCAGCGCATTGCCCTCGGCGTCGGTTTCGAAGGGCCTGCGACCCGTCGTCATCATGTAGAGCAGCACACCGAGGCCATACACATCGACGCGTGCATCCAGGTCGCGCACACCCAGCGCTTGCTCGGGTGGCATGTAGGAGGGCGAGCCAATCAGATGCCCCGTGATCGTATGCCTCTGACCCTGCATCTCGCGTGCGGCACCGAAGTCGAGGACCTTCACCTGCGAGCCCTCCTTCGTGAGGAAGACATTTCCCGGCTTGAGGTCGCGATGAATGATGCCGAGGCGATGAAATGCGCCGATGCCCGCTGCGACCGCGAGGCCAATGCGGAGCACCTCCTCGATCGCGAGGGGCCCGCGTCGAAGCCGCGCGTACAAGGTCTCACCCTCGAGCAGCTCCATCGGAAGAACGATGAGATCACCCTCGATCAGTGGGTCCCAGGCCTCCACCACATTCGGGTGCTTGATCTGCGAGGCGATCGTGGTCTCGCGAACAAAGCGGATACGCAGATCGTCATCGCCGAGGAGGCTCGCGCGGATGACCTTCAACGCACGCCGCGACGAGGAGATGGCGTTCTCCGCCTCGTAGACCTCACCCATGCCGCCGGAGGCGATGAGACGAAGGATCCGCCACGCACCGATCCGTGCGCCGGGGGTCAACGTCGTCGTCGTCTGGGCCTCGCTCATGACCTACGGATCAGCGACCGATGCAGTCAGCCGCCGTACGAAGCATGAGGCGGTAGTCGAGATCGGCAGGCTGCACACTCGCAAGGATACGCGCCCGATCCGCGACGCCGAGGGCACAGAAGCCCGAGTCCAAATAGCATTGCTGGTGGCTCGCAAAGGCAAGGTCACGCACGTCGGTGCACGAGAGCGTTGGGGCGATGTCGCGCTCCATGGCCTCCATCAGACAACGTCGCACATCGCGCATGAAGGCTTGGCCGCGTGGCGTCATATGCGGCGTGGTCACATCCATGTAGCGACGGCAATACGCATAGCCAAAGCCCTGGTAGTAGCCCGTCTCCCCGCACGCGGTGGCCGCGCTGCCTTCGCGACAAAGGTAGTAGTCGCACTGCGAGCAATCCTCGTGATCGATGTAGGCCGTGCATGTCGATTCAGGTGCGCGCACACGGCACGCGGGGACACTGCACGCCGAGTAGATGCCGATGCGACAGAGAAGGCTCGCGGCGCGGTCGGTCTTGTCGTCTCCAAGCGCGCTGCACTCCTCGTTCAAGAGCGCAGCGGATTCACTTGGATTGCAAGGCGTTTCGGCGACCTCGACACCGAGACAGTCGCTCACGTGCTGGCGCGCCGCATCGCACATCAGCTGGTCGGCCATGGCCGCATCGTTCACTGCGCAGCCGAGCGTTTGCACGCTGAGAAGCAAGAGAATGGCGCTCCATTTCGACATGGCGGCCTTCGTGTCACGAGATGAAGCACTGCGCATCGAAGTGGTCATGCCCGCACCCCAACGAGCATCACCGTGAGGATGGCCTGAAGGTTCATGAACGCGTGCATCACGACGCACACACGCGTGCTCGCACTCTGCTGACGCACCACGCCGAGCAAGATTCCCGAGGCGAGCGGGTCGAGCGCACTCAGCAAGTCGGTCGGTCGATGTGCGAGCGCGAAGAGAATCGATATGATTGCAATCGTACCGATTTCACCCAGCTTCGACGAGACCAAACCCCGATGGAGAAGGCCGCGAAAGAGACTCTCTTCAAAGAGCGGCGCAACGACGCAGAGCGCGAGTGCCAAGAGCGGAATGGACTCGGCGCTTCGATAGGTGTTCTGCCAGAGCGCAGGCACAACACTCCCTGTGAGCACGAAGCGCGCAGCATTGAAGACGAGCACAAGCGCGATGCTCGCGAGAAGGCCCCATGCGAAGTGACGGGTGCTCCAGGTGTCGAGCGCGAGGTAGCGAAGGGGCGCGTGCTCTCGCAGCGCAACGAGAAGTGCGAAGCCGCCGAAGAGCGATGCGCCGAGGATGCCCATCGCGAGAAGGACGCCGTCCACTTGCTGCGCCGCGTTCTCCGCGAAGGGGTCGAGACGACCGCTCAGCATCCCGATGCCAAGGATGCCAAGCAGCCTTCCCAAGAGCGCACAGGAGAGGACGAGCGACGTCGCTTGAACCGTCTTCCAAACGCTCAGTGTCGTCTCTTCAGCCATGCGTACGCGACCAGGCCACGCAGAGGAGGGTCAGCACAACGCAGACGGCAATGTACGCGAGGGCACCCTTCTGCGAGAACACCACGCTCAGCGCTCGGCTTCGATGATGACGGCCAAGCCCTGCCCCACGCCGATGCACAGGCTGGCCAGGCCGTAGCGCGCGCCCCGTCGCTTCAGCTCATGCGCGAGTTGAAGAAGGATGCGACCGCCGCTTGCACCGAGCGGATGGCCCATCGAAATGGCGCCGCCATTCACGTTCACGCGGTCTGCATCGAAGCCAAGCTCGCGCACGCAGGCGAGTGATTGCGCGGCGAAGGCCTCGTTGAGCTCGACGAGATCGATGTCCTTGGCCGACAAGCCTGCGCGCTCCATCGCCTTCTTCGAGGCGGGCACCGGGCCGATGCCCATCACGTTCGGATGCACACCTGCAGCAGCACTTGCGACGATGCGTGCGAGCGGCTTTTTGCCCTGCTTCTCGGCCCATGCGCGCGAGGTCACGAGGAGCGCTGCGGCACCATCGTTGAGCGTGCTCGAGTTGCCCGCGGTGACGGAACCTTCTTTGCGGAAGACAGGCTTCAGCTTCGCGAGGGCCTCGACGCTGGAGTCTGCACGCACGCCTTCATCGCGGCTCACGACCTCATCGGGTGCGCCCTTCTTGGATGAGGGAATCGAGACCGGTGCGATCTGCCCTTCGAAGGCGTTGTTCTCCCACGCACGCGCCGCGCGCTTGTGGCTCTCGACGGCAAACGCATCCTGATCCTCGCGGCTGATCTTGTATTCCTTGGCGACCTCCTCGGCCGTCTCACCCATCGACCAAAGCGGGAAGCGCTCCGTCATCTTCGCGTTCGGATAGCGCCAACCAAGCGCCGTATCGAAGATGGCTGGGGGGGTGCGCGGGAAGGGCTCGCTCGCCTTCTCCAGCGAGTAGGGCGCGCGCGTCATCGACTCGACACCACCTGCGATCATCACGTTCGCATCGCCTGTCTTGATCGCGCGTGCGGCCTGCACAACGGCCTCAAGCCCTGATGCGCAAAGGCGATTCACCGTCACACCGGTGACCTCAAAGGGAAGGCCTGCGAGCAGGAGGCCCATGCGCGCGACGTTGCGGTTGTCCTCGCCCGCTTGATTCGCGCAGCCGAAGATCACCTCTTCAACGGCAGCGCGCGCATCCTCATGACGCGCGAGAAGCGCGCGGATGACGTGCCCTGCCATGTCGTCCGGACGCACCGTCGAGAGCGCGCCGCGGTGCTTGCCAAAGGGAGTACGAAGACCATCGAGAATGACTGCATCCATGCGCGCGAGTTCGCCTCGCATGGCGCGAAGAGTCAACCCTTGAAGTCACGTGCGACGCGACAAGCGATCACGCCCTCGGCCCAACATGGCCCAGCGAAAGTGAGCGAATTCGCACAAAATCCCGGGCATGGATGCTGCCCATGCGCGCCGCATGGTCTTGCGCAGCGAGCGCGCCGGACACGTCACGAGTCAATCCAACGTTCTCTGCGAGTGAACCCATGAACAAGCCCTCCATCGCCGCGCTCTCCCTTGTCCTCGCCACGCTCTCGGCCTGCGACAACACCCACACACGCGGCACCGAGGACAGTGGGATTCCTGTGGACGCCACCACCCGTGTGGATGCGTTCACGGCGACCGACACAGGCTGCGCTGGCGGCATCTGCGCATGCTCACCCGACGTGAATCCATTCCGCCCGACGGCATGTTCCGTCGAGGGCGAGCGCTGCGGATCTACTGGCGGCGCATGCGGCGGCGGGACCGACTGCACATGCACCGCAGGCCTCTGGCAATGTCGCGTGGCCGAGCCCGACCCGGCCTGCTGGTGCGGTCGCGAACCGACGATGGGCTCGCCCTGCAACACCGAAGGCATGGGCTGCGGCGCGTGCTGCCCCGGCCCTGGCGAGTGGCCAGCACTTCAGTGCGTCGGAGGCCGTTGGGCGGCGGCCGCATGTCCGCCCGTCGAGTGTCCTGATCACGGATGCCCAGTCGATCGCCCAGGCGCAGTCGGCACCTCCTGCCCAAGCCCCGGCACACGCTGTGGCAACGCATGCTGCTCGTCACCCATCCAATGCGACCCCGCCACGCGTCGCTGGGTCGCGCTTCCTGAAGCCGACTGCATCTGCAGCGAACCCGACTTTGTCTGTGGCGAAGGCTCATGCACGGCCGACCGTGACTGCATCAGCGAATGCGGCCCCGCAGACGGCATCATCTTCTCGTGTCACAGCGCTCCCGACGGCTGCACAGGCTGCGGTTGCTATCCAGGCCAAGCCTGCGAGGTCCGCGACGGCCACGTCTTTGTGCTGCCCAGCGGCTTCTGCGGCTGACGCTGTTGCGTCTCCACAAACAACCAAAAGAAAAGCGCAACCAAACGGTTGCGCTTTTGCATTTCCCTGATGGCTCAAGGGATTCCGGCGATCCATTTGCAACCGTTGGGTTGCAGATCGACATCTACTCCCCCTGAAACGCAGCCTTGCGCTTCTCGTTGTAGGCGCCGATGCCCTCCTTCGCGTCATCGCTCTCGAAGAGGCGCTGCTGCAGCTCGCGCTCAAGCGAGAGCCCCTGCTCCAGCGCCATCTCGGCGCCTGTCTGCACCGCGCGCTTGAGGAAGCCCACCGCCATCGAGGCGCGCCCTGGAGGACAGAACGTGCGCGCGTATTCGTTCACGCGATCGAAGAAGCCTTCCTTCTCCCAGACCTGATTCACGATGCCCATCGCCTTCGCCTCATCGGCATCGAAGGTCTTGCCCTCGGCCATCAACTCGATCGCCTGCGACTTGCCGACGATGCGTGAGAGGCGCTGCGTCCCGCCCGTGCCCGGAAGCACACCGAGGTTCACCTCGGGCAGGCCGAGCTTGCCTGTACCGCGCGCAGCAACGCGCAGATCGGCCGCCATCGCGACCTCCAAACCGCCGCCCACGCAATGCCCGTGAATCGCGGCGATGACGAGCTTCGGCGTGTGCTCCAAGCGCAGCAGCGTCTCGTTCGCGTGCAGGCAGAACATGTATTTGTAGCGGGTCGTGACGCGCCCAAGCATCGCGATGTCGGCGCCTGCACAGAAGAACTTTTCGCCGGAGCCACGCAGCACAATGACGTGCACTTTCTCGTCGAAGCGCACATCGAGAATGGCCTCATCGAGGTCCTTCATCATCTCGTGGCTGTAGGCATTCGCCGGCGCGTTGAAGAGCTCGATTGTGGCGACGCCGTGATCATCTTTGTGAAGGCGTACAAGGCCGTTGGGCATGGTCTGCATGGTGCGATTCTCCTGCCGCGAGAGTGCAGCGGCGCGACGAATATCACGGTGCCATTCGGTGCACAGCGGAGTAGAGGCGCGCTCGCATGCCCAAGTCACTGACGTCACTCCCCGGACAAACCTTGCCGGCCTCCCCGGGAAAGAAAATCCGTATCGATCAGCTTCTCGTGGAGCGGGGCCTTGCGCAGAGCCGTGAGCGCGCGCGTGCGCTGATCCTCGCGGGGAAAGTCTATGCAGTGGACCGACGCATCGAGAAGGCGGGCGACTCGGTGGCGTTCGATGCCGAGATCCATGTGCGTGGTGAGGACATCCCCTATGTCTCGCGCGGCGGCGTGAAGCTGGAGGGCGCGCTCGGGGTCTTCGGTCTCGAGGTGACGGGCTTTGTCTGCGCAGACTTCGGCGCCTCCACAGGAGGCTTCACCGACTGCCTGCTCCAGCGTGGTGCCGTGCGCGTGTACGCGATCGATGTGGGCTATGGGCAGCTCCACGAGAAGCTGCGACAAGACCCGCGTGTGGTGATCATGGACCGCACCAATGCGCGCACGCTCGACGCCGAGTCGTTGCCGGAGAAGGTTGATCTCGTGGTGATCGACGCCTCGTTCATCGGCATGGAGAAGCTGCTTCCCGCAGCGCACGAAGTGCTTCGTGAGGAGGGCTTTCTGGTCGCGATGATCAAGCCGCAATTCGAGGTGGGCAAAGCCAACCTGAAGAAGGGCGTCGTGCGTGATCTCGTTGTGCGCAAGGCTGCGATCGAGCGCGTCACCGAGGGCGCGCGCAGCGTTGGTTTCGAGATTCGCGGCGTCGATGACTCGGTGCTGCCTGGGCCCGATGGCAACGTCGAGGCATTCATGTTCGCGCAGCGCGTGAAGCGTGAAGCGTGAAGACGTGTGAAGACCGCGTTCCTGTAGGGCAACCCTCGATTTGAAAGTGGCCACTGCTCGCGCTTCATCGCGACGCTCAGACTGAGCCTTCATGAGCAAGCAGATCACACGTCGAGAGGCCGTCATCGCAGGAACTGTGACGCTCGCCACGGGAGCGCTGAGCGCATGCGTGACGCGCGAGGGTGCTCAAGCACAGAGTCGTTCGGAAGGACGAGAGAGGGAGCGAAGTATGCGGATGCCTGTCGTCTATTTGCCGCACGGAGGAGGCCCCTGGCCCTTCGTCGAGCTTGGTTTTGGAACACGTCAGGAGGCCGATGCGCTCCTTGCGTATCTGCGCACGCTGCCGAACATCACAGCGACGAGACCACGCGCAATGGTTGTGATCTCGGCGCATTGGGAAGAAGCGCGGCCAACGGTCATGACGAGCGCAGCGCCGCCTCTGCTCTTTGACTACTACGGCTTTCCCGAGGCCGCCTATCGACTCACCTGGCCTACGCCGGGTGACCCGCAGCTTGCGCAGCGTGTGCGGGCGCTCCTCAGCGAGGCGGGGATCGAGAGCGGTGAGGACGCAGCACGTGGCTTCGATCACGGCACCTTCGTTCCGCTCAAGGTCGCATTCCCCGAGGCGAGCATCCCCACGGTACAGCTCTCGCTTGTGCAGGGTCTCGACCCACGTACGCATCTCGCCATGGGGCGAGCGCTTGCACCGCTTCGCGATGAAGGCGTGCTCATCGTCGGCAGCGGCATGAGCTATCACAACATGCGTGGCTTCGGTGGTCGTGGGCGTGCTGCGTCGGTCGCGTTTGATGGCTGGCTCTCGGCAGCGATGCAGACACCGCAAGCGGCACGCGATGCCTCGCTCGAGGCGTGGGCGTCGGCACCGAGCGCGCGCGATTCGCATCCGCGCGAGGAGCACCTCTTGCCGCTCATGGTCATCGCGGGTGCGGCAGAGGCGGATGTCGGACGCGCCGTCTATCAAGGCACCTTCGCCGACGTCGCACTCTCGGCCTTTCAGTTTGGCTGAGCGCCCGCGCGTTGACAGCGATGTCAACAGGCCTGACAGCGATGTCAACAAGCCTGACAACGATGTGAACGCAAAAAAGGGCCCGTTTCCGGGCCCTTTTTGTCGACTGAATCGCGATTCAGTGTGGCGCTGAATCAGTGACCAATCGTCACTTCGACCGTCTGATTCACGATGGCCACGCGGTAGGCCGGCGTGCGCCCTTCGACGAAGCGCACATCGAGCACGCAGTGATCACCACGGTTGATGATCGAGGCACGGTCGACCGCTGGGTTGGTGCGCGCGATCTGTGCTGCGCGTGTCTCGGAGAGGGCGCCACGCACCGTGACGGTGAAGCCATTCGGGTCGGCCTGGCCCTCAAGCGCACTCGGAAC
>JBILQT010000498.1:0-3831 GCA_044373065.1 Sandaracinaceae bacterium
AAGGAGGTCGACCTCGACTGGCTCGGCTTGATGCTCGGTGCCTGTGCGCGCGAGTTCGAGCTGACGGCGGTCTCGGTGGGGCCCGATGAGCTGCGGACGATCCTGCTTGAGGTCATCCCGCGTGAGGTGAAGCCGCCGGCCTCGCAAGCGGGCCCGGCGCTCATCGCGATGCAGTCGTTCTTCATGTTCCTCGCGGAGGCGTACGAGCTTGAGAACGCGATCCTCTGCTGCGAGATGCTGGCGAAGGATTTCGAGCCACAGCTGCGCATGGCCTTCTCGGCCGCGTCGCGCGCCAAGCCGGTGAATGCGGCGAAGGCCAAGGCCAAGCGCAAGGCCGCGAAGAAGAGCCGCAAGGCGAACCGCTGAGTACCGCACAAAAGAAAACGCCCGCGCTGTAGAGCACGGGCGTTTTGCATTGGATCGGAATCGCTCAGCGGAAGAGCTGATTGAGCAAGCCCGACTGAAGCAACGCGCCGCCCATCGAGGCGAGGTCGAGGCCGCCCGGTGCCGCAGCCGCGGGGGCTGTGCGTGTGAGTGCCTGGTTCTCTTTCTGAACGAGCTGCGCGACGCCATTGGCATCGAGGCCGCGGTCCTTCTTGAGGCTGCCAAGGGCGCTCATCAGGATGGGTGCGAGCGCGGGCAACATGGCCGAGACGACCTGCGGGCTGAGGCCCGAGGCCTTCGCGACGTTCTGCACGACGGCGCCCTGCTGATCGCCGAGCACGTGGCCGAGGATGCCTGCGCCGTTCAGCGCTGCGGGCGGTGCCGCCTTCTGACCCCCGAGGCCGCCCTGCACGAGCGCGCCGAGAAGGCCGCCGAGGCCGGGCTGCTGTGCTGGCTGTTGCGGCGCGCCACCACCGAGCGCGCCTCCAAGAAGGCCGCCGAGAAGGCCGCCCATGCCTCCTCCTCCGCCGCCGCCCATCTGGCTTGCGAGGAGGGAGCCCGCGAGCGGGCCGAGGCTGTCCATCAAGTTCGGTGCGTGGTTCTTGTCGAGTGCGGATGCGAGGGCTTGCGCGCCCTGAGGTTGTGCGGAGTTGCGTGCCAAACCAGCCATGAGCGCGGGAAGTGCAGCAGCAACGGCGCTCTGCGTCTGTTGCGGAGACGCGCCGAATGAAGACCCGAGTTGGGCGAGTGCCTGCGGACCAAGCTCGCTCGCCATGGCAGAAAGAATGTCGGACATGCGCGGAGGCTCTCACACTTTCAGAGAGCGCCCCAGACGCGTGACGGCGGCCCCCAACATTTGCGCCTCAGGCATTCGCGCCACACCGAGCCGTCGCAGCGCTGCACGTCGTACCATCGCGCGATGCGAACCTTGTCCGCGCTCGTCCTCCTTCTCAGCACCGCCTCCGTTGCATGCGCGAACGGCCGCGCGGGCACCGAGGATGCAGGCCGCGATGCCTTCGCCAACGACATCCGCTTCGCCGACTTGGACGTCTCCACACCAGACACCTGGATCGGCACCTTCGATGCGCCGGGCCTCGATGCACGCGTCGATGCGTACGTGCTCCCCGACGTGCCCCGCCCCGATGCGTACGCGCCGCCGGGTGTCGATGCGCCGCTCCCGGATGCTTGGTCACCCGATGCCTTCACGCCGCCAGCCGATGCCTGGACGATGCCCGCGCCGCTTCCGTATCCGACGCGCACAGCGATGCGCATGAAGGGCCTGCAGCCGGATTTCTGGCCGAACCGCGATGAGGTGAGCGGCAACAATGCGGGCGGCGTCGCGATGAACTTGGTCTGGGCGAGCTGGGAGCCGAGCGTGCGTCCGCCGCCCTGTGCTGCCACGCAGGAGGAATACGAGGGGCATTGCTTCAACGTCGATGGCGGCGTCGACGAGGCCATCACCGATTGGACGCGTCGCGGCCTTGTGGTGACGGCCGTCGTCTACGGCGTGCCGGCCTGGGCACGCACCCATCCGTGCTCACCCGTCGCGCCCGGCTTCGACATCTTCTGCTCGCCCGACAACGCCGCCGACTACGGCCGCTTCGCCGGCATGCTCGCGCGCAGATACGACGGCCTGCACGGACACGGGCGCATCGCGGACTTCGTCATCCACAACGAGGTCAACGCCAACGATTGGTTCGACATCGGCTGCGGTCAGGGCACGCCCTGCAACGCAACGACCTGGGTGCGCACCTACGCCGACAACTACAACGCGGCGTTCGATCAAGTGATGCGCTGGCAGCCCCACGCGAAGGTGCTCATCTCGCTCGAGCATCACTTCGGCGCGGCCTTCGATGCGCCCTCCGCAACCAACGCGCTCCTCTCCGGAGAGACCTTCCTCCGCGCCCTCGCACCGCTCGTCGCACCGCGTGCATGGCGCGTCGCCTACCACCCCTACCCGCCCGATCTGCTGCGCCCCGAGTTCTCCGCCGACGACTGGCCGCGCGTGACCTACGGCAACCTCGGCACGCTCGCGCAGTGGCTCCGGCAGAACTTCCCGAGCGTCCCTTCCACCTGGGAGATCCAGCTCACGGAGAGCGGCGTGAACTCGATCGGAGCATCGAGCGAGGCGGCGCAAGCCGACGGCGTCTGTCGCAGCTTCCGCAACGCGCTCGGGACGCCCGGCATCGAGAGCTACATCTATCACCGCATGACGGATCACCCCGCCGAGACAGGCGCAGGCCTCGCGGTGGGGCTGCGTCGCAGCGACGGAAGCGCCAAGCCCGCATGGTCCACCTGGGCACTCGCGAACCGCCCCGAGGTCGGCATGGTCTCGTGTGGCTTCGAGGACTTGCCGTACATCCGCCTCACACGAAGCGCAGGTGTACGCGGCCACTGGGCAAGCTCGCGCATCGCACCGCCAGGCTTCGTCACCGAGGCCTCATGGCGCCTCTTTCGCGACCCAACGCCCGGCACGCACATGCTCTACGAGTGCGCTGTCGGGATGCACAACATGCTCACGCCCGACGTGGGCTGCGAGGGCCAACATCCACTCGGCCCTGTGGGCTACGCCTACGACGCGCCCACACCCGGTGCCGTGGCGCTGCAGCGCTGCGTTGTGCCCAGCAATGGCGATCACTTCATCAGCACCGACCCTGGCTGCGAGGGCCAGCGCACCGAGAGCACGCTGGGCTACGTGATCCCCTGATGTCGACGGTGCTGCTTCAGCGTGGCGAACAACGTCGTGAGGCGCGCCTCACGTACACGATGCAGGCCTTCGCATGGCAGAGGCCCGAGCCCAACCTCGAGGCGGACGTGACCTTCCGCGTGCGCGCCTCGCTCACCTTCGCGCACGCGATCCAGCACGTCGGGTTCCACTTCCACACGCGCCTTCCGATGAACGATGCGTGCGAGGTGCGCGCGCTGCCGGAGCACGTCGTTCGGCAGGTTCTCGAAGAGGCGTTCGAGCACGAGCTACGCATCAACGGGCGCACGCATGGGCGCGTCGTTTGGGTGGAGGACGTGATGTTCTTCGACGACGCGTCGTTCCCGCTTCCCTCGCGCCGCGAGTACTGCACCGGCGCCGGTTCGGACGCTGTGGATGCGGCGCTCAACATCACCTACGCGTACAAGATTCAAGACTGGCCGCTTGAGATCGCAGACGAGACGAAGATAGGTGACGCCATCGCCCTCTACGAGCGCGTGACCAGCGATGACGTCCGCTTCGCCGCGATGGCGTTCGTGCTCTTTGCGCTCGACCACTACGGCCTCCCCCATGAACGCATGGCGTGGATTGAGCGCACGCTCTCGAGGGACTTCGCCCTTCTTGGATCGCAGGTGCACTACTGGGCGCGATGGTGCGCGGGCGACGACGAGGAGCGGGGTTTCGGTCACACGAGCCTGATGGCGCGGCGCGTGTTTGAGGCGAGCGCGCATCCCATCCGCGTG
>JBILQT010000499.1:0-3813 GCA_044373065.1 Sandaracinaceae bacterium
CTCGGTCGCACCGCCGTGGTCGAGGACGTCGAGGCGGTGCTCGTCGAGCTCGCAAGTCGCGCCGCCGTGCGAACTGCCGCGCTTGAGGCGATGGCCGAGGCACACACGTGCGGCGAGGACGCGCGCGCCGTGTTGCGTCGCTACGCATCGAGCCAGCCCGCGGCGCTGCGGGCGCTCGCGCGCTGTGCGGATCCCGCAGCCCTCGCTACGGCACGCACCCGCGTCGCACAGGACCTGCCGACCCGGGGTCAGACGCGCGCGGAGGACGGCGCGATGTGGCGAGCGTCCCTTGAGGCGATCGCGCTGGCCCGCGCGACCGATCTCTCGTCGCGCCTCTTGGACCTCGCCTCGAACGCCGAGGCGGATCCGATCCTGCGCAGCGACGTGGGCGCGGTGCTCGGCGTGATCGGCGACGATGCCACCCTCGACGCTGCCGCCGACCGTGTGACCGACGCGCGCACCTCGACCGGGGTGCGTCAGGCGCTGGTGCGCGCGCTTCGCAGGCGGACGCCCTCCGCAGCGCTCTCCCGCCTCATGGGGTACGTGCGAGGCGGCGAGGACGATGAGCGCAGCCGCGCCGCGGCGGTCATCGTCGGCGAGCAGGCAGGGCCGGAGATCCGCGGTGAGCTCGTCACCCTGCTCGCCGACGAGCGGGCCAAGCAACACGCGGCGCTCGCGCTCACGCTCGGCGGGGACGACGCCTCCGCGCAGGCGCTGGCCGCCGCACTCGCGGCCGACCCCACACTCGCCGCGGCGCAGAACGCCCGCCTCCTCGAGCTCGACCAGGAGATCGTCGCCGACCTCATCATCCCCCGCATCACGCACGGCATCCGGCTCCGCGAGCTCGCCCTCGGGCTCATGCTCGACCGCTACGCGACGGCCCTCAGGGAGGCCCAGCCGGGGCCCGCGAGCGCCTCGGCCCGCAGCCTGCGCCGTCAGCTCGAGGCGCGCGCCGCCGACGCGGACCCGCTGGTGCGCCGTGCAGCATTGGAGGCGCTCGCCGCCCTCGGAGACCGTGGCTTTCTCCTCGCGCTGCGGCAGCGTGGCGGCCCCGGCGCCGAGGAGGCCGCCCTCGTGCTCGCGCCGCGCGGGCGCAGCTGAGGTCGAGGCTACGGCGCATTCGCCAAGGCGAACGTTTCTCGCGCGATCGCTCCCGTGTGGAAGCCGCGCGAGAAACGCGGAGGTTGCGGTGAAGTACTGGTTCGCTTCTTTGTTCTTGGTCTTCGGGTGTTCCGGTCAGGCGCTCCCAGTCGAAGTCCCGTCCACCGCCGACCAGTCGCCCGCCACCAACCCGTCGTCCGAAGTGGAGTCGATCGATGGCCTTTGGATCGTCTCGGACTACATCGATTTTCCCGATTTCTACTTCCGGTTCTTCATCCGAAACAACCGAATCGCATCCCAACGATTCATGTCCTCGCATCGCGGGGACCCTCCACCGCCCGGCCACTACTATTTCTGCTCAGACCCGCTTTCAGAAGTCGGAACACGATGGAGCACACCTGAAATGCGCACGCTCGGGATTTGGCTTGAGTGGGACGGACACGCGCTGGTCGGAAGGTATGACGACGAGACCGAGATTCAGGCTCGGTTCGAACGATGCACCAGCGACTGCGAAGAACTTGCTCGGCCATTCCTCGAAGGAGCGACAGTCGACTGCGAGTCAGTCATTGAGTGAAAGGTTTCTCAGTAGAATTCGGCAGGAAGACAGAACTCGAAGATATCGCGCGTTCCTTGGTCGAGGTGATGTGCGTCGAGGTGCCGATGCGTCTCAAAAGTACGTCCTGCTACACCCCCCATCGGTACAAGAACGCTGAGCGTGTTGTCCGGGGCAATGCTCGCGAGACGAATCCAACCAGCACATCCGTCGTAGAATTCGATTCTGTCGGAAACCTGACGCCACCGGAACGCAACAACGGAATCAATCCTGCCGAAGTCCGAGTGTTCACAGGGAGGTTCCATGGAGTGGCTTGTGAAGGTCGACATCGAAACGTAGCGTTCCGTGATCAGGAACACGTTCGACCCGTCCTCAGAACTCCAGTACCCGCCAATCGGAGTCGCTGTCGGAAGCTCAAGTCGGCAGTGGCGTGTTTCCACAGGCGGTGGTGCTTCCACGGGCGGTGTTTCCACAACGCCGCTCGCGGAGCACGATATGTTTGCCAAGAGTGCAGTCGTGGACACCAACGTGCGGCAGTTCATCGAAAGCCTCTGACACTGGCTTGCTCTCAGTCCACCTGGGCGGGAGTGGTTCGGACGCGGAGCGTGGCCGGGTTGGTTGTTGTGGAGGGAAGGGAGGGCGGCAACAGCGCACCCCGCTATCCACGTGCCCGCCGACGCAGCTGCAGAGCTGCTTGAACAGCACCTAGCGTGCCCAAATCCTGACTCGCTACGCTTGGCACATAGTCGCAGAGCGGAGCGGCAAACTGCTCACGAATACTCGCTAGAACGGGAGCGGCTGGCCAGTCCTGCTGTATCCGCTGCGCGACCACCGTCGCTCGCGCCCTCTCCGCATCCATCACGCTTCGCCCATGACGACAAATCAAGAAGAGCGTGTGCGGCATGTGTTGGGTTGGCGGCAGAGTGGGCTCACTGCGGTTGAGTATGCGGAGAGGGCTGGTGTTTCGCCGTCGTCGTTGCGGTATTGGGCCTACGAGCACGACCGCGCGAATCGCCGCAAACCAGTGCGGTTGGCGCGTGTTGAGCGTGCAGAGAAGACACCTTCACTCGTGATCGAAATGGGTGACGTGCGCATTCGTCTTGAGCGTGGATTTGATGGCGCGCTGCTTCGTGATGCGGTGCGGGCGCTGCGTGAGGGCGCATGATTCCGCGAGGCGTGGAGGTGTTCGTGGGGCTCGATCCCATCGACTTGCGGTGGGGCTTTGAACGCCTGGTTGGCGTCGTGCACGAGCGCATGGCGCGTCGCGCGCGCAGCGGTGCGCTCTACGTTTTTTTTGGTCGCGGTCGCACTGCGATGAAGGTGTTCTTCGCGGACAGCAACGGGCTCTGCATCTTCTATAAGAGGCTCGACAAAGGCACCTTCCGATTGCCGCAATCGTTCGATGATTCGAAGACACTTCGCATCGATGAGCGCGTGCTCGATGACCTGCTTGAAGGCATCGACATCGACCTGCCCACCAAGCACTAAACGCCAAGGATTCATTGGCGATCCTGCGTTGGCGCACAGAAACCCGATCGTGCTCTGCGCTACACATCGGATGTGACGACGAGCCCATATGAAGCCGAGAGTGTGAAGGCTCTGCTTCAGCGCAATGCGGCTCTCGAAGCGACGCTCGCGAGTGAGCGTGAGCGGGGCAATCTTCTTGAGGTCGAGCGCGACCGATTGCGTGAGTCGATTCGTCAGCTGCAGTTTCGATTGCAGCTCTTGGAGCGCAGCATCTTCGCGGCCAAGGCGCATCGTGTGGATGCAGAGCAACTGGAGTTGGAGTTCCTTCAGACCAAGCTTCATCTCAATGCGTTGACCGGGCAGTTGAGTGGCGATGAACCACCTGCTTCGCCGCCGCCGAGCGAGCCGAAGAAAAAGCCTTCGCCGACAGGCCGTCGCAATCCAATCGACCTCTCGCAGCTTCCGACAACGCGTATTGAGGTTATTGACTCGGAGATGGAAACCCTTGTCGCGCAAGGGGAAGCGACGCGCGTCATGTTCGAAGAGAGTTCAAGCTTGGGGCGTCGTCGTGGTGGCATGCTGCACCTGGTGACTGCACGCATGACGTATCGACAGAACATCGTTGGGCCCGGCGCAGAGAAGACATCGACGCTCATCACTGCGGCTGCACCCAAGACGATTCTGCAGCGCTC
>JBILQT010000500.1:0-3795 GCA_044373065.1 Sandaracinaceae bacterium
AGCGGCGTTGTTGTCGCCGTCTCGGTCACCGCGCCGCGGGTCGACGCAGTAGCCGATGTTGAACTCAAGGTCCTCACGGTTCTGGATGCCGTACTCGCCGAGGTACTGCCAGCAGCACCGAAAGCATTGGTGCTTCGTGACGCGCTCGGCGTCGGTCATGGCCATCAGATACCAACTCGCGAGTGGCTCGGGGTGCGGGTAGCCACGGCCCAAATAGACGTCGCGTCCGGAGGCTGGCTTTGTGTTGGGTACCGGCTGTGCGAGGGGCATGGGTTGCACGACTGGCATGCGCAGGAAGTAGGCGACGCACGCGCCGAAGAGCAGGAAGAACACGACGGCGATCGGGCCGTACACCTGTAGTTGAGTCATGAGGCCGGTATCGGTCCGAGGTGTGAGTCGTTGCCTGCTTTTGTACGTCTTCGTCCAACCGAAGGTATCTGCGTGATGGTCGAGCTTGGAAACGCCTTCGACAGGAACACGCCTAGCCGCGTTCACTGAACGCCTGTTTTCTCGGAGAAAACACCACATTCTCGTCAGTCGCCACCAACCCGCGTGTCTCCACAACGCCGCGACCCAAGGGGTTCACCACGCGGCACTGGAGGCTCTATGCGCAGCGTTGTCGTGACGGTTTATCCTCTCGTTCTGAGTGTGTTCCTGGCTCACCTGTTCATCGTCGGGTGCAGCACGATCCGTGATCGCGAGGTCACTGCGGAGAACACCGAAGAGGTGATGCGCGAGCTTGGGCAATCGCGTGATGTGACGCCTGAGGAGGCTCAGTTGGTCGTGGGCTATCTCGCGCGGCAGCGCATCGGCGAGGCGTTGGGGCGGGATCAGGAGGGCATGCTGCCTACGACCGTTGCGCAGATGATCGAGAGGCAACGCTTGTTCGTTCAGGAGGCCGCTGCGCGTGAGCAAGAGCGTGCTGCGGCGGAGGCTCAGCGTGTGGAAGAAGAGCGCCTTGCGGCTCAACGACGTGCGGCCGAGATGGAGGCGCTGCGAGCTTCACTGCCGGGGCAGGTGCTTCGGATTTCGTTCATCGAGTCGAACTGGCGAACGCATCAACTGCGCGACCAAGTTGCCTTTGACGTACGTGTCTCCAACCTCGGCGAGCGTGCGATACGCGGTGTGCGTGGGCGCTTCGTGTTCCTCGATACCTTCGGCACGGAGGTGAGCTCGGTCGTCGTCAGCGTGGAGCAAGACATGCTCGCCAACCAAGCCTTCGAGAACAGCTACGTGCGCGACTACAACCAGTTCGTGCCGGAGGATCGGGCGCTGCGAAACTTCGATCTCACACGCGGGACGGTGCGGTGGGAGCCGAGCCAGGTTGTGTATGCGGATGGGACTTCGATCGAGGTGGGTCGGTGAGGAAGCGCCCGAATCGATCCTCCGCCTCAAGACACTATTGGTTTCATATTGCGACATGATTCATGCGAACGCTTGCCTTCGAGTTTGCTGACGAGCGAGCCTTCCGCAGTCGGACATCGAATTCGACGATCGGGTGAACACGATGGATTTGTTCACGCTCAAGAAACCGGAACAGGTTTTCTTCTTCTCGGCCCCTGCAGCGAGCTCGGAGTTCGCGCCGGAAGATCCGCTCGCGCTCGACTATCTCGCGCAGCAAGTGGGCCTCTGGCTCTTGCCCACGGTGACGACACGAAGCTCACGCGCACAGTCGTATGCGATGGTGCTCGTGGGGCTTCAACTCGCTGAGGAGGCCCGCGAACGATACGAGCTTCCGGCCGACGATGAGGAGCGCCGAAAGCTCTTCGAGCGGTGGGAGCGCTTTTGGGCACTCGCGACCTTTGAGTTCCGCAATGGAGAGCTGCGACGAGGCGACGTTGACGCGATGCGCGGCATTCGTGGCGCAGCCCGCGCTTGGACGGGCGGGGACAAACCGTTGCCGCTCAACTTCATGATGATCTCGCGTCAACAAGAGCTTGGGAGCTTGGGCGCGTATCTGTCGCCACTGCGTCTGTCTCATCTCGTCGTTTCGGGTTCGCTCCGGCTCACGTCGCGTGGAGAGGAAGTCGCGAGGGCATTCTGGGGCGAGGCGGGGGAGCTCACGTCGCGATATCAGGAGTACGCGCTTGCGGCGATGAATCCGGAGCTTGCTCGTATCGAACGCAAGCTTGGAAACCTGACGCTCAAGAAGGTGGGAGAGCGCAGTCGACTTTCGAGCTTGAACGCGCTTCATCGTGAGGCGCAGCAAGCGCGTCTGGCTGACTACCTCCTGGACAGCGAACCGCATACGAACGCGATTGCGAGCCTCATCAAGGCGTCGGCGGAGGAGAGCGTCGTGGACACGCGCGGCATTCTCGATGGTGCGATCGAGGCGCGTTGGGGTCAGGTCGACGCGAGCTTGTGCGAGCTGCTTGTGCTGGCTCGGAAGTTTGGCGAGGTGATGCACGTCGTGCTGCGCTTGTTCGACCGGGTCTACGTCGCGCTTGCTGCCGCTGGGTGGCGAGCCTCGCGAAGCGTGATTGCGGAGAAGGCGCTTACGGCTGCTCAACTGGATGAACTTCAGAATGCGGTGCGCGCTTGCCTCGACACGCCTCAGGTCACGCGCTTCCGGAGCCTTGCGACGCACGGCAATGCGTTCGTCCGATTCTTGGAGAACATCCGAGACGCTTCGCCATCTGAGACGGTTCGCGTGCTGCTCGCGCACCATCGGCAAGTGCAGAAGGAGCGCTTGCGCGTGGAGCCGTGGGTTCTCGATGAGGATGGGCAGCTCACGCTTTTGCTGACTACGTACACGACGCGTGCGGATGAGGCGGAGCGATTCCCGAACCTCAAGTTCAATGTCGTTCGTCAGCTCTTGCGGGACGTGGGGCGACTGCCATCAGGGCATACCAACGAGGGTGAGGAGGCATCATGAAGCTCAACGAAAAGAGCCTTGTGGAAGCTCTTTCCACCGAAGCGCTCTGCCTCGGCGCCGTCTTCTGTACGTACAACTTCGACCCCACGTACTTCGAGGAGCACGTGCTGCGGAGTGCGCTTGCGCTGCGTGAGGATCCGGATGAAGCGCGGCTCGCATTCTTGGAGGAGGCGCGTGGTGCGTTGCAGAGGGCGCCCGTCGCAGTGCTCGTGGATGCGGGGATGCGTCAGGCGGGTAAGCGGCTTCCCTACGATCAGCTGCTTGTTCGATCGCGCACCTTTCATCCCAAGCTCGCGCTCGTGCTGCATGAAGAGTCAGCACGATTGCTCATCGGCTCGTGCAACCTCACGCGCCCTGGCTTCGAGGAAAACGTCGAGTTCGCATTCGTGCGCGACCTGCGTTTCGATGAGGATGCTGATGCAGCGACGCTCCACGAAGTCGCGGCCTTTTTGAACAACTGCGCTGCGTTGGCGGAACACCGAGGAACCCAACTCGATTTGGTACTCGACGCGTTGAAGCGCCGACTTCCGGTCGTCGACGCGGGGAAGATTGCGCGTGACCATCGGCTGCTCTCGACGTTCAACAAGCCGCTGCTGGATCAGCTTTTTGATGCGATTCCCACTGACGCAACGATCACGCAGGTTGGCGTGCTCGCGCCCTACTTCGAGACGGACGACATCGCGATTGCATCCGACGAAGGCGCGCAATCGGTGCTCCGAGAGTTGGTTGCGAGAAGGGCCTCCAAGGACGTCTTGGTTGATCTTGGCGTGGCCTGGCTGGACGCGCCCATCGCGCCGACGCCGGGCACGCCAGCACCAACCATCGAAGCAACCTACGGTCGGCTCTGTGCATGGCAGTGGACCAAACGAGAACCGGACTCGTTACGCGAGGTGGTGGAGTACCTGACGCCAACGTCCGTG
>JBILQT010000008.1:0-62830 GCA_044373065.1 Sandaracinaceae bacterium
GAGACCGAGATCGCCTCGACCCAAGGTGCCCAGCGATCAAACACCCACTGCAACCCAGGCGTGGTGAAGGTGCGCTCCAGCTTGCCAAATCGGGTGAGCAGAACGTGGTGATCGTCTTCGACCTCGACCGTCACCGCGCGAAACAAGCCGCGAAACATGGGGACGAGGAAGAGCCCCGCCAGGACCCCTCCGATGAGCTGCATCCACTCGGTTGTGTTCACGGCGACACCTTCGTCTCGAGCGCGCGCTCGTTGAGATAGAGCGTCCGGCTCTCGGCCATCGTCTCTTTGCGTCGGCGCTCGACATAGCGCGCCAGCGTCCCTTGCTCCTTCAGCGTGTGCAGATGCTTGGCGAGTTGGTTCATCTCGTCTTCCGTGCTCTGCGCTTGAAGGCGCGCAATCTCGACGCCCTGCTCCGCCGAGAGCACACGCTGCTGACACTCGCTCTCCGCGCGAAAGCGTCGCGCTTCCACTTCGGCACGTGACTGCATCACCGCATTCAGCGCATCGGCCAGCTCCTCAGGCGGAAGGATGTCGGTCAGATCGACCGCGCCGAAACGAATGCCGTAGCCCTCGCCCATGCGGCTTCGCGCGAACTCATCGATGCGGGTGTTGAGCAATTGACGCTCGCGGCGAATCAAGCCGTACGCCCCAGCCGCCTCATCGATGGCGTCACTGGGCTGTGCCGCGAGCTCATCCGAGCGCGTCGTGAGGTTCGCAATCTCGTTGCGCAGCAAGCAGGTGAAGAGCCCTGTGATGTGCTCGCTCGGCCGCGCCAAGCCAAAGAGGAAATGCTCGACGTGCTCGGGCTCCACTTGATAGCGCAGCGAGGCATCGAGACGCAGCACGGTGCCATCCTCGGCCATCACCACCTGCCCCTTCTCGCCCGAGAGTTCGACGTTCTGCTCGCGGACAGAGACATCCATCGCGTGTTGCCAGGGCCACTTGAAGTGAATCCCTGGGGGGAATGTCTTGAGCTTGGTTCCCTCGCGCAGTGCCGCACCGAAGGTGACCAAGATCGCGCGATGCCCTTCCTCCACACGGAAGGAGAGATCTTTCGCGTGCCACAAGACAGCCCCCGTGAACCCGAGGCCAGCGCCAATTCCGATGAGTGTGATTGGATCCATCGTTCAAACCTCTTAAAACTTTTGGGTGCTGGGCTTGCGTCCCCAATGCTCTGACCAGGGCGACTCGCTGCCACGAGCGATGCCTTCGGCGTTGGGACTTAGTCGCGGATCTTCGAGAGAGCGGTAGGCCGCGGCGAGGCCACGGTTCACATCGACGACGTCCTCGTTGAAGTGCATCTGCGCCGCATCCACCAGGGGCAGCTTGTCGACCTTGTCGAGGCTATCGACGATCATTCCATGCGGGACGAAACGCCCATCGGGCACCTCGACGCCGACGACCACCGCGCCGATGCCGATGAAGCAATGCTTGCCCACGACCGCATCGTGCACGACCGCCTTGAAGCCGATGAAGGTGTCGTCTCCGATGTAGCAAGGGCCGTGAATGAGTGCGTTGTGGGCCATCGAGACATTGCGACCGACGTAGACGGCCCACTCCTCGCCGCCGACCACGACACGCTTTTGCTTCAACGCGTGGATGACGACGCCGTCTTGAATGTTCGAGTCATCGCCGATGAAGAAGGGGCTGCCCTCGTCGGCACGCACACTCGCGCCGGCTGCGATGTGCACGTGCTGTCCGAGAACAACGCGGCCGATCACGGCAGCCTGCGGGTGCACGAATGCGGTGGGCGGAACGATCGCGTTGCCGCGTACATTCGGCATCCACTCCGCCTTCGAGGGAAGCGTGCTGTGTTGTGGTTGCCTGGCTCCTGCGCGGTCTTTTCCAAGCACGGCGCGAATGCCCGGGGTCTGCTCTTTGGCGATCTGCCTTCGCTCGGCACTCTCACTGTGGCCGAGGAAAAAGCGATTCGCGGCGTGAAGAAGAAGGCCCGCAGTGAGGCCAATCATCAAGTGTCCGCTCACCGTGCCGATCGCCGTGATGACGAACGCGACCGCTTCCACTTTGTCGTGACGATAGAGCTCGCGAAGCGTGTCAACTTCAAGCAAGCGAAAGCCAACGACGCAGAGCAGGCCCGCGAGCGCAGCCAGAGGAACATGCGCGAGCACGTCGGTCGCATAGAGCACCGCGGCCGCAAGGAAGACCGCGTGCAGGATCGCGGCGAGTCGCGTCTGACCTCCGCTCTGCAAGTTGACGCCGCTGCGCACAACCACGCCCGAGACGGGCATACCCATCATCAAACCCGAGGCGATGTTGGCGATGCCCTGTCCAAGCAACTCGAGCGAGGGCTGATGCACTTCCTTCGGTGCATTGGGGTCGGCCTTCGCCATGCGATCGACCACGCTTGCAGCGAGGAGTGACTCCACCGATGCCAAGAACGCGATGGGCAGCATCGCCAAGATCAGATCGAGCCACTGATCGTCGTGCAGCAGCGGAATGGATGGATGCGGCAGCGTCGATGGCACCTCGCCCACACGCGTCACATCCCAGCCCAGGTAGTTCGAGATGAAGGTGATGAGACCGATGCCGATGATCGCCGCGGGGAAGCGCTTGTGCTGCCGCGTCGAGACGACGAGGAACGCCACGAAGAGGCCAGAGACCGCCGCCAACCACTCGACCTCATGCAGCCACGCAGGGCGGTGCATCATCGCGGCCATCTCGGTCACGCGGTAGTCGAAGCCAAGCAACTCAGGGATCTGTCCGTCGAGGAGCTTGAGACCGACACCCGTTGTGAAACCCGCAAGCACGCTCTCCGGAACGTGTCGCGCGAGATGACCCGCACGAGAGAAGGCGAGCGCGGCCTGGCAGAGCCCTGCGACCAGCGCCGCAGCAGCAACTCCTACAGCGCCGAAGCGTTCTGCGATGGCCAGCACGAGGACCGAGAGCGCGGCAGCCGGTCCTGTTACCTGAAGCGCCGAGCCACCGAACACGCCCGCGAAGAAGCCGCCCACAGCACCAGCGATCAACCCCGCAATGGGAGGCACACCACTGGCCACCGCAAGCGCAAGGTTCAGCGGGAGTGCAACGGCCGCGACCGTGAGGCCCGCGAGGATGTCCGCTGGCAGCGCTCGCTTTCGAACCACGTCATGCCAAGAGTCCTTCCAATGCTTGGCCATGCTTCGCCAATCCGCAGCGAAGGCACCAGACGGCTTGGCGACGCGAAGTCGAGACGAATTGGAATGCGGCACATGTTGAACGGAACCCAATTCATCGAGAAAAGCAATCGTTTGGATTCGAAAATCCGATGCATTCAAGAGAAGCCTTGCTCATCGACGTGATCATTCCCGCGCTCAACGAAGAGGACGCGCTGCCCCATGTGCTGCGCGAGATTCCGCGCGTGCTGCCTGCGCCTTGGTCGATGCGCCATGTCGTCGTTGCAAACAACGGCTCGACCGATCGCACGGCCGAGGTCGCGCGTGAAGCAGGCGCCATCGTCATCGATGCACCAAGGCGTGGCTATGGCTCGGCGTGTCTTGCCGCGATGGCATCGATGAAGGGCGATCCACCCGACGTCGTTGTCTTTCTCGATGGCGATCACAGCGACCTCCCGAGCGAGCTTCCGCGCTTGCTTCGACCGATGGAGCGCGGCGCAGAACTGGTGATCGGGTCACGCACGCGCGGCAGACGCGAGCGCGGCTCACTCACGCCGCAACAGCGTGTCGGCAATGCGATCGCCACACGGGCGCTGCGCCTCTTCTACGGCGCAAACTTCACGGATTTGGGGCCTTTTCGCGCGATCACCTGGGATGCACTGATGCGTCTATCGATGGTCGATCTCGACTACGGATGGACTGTCGAGATGCAGATCAAAGGCGCCAAGCAGCGGCTGCGTATGGAGGAAGTGCCCGTCTCCTACCGCAAGCGCATCGGCGTCTCGAAGGTGAGCGGCACCCTGCGCGGGACGATCGGCGCCTCGCACAAAATCATCTCGCTGCTTTTGCGTCATCGATGAGGACGATCGGCATCTTCGTGCGCGAGCCAACGCCGGGGCAGACCAAGACGCGCCTCGCCAAGTCGATCGGTGATGACGCGGCCGCAGCACTCGCGCGCGCCTTCGCGGAAGACATCTGCGCACGCTTGGCCTTGGAATTTTCACTTCAACTCTTCATCGTGGGCAATGCGCAATCGCCTTGGTTTACAAGCCTTTCATCACGCGCACCGAAGCCGCAGCGCGATGCGCCCTTGGGTGAGCGCATGCGTCATGCACTCGATGCGTTGGCCGAGGGCGAGGAGGCGCGTGTGCTCTTGGGGAGCGATGCGCCGACGCTGCAGGCATCCTCGCTGCACGACCTCTTGGGTGCACTTGAAGAGGGCGCAGACGTCGCGCTCATCCCCGCACGCGATGGCGGCTACGTGGCGATCGGTCTGCGTGCGCGCATCGACGCAGGGTTCTTGGAAGACGCCTCGATTCGCTACTCCACGCAAGACGCTTGCGAGGACACGGCGCGTGCCGCGAGGTCAGCGGGCTTGTCCGTGGCACTGCTTTCTCCCTGGTACGACGTGGATGTGGAGGACGACTTGCGCGTGCTGAAGGAAGAGCTGAGCGCGCATCCAGAGCGCGCACCGCGCACCTATTCGTTGCTCTCCGAGGGCGGCGGCGGGAGCACACTCGCGCGGAAGGGAAGCGGCGGCGTGAACTCGCCCCAGAGGTAGCTGCGCTGCGGGTCGACCAACATGCCGTCCAGTGCGGCGCGGCCCAGCAACAAGCGAAAACCCATCAAATCACGGCGTGCCAGCGTGAGCTCGATCGTGCGCTCCATGCCCGCGATGGCGAGGACCGTGCGAATCACCGGTCGCGTCTGCACGCCACCATCACTCGAGCGCACCAGGCGCTCCCCGATGAGCTCAGCCTCGGCGGGCACGACCGTCACGCGATCTCCGCGAAACGGAAAGATGCGAAAGCGAATCATCGGTGTGCCGTTCGACGAGAAGCGCTCCATCGCCTCCGCATGCAGTGCACCTGTGCGCGCACCTGTGTCGGCTTTCGCGCGCACCGCAGCAACGCCCAAGGCCGGCAAGCCCACCCACTCGCGCCACCCAATCAGAATGGGCCCGAGCAGCGTGTTCTCCAGCAAGCGCGGCGGAGGCTCCGTGCGCAGATCCACTGGCTCAAGCAGCTCACCTTCGGGCCGTTCAGAAAGTGTCTTCAACGTGCTCACAACATCGTCGCCTTTCTGGGTCTGAAGCGGAAGGGAACTTGTTCCCGTGCAACACAGTTGCAGCGACGCGGCAAAGACCGTCACGCTCTGCCCAAGTTTGAACGCGGGTGTGAGGTCCATGTCCGGTCGGCCTCGATGACGGTCGCGTGAAGTGAGGTCTTGGATGCGCGTTTGCCCTCTTTGTCAGTTGAAGTACCCAGGCGATGAGGCCCGTTGTTTTGTCGACGGAACGGCCCTGCAGGAGATGGCCGATCCACGCATCGGAACGCTCCTCGCGGGTCGCTATCTCATCGAGAGTCAGCTTGGCGAAGGCGGCATGGCGGTTGTCTATCGCGCGCGTCAGCAGCTCGTAGACAGGCCCGTTGCGATCAAGGTGATGAGTGCCCACCTCGTCCGAGATGCTGCGCTCAAAGAGCGCTTTCGACGTGAGGCGAAGAATGCAGCGGCGATCGCCCATCCGAACATCGTGGAGATCTCTGACTACGGTGAGGCCGAGGATGGAACGCCCTACCTCGTGATGGAGCTTCTCGAGGGCCACTCCCTTGATGTGCTCATCGAACAAGGCCCGATGCCGTTCGCCAATGTTGCCGTGATCGGCGCGCAGATCGCGCGAGGCCTCGCACGCGCGCACGACTTCCAAGTCATCCATCGCGACTTGAAGCCCGAGAACATCTTCGTCGCACGAAGCCCGGATGGTCGGCCCATTCCGAAGATTCTCGACTTCGGTATCGCGCGCTCTTTGCACGACCAGCGCATGACGAGTGCGGGGCAGATCTTCGGCACGCCGCAGTACATGGCGCCCGAGCGCGTGACCTCGATCGATGCTGGGCCCGCAGCGGATCTCTACGCCGTGGGCGTCATCCTCTTTGAGATGGTGACGGGTCAGCTGCCCTTCAACTCAAATGACATCACTGGCTTTCTGATCGCGCACATGCAGGACCCAGTGCCGCGGCCCTCGGAACGCGTGCCGAACATTCCGCGTCGTCTTGAGGAGCTCATTCTTCGACTGCTCGCGAAGAAGCCCGAAGAGCGCCCTGTGGATGCGCATCAGGTCGAGCGCGAGCTGCTCGCGTTGGTGCCGCAAGAGCAGATGCCCGCGATGCCTGCGATGTCGCTCGCGAGCACTGCACGTCAGGCCGCACCAACACTTCCTCCGACGACGCTCGAGCGTTGGGCCTCCCGCGCACTCGTCTTTGAAGAGATGCTCAAGCGCGCATTTCCGGGGGGCTCTCCGCCCGAGCTCGCGCAGCACATGCTCGGTGAGATCCGCGGGACGCTCCTCAAGATGAATGAGCTCCGAAGCCACGGCTTGAAGGAGCAACGCAAGCTCGAGACGATGGAGGCCTCTGCGCGCGAGGGCAGACAGCGCATGGGTCATGCGATGAGCATGCTCGGGCAAGACCTCTCGCAGGCGCGTGCAGGCGCACGTCAGGCCGAGTTTGAGGTGAAGCCCTACCTCGATGCCTCACAGCAGGCGGAGCGCGCGTACCGCGAGGCCCATCGCAAGCTGAGTGCGCTCGGTGGCATGCGTGAGCTCGATGCGCCGGATGTGGGCGTGATTGCCAGCTTGCGCGAGACGGCCGAGTACCTCGATCGCTGGCTTCTCTCGCATGGAACAAGCGAGAAGGCGCGCGCCTGGGTCGCTTCGAAATCGGGCGAAGTGAAGGACCTTGAGTTCCAGACGGAAGCGCTGCGTGCACAGCTTGAGCGCCTTGAGACGCAGTACGAAAATGATCGCGCGCAGCTCGAAGTCTTCCTGCGTGATCACGGTCGTGAGCTGGAGAAGCTCGACAAGAAACTCACCGAGCTTGGCTCGGGGTTTGTGCTTCCACTGAGGCCGCGTGCAGAGCTGCGCGATCTCTTCGCGAGGCTCGAGCAAGACGCGCCAGAGTTGCGTCGCGGCTGACGGCTCAGGCCGCCTTCAACATCGCGACTTCGCGTCGCTCGCTGCGCTCCTCATCCAGCTGCGCCGCCATGCCCAAACCCGTAAGTGTGAGGCGACAGCGCTTCGCATCGGCGAGCCCGCGTGCATCCAGCTCGCGCATGGCTCGGCTGACGCGCTCGGTGCTGATGCCAAGACGGCCGGCGATGCGCGCATCGGTGGGTGTGACGCCAAGACGCGCGAGGTCGAAGAGGACGGTGACGATCGTGGCGAGGGTGACGTGTGAAGTGTTCATGCGTTCACTGTACGGGCGGAACTGAACACAAATCTAGTTTTCGACAAAGAATTTCTGGCGCTCGAAAACGCATGGTTTTCAAGCGATTCCGTCGGGTTCTTTTCACATAGTCAACTCGCTTGACTATAATTTCGCACGTGTGTTCAGTGCCGTGACCAGCTTCTCCAGAAGCTCGCGCCGTGCCCCGCTCGGCTCGGTCTGAAGCTCGTCTTCGACCAGCGAGCGTGGTGTCTCGCCGCGCATGTACTCGCGCTCGTGGCCGGGTTCCCAGTCCCAGCGGAGGGCGGCATCCGGGTCTGCGCCGTGGGCGAGCAGCAGGTTCACCGTCTCGAGAAAGGCTCGGTCGTCGTCGCTCAGCGCAGGCTGTGTTTTGCGCGCATGGAAATCGAGCGTCTCCTCGATGAGCGCGTGCAGGTGCGTCTCGGGCGCCTTCTCCACCAGCGTCATCCCCTCCACAAAGGCCCTCGCCAGATCCTCGACGCGATAGTTCAAGATCGCATCACGCTGCGACTGCGCGGAGTGTTCGATGTGGGTCATCGGGCCAAACTCGCACGAGGCGTTGCGCGCGCATTGTGATGAATCGGACCGCGTCCGACTGCGTCCTTCCATCGCGCTTCAACGATGCGCACGACGCGCCCATCTCCGTGGGCTCAGAAGGAAGACACACAATGAACAGCATTCGCCTCGCTTCGATCTTCGCCGCAGCTGCCGTGATGTTTGCGGTGCCTCTTGCAGCGTCCGCACAGGAAAGCCGCGCCGCCCTCTCACCGACCGTGATGCGCACGCTGCGTCAGCCGATTCAGCCGAGTCCGCATGTGCGTGATGCGCTTCGTCCGCTTCATGGCCGAGGCACCGTATTGCCTCGCGAAGCGCGGCGTTGAACGACCTCCAAAGCGCTTCGGTTCCGAGCCTCGCTGACGTTCAGCGGGGCTCGTTTCGTTTGTAAGGTTTACGCTTCGTGAATGACCGAACTCGTTCGCGGCTACGTGCACCCTCGTTTCCACTCTGTGCGCGATGAGTTGCTGCGCTCCCTCCGCAACGGGAGCGAGCTCGGTGCGGGCATCTCTGTTTGGTACGAGGGAGAGGTGGTCGTCGACCTCGTCTGCGGCGTACGCGATCGAGAGCGCAACCTGCCCTTTGAGCACGACACGCTCTCGACGATGTTCTCGTCGACCAAGGGCATGGTCGCGCTCTGCTTTCTGATGCTCGTCGATCGCGGCCTGCTCGACTACGAGGCGCCCATCTCGAAGTTCTGGCCCGCGTTCGCCTCGCCGACCAAGCGCACAATCACCACGCGCATGCTGCTCAACCACCGCTCTGGGCTCATCGGCCTTCCGCGTGACTTCAACCTCGACGATGTACGCGACCGGCCGACGCAGCTCTGTGCCTTGCTTGAAGAGGCCGAGCCCGCCTGGGAGCCAGGCACACATCAGGGCTATCACGCCGTGACCTACGGCCTCTACGCGGCCGAGCTCTTCAAGCGCATCACAGGCGAGTCGATCGGCACCTTCTTCGCCCGTGAAGTTGCGCGTCCCCTCAAGGCCGATGTCTACATCGGGCTGCCCGAAGCACTTGAGCCACGTGTCGCGAAAAACGTTCCTTTGGAAGGGAATGAGCGCCTCCGTGCCTTGCCCAAGGTGCTCTACGAAGGAGGCTGTGAGCGCGCGATCATGCGGCAGGTGATCCGCAAAGGTGACGCGTACCGCGCATTTCAGTTTCCCAGTGAGGCGGGTCCGCAAGGGATCGAGAACTACAACACGCGCCGGGTGCATGCGCTTGAGCTGCCCTGGGGCAACGGGCTTGGAAGCGCGCGTGGCCTCTGTCGTGTGTACAGCGCACTGGCCAACGGCGGCGCGATCGATGGCGTGAGGCTCGTCTCGAAAGAGGCTGTGCGCTCCCTTGAAGCGCGCGAGTCATGGAGCGATCGCGATCGCGTGCTCTGTCGACCGATGGGCTGGACGCGCGGCTTTGTGAAAGAGGACCCAGGCGTGTTCTCCTCCAGCCTCGCGAGCTTTGGGCACCCTGGAGCGGGCGGTGCACTTGGGTGGTGCGACCCGACCCGCAGGCTCGCGATGGCGTACCTCACGGCGAAGATGGCGTTCGAAGTGCGGAGCCCACGCGCACTCTCCCTCGCCGCCCTCGTCGATGCCTCCGCGGGACGGGTTGCTTGATTTCTTCAATCATATCCCAATATGATTCTATTTTCGACAAGGCACAGAACGGACACGTTCGTCACCTAGGCGTCACAATCATGAGGCCACGATGACACGCAGGGCTGCCAGCATCGGTCCCGCCATGACACAGCCAGCTGGTTTCCCTAGCGGGAAGGAACGAATCCTTCTCGTCGACGATGAGGCCGATATCGTTGCGCTGCTTGAGTACAACTTGAAGCAAGCGGGCTATGAGGTGGTGACGGCGCGTGACGGGCAGAGTGCACTTCGTGAGGTGCGCAAGCAGGCCCCCGATCTCATCCTGCTCGACTGGATGCTCCCGGACATCGCGGGCACCGAGGTCTGCAAGCAACTGCGGCGTGACCCGGAAACGCAGGCGATTCCGGTGATGATGATCACCGCAAAGAACGATGAGATCGATCGCGTCATCGGCTTTGAGATCGGCGCAGACGACTACGTGGTGAAGCCCTTCAGCCCGCGTGAGCTCGTGCTCCGTGTGGGCGCTGTGCTCCGGCGAACCCGGCCCTCCGTTCGCCCCGCCGCAGGGGAGCGCATTGTGATTGGTGTGCTTGAGATCGATGTCCCGCAGCACGCGGTGGTCGTCGAAGGCGACCTTGTCGATCTCACCGCGCTTGAGTTCAAGCTGCTCTACGACATGGCCTCCAAGCTTGGCCGCGTGCAGACGCGTGAGGCCCTTCTGGAGCGCGTCTGGGGCTACGCGCCGGGCATCGAGACACGCACGGTCGATACGCACGTGAAGCGCCTGCGCGAGAAGCTCGGCGCGGCCCGCGACTACATCGAGACGGTGCGCGGCGTGGGCTATCGCATCAGTCGGCGTTGATGGCGCCTCGGCTCGCATGGCTTCTCTTTCTCGTCATGGCGAGCGTGCTTGGGTTCACGCTCTTTGTTGCGTTCTGGCTCCTTGGAAATATGCCGACGCTCATCTGGGCGGGGGTGCTCGGGCTGACGTTCGCGGGCTTCGCGAGCGTCTCTCTGGCTGGCTACATCACAGCGCCCTTGGATGAGCTGCGCCGCGTGGCCATTGAGCTTGCGGGTGGCGACCTGCGCGTGCGCGTGAACTCAAGACAGCAGGATGTGATCGGAGATCTGGGTCGCGCACTCGATCGCATGGCCGAGCAATTGACCGAGCGCATCTCGCGCATGCGGGCCGATGAAGCGCGCTTGCTGACGATCATCGATGCGATGGTGGAAGGCGTCTTGGTGACGGATGGCGCAGGGAAAATTCGTCTGACCAACAAGGCCCTCGTCGCGCTCGCGGGGCGTGAAGTGAAGGGCCTTCCGGTGCGCGATGCGATTCGCTCGACCGAGCTTCGCGATGCACTTGTGACGGCCTCCGAGGGCGTGATGACGAAGGCGAGCTTCGAGGTCGAGACCGAGCGCGGCAAGCGCATGCTCGCCGCCCAAGTTGTGCCTTTGCCGGATGGCGCTGGCGTGATCGCCGTCTTGCATGATGTGACGGAGCTGCATCGTGTGGACGCCGTTCGCCGTGATTTCGTGGCGAATGCGAGCCATGAGCTGCGCACACCGCTCACGACCATCCGCGGATTTTCGGAGACCTTGCTCGATGGCGCGATCGACGACCCGACCCTGGCGCGGCGCTTCGTCGAGACGATCAGCGACAACTCCGTGCGCCTGCAGAGCCTCGTGGAAGACCTGCTTGAGCTCTCACGTGCAGAGTCTCCTGACGCGAAGCTTGAGCTTGAGCCCGTCTCGGCACTGGAGACCGCAGAGCGCGTTGCCGCATCGCTTGAGCCGCGTGCAGAGAGCCGAGGCGCGACGATCAAAGTTCATGGAGATGCCGACTCCTCCTGGTGCGTCGCCGAGCCGCGCGCGCTCGATCATGTGCTGACGAACCTCGTCGAGAACGCGATCAAATACGGTGGTGAGGGCGGCCGCATTGAGGTGCGCATTGCCGCCGAGGACACGCGTCTGCAGATCGAGGTGAAGGACAACGGGCCAGGCATCTCTGCGCACCACCTGCCGCGTCTCTTCGAGCGCTTCTATCGCGTGGATGAAGGCCGCGCGCGCGCCCAAGGCGGCACGGGTTTGGGGCTCTCCATTGTGAAACATCTGGTCACGCGCATGGGCGGGTCGGTCGAGGTCGAAAGCACGCTCGGCGAGGGAACAACCTTCATCGTCACGCTGCTCAGACCGCGAGTCTCCGATGCCCATTGGAATGACCAACTCGATGCGCAGGAGGACACGCCGCTCGTGTAGCCTCCGCGCTTTCGAACACCCCGGGAGAGCAGACACGCATGGCGAAGATCATCCCCGACACTTGGCAAGTCCCAACTCATCTTCGTGAGCGCGTAGGAACACGCGTAGGGAGGCAGCGCGCGATGGTGGAGGGCAAGCAGTGCTTGCTGCTGCTCCATCAGTTGCCCAAGCACAACGAACGCGAGCGCGCCGCAATTGCCTTCTGGCGCAACGAGAATGGCGCTTGGAGGTGCTTCCCCGGTCGCGACAACATCCAGACGTTGAAGGATCATGTCGAGGCCGTTGCGAAGTCGCTCGATGAGCTCGACGACAAGCTCGAGGCCGCTGAGAAGGCCACGGAATTTCTCGCGCTGATCAAGGTCGCAAGGCCGATGCATCGCTTCACGCGCAACCTCCACTTGGCCCTGCAACAGGTGCGCGACGCCTTCCCGGAGGACCTTGAGATTCTCGCGCTTCGCGATCGCGCTTACGAGCTTGAGCGCCTCGCCGAGACCATCAGCGACGACACCGAGAACGGGATGCAATACACGATTGCGCAGCACACCGAGGAGCAAGCCGATCTCAGTGAGCGCATCGCGAAGGAGTCACATCGCCTGAACCTTGTCGCTGCAGTGGCACTGCCCATCACGGCGATTGGTTCGGTCTTGGGCATGAACCTCGAGAACGGCCTGGAGGGCCTGCCTGAGCCCCTCTCGTTCTGGTGCATCGTCCTGGGCCTCGTCGCACTCGGTCTCTTCCTTAACTGGCGTGTGCAGAAGACGTAACTGGGCAGTGCGCTTGGCTCGAACACAGGCAGACTCGGTGCATGACGAGCTTCCCCTGGCCGAGTTCGATTGCGCCCGAAACGATGTCGCGCGGCGGCGCACGCTACGCCTTCCCGATGCTGCACACGCGCGGTGCACTCTGGACGGAGAGCAGGCCTTGGGATGCCGGGCGCAGTGTGATCGTGCTCGCCGATGCCGAAGGCAACACGCGTGATCTGATTCGCTCGCCCTTCAGCGCGCGCTGCCGAGTGCATGAGTACGGCGTGCTTCCCTACGTCACCTCAAGCGACGCGCTCTACTTCATCGAGCAGAAAGACGGGCGCGTCTACAAGACGAGCTTTGAGGGCGATGCGCCCTTGCCCGTGAGCGCACCTTCACCGATTCAACTCTGCGAGCCCGTCCTCGACGCATCGCGCAATCGCCTTCTTTTTGTGGGCGAATTGCATGCAGAAGGGGCGCCCGTGCAGAACGGTATCGTCTCGCTCGATCTCGCAACAGGCGCGCTCACCTGGCTGGTGGAAGGCTTCGACTTCGTCGCCTCGCTCGCACTCTCACCCGATGCGCAGGCCCTCGCCTTCCTGGCCTGGAGCCTCCCGAACATGCCGTGGGATGCTGCGCAACTTCGAGTTGCAATGTTGGATGAGGCTGGCCACGTCACAGGTCAGCGCGCGATCGCAGGAGACGAGACGGGCGCAGCCTTTCAGCCAACATGGAATGCGCGCGGGGACCTCGTCTTCGCGCTTGAGGCAAAGGTCGAAGATGACGCCGCGTGGAACCTTCATCGCCTCGCACGCGCCTCGGATCCGACGGCCGCAGGACCTCTTGAGCGGCTCTTTGTGAGCATGGATGAGTGGGGCGCACCGCTCTGGAATTTGGGCACGCGCATCTTCGCGTTTGTCGACGACGAGACAATCCTCGGCGTGCCTTTCCGCGAGGGCGTCTCGCGCCTTGTGCGTGTGAGGCTCGGCGCGACGAAGGCGTACGAGGTGCTCGATGAAGACATGACGCACGTAGGTCACCTCGCGTGTGGCGGTGATGCAGTGCTGCTCTCGTTTGGCTGGGCCGGCCAGGGCAACCGCATTGCGCTGCGTGACATGAAGACGAACACGACGCGTACGTTGGCGAGCGCACTGGCACCGCTCCTTGAGGGCGCCAACCCGACGCTGCGCGCGGGGGATCTTCCAATGGCCGAGCGTGTCGCGTTCACGTCGACGGAAGACCAAGTGGTGCATGCGTTTTTCTACGCGCCAAAGAATGCCGACGTGCACGCGAACGATGCACTGCCGCCGCTCTTGGTCATCGCGCACGGCGGGCCGACGGGTGTGACCTCGCCCATTCCGAGCATGATGATCTTGCAGTTCACGACGCGTGGCTTTGCCGTGCTCGATGTGAACTACCGAGGCTCGACCGGCTTGGGTCGCAACTACCGCGAGCGGCTTCGTCATGCCTGGGGCGAGGTCGATGTGGATGATTGCGTTGCAGGTGCGCGTGCCATGGCGGCGCGCGGCAAGGTGGATGGGACGCGCATGCTCATCCGTGGCGGCAGCGCAGGGGGATACACGCTCTTGATGGCGCTGCTTCGCCATCCAGGTGTCTTCAGCGCGGCGACGTCTCTCTACGGCGTGAGTGACCCGCGCTCGCTGACCGATGACACGCACAAATTTGAATCGGGCTATGCGAGCTACCTCTTTGGCGATGGCCCAACGCGCGAGCACGCCTTTCAAACGCGCTCCCCGATTCTCAGCGTCGATGCGATCACCACGCCCGTGCTCTTCCTGCAGGGTGCCGACGACAAGGTCGTCACGCCGGACCAAAGCACGCGGATGCATGAGGCCCTGAAGGCGCGCGGCGTGATGACGGAGCTCGCCGTCTACGAGGGTGAGGGTCACGGCTTTCGACAGGCGGGGACGCTGCGCGATGTCTTTGAGCGAGAACTCGCGTTCTACGCGCGCGTCTTCGCGTCGATCAAATGCGCGTAAACGTCGCGCGATCCATCGAGCCATCGCCCGGCAAAAGCGGGACGCGGCCCGTGCACCAGACACTCGCATCACGCTTCTGTGCACACGTGTAGAAGCGGCCCACGCCGACGTGAATCCAGTCAGAGTCTGTGCCCACTTGGGTGGGCGTCTGGTGCTGCGTCGAGCGATCACCGAGGCCGAACTGACCCTCGATGTTTCGACCCCAACAATGAAGCGTGTTGTCGCTTCGAATCGCACACGAATGGAAGGTATCCGTGGCGAGCTCCAGCCAGTCGGTGCGCGCATCGATCACCGTGGGCACGTCGATGCGCATGCTGCCTGGAAGGCCACACGGGCCCGCGTCACCATCGGCATCCGGGTCATCACCCCAGCATGCAATCTGTCCCTCGCGCGTGATGGCGCAGGTGTGAGACTGACCGGCGACGACGCTGCGATAGAGGCTCGTGCCCACGCGAGAAGGCGAGCGCAACTGCTCCGCCACACCGCTGCCTAAGCCGAGCTCGCTGTTGCTGTTGCGGCCCCAACAATAGAGGGCGCCATCGAGCGCGACGGCGCATGTGTGGCCTTGTCCGCACGAGACGTCGTTGAAGGCCACGCCCGATGCAACCTCGACGGGATTGGGCTGCGTGCGACTCGCACCATCGCCAAGACCGAGCTCTCCCTCATCGTTGCTGCCCCAACAGTAGAGCGAGGCATCACGCAAGATGACGCAGCTATGCGCGAAGCGATGGGAGATGTGCGCGGCCGCGTTCGGGAGGTTCACGCGCGTGAGCACACTGCGCGTGTTGAAGTCGCCCACACCAAGCTGACCGCGAGCGTTGCTTCCAACGCAGAAGACCTCACCCAGATGCGTGCGCGCACAGGTCGACTCATAAGCCGCGGAGACCTCGGCCCAGCGCGACACGTTGTCGACAGCGGTGAGCATCGCGTGATCCATTCCGTCTGCGATGCCAAGCGCGCCATTTGCGCTGCTGCCCATGCAGAAGAGCGTGCTGTGGTCGATGGCACATGCGTGAGCTTCGCCCGCGGAAACAGCAAACACCGGCGCGAACGTGCCTGCATCCGGTGCGCCTCCATCGCTCTCCGCAACGAGCACAAGGCGCGTGGAGCAAGCGCCCAAGAGGAGCGCGAACATGGCTGCGGGCGCGCCTCGAAGCGCACTCACAGCCACACCTCGACGCCCACTTCTCCACGCACGGAGAGGCCACCGAAGTTCACGACATCGCGCGCGCCGTCGCTCAACGACACGCCAGAGAGCGGTGCACCGACGAGCACGCCCAACGTAAGTTGGGTGCCCTCCACGAGCGTGAGCCCGCCGCGAAATCCACCGTCGAGAAGGACGGCGAGGGTGTCTCCATCCCGCGTCTGAAGGAAGGAATCGGTCGCCGTTGCGCGCGCGAAGAGAGGGCCGCCACGTGCTGCCAGCACGACGCTGAGACGCACGCTTCCGTCACGCGGCAAGAGCGCGATGCCCGCCTCGAGGTCTGCAAAAAGCCATACGCCATCAAAGCGTGCGCGCTCGCTTGTGACGGGAAGAAGGGCAGCTGCACCCAGCCCAAGCGTCAGCGTGAAGGGCGCCAGCGAGGCCTGCGTCAGCGTAAGGCGTGCACCGAGAAACGAGGCGCCTTCGGAGAAGACAAAGCTCGCATCGGCGCCAAGTCCCCATGCGCCATCGGTCCTCGACCTGGGCCCAATCGATGCCTCGATCGCCTCCTCCACGACCGCGGGCACCTCAAGCGCGGGGGCTGGTGCATCCGGCATGCTGAGCTCGATCCACGAGGCACGCAGAAGCTCATCGGCAGCGGCGGCAACGAGCACGCTCCACACATCAGGCGGCTCTTGCTCGAGGTGTAGCGAACGCTCGACGAGCTTTCGTGTGAGCGCGTCCTCCACGATGATGCGCAACCTTCCGGTTGCATATTCTGCGACATCGATGCGCACGGTCGCGAGTGCCGTCAGGTCTTCAGAATGGCCCGAATTCATGGCGATTCCTCGCTCACGCAAGGAGGCGCGCAGGTCGCCAGCGATGTCCTCGCGAAGCTGAGGCGAAGCATCGCCATCGAAGACGAGGCGCACATGGACTGCCTCGCTCGGGCTCTCGACCGCAGCAGACTCAACCACCTGAGCTTGCGCGAGTGACGGCATCGCGAGCGCGAGCGCGAGGCGCACGAGGTGCGCGCGGCATCCTTGAAGGATCTCCAGATTCAGTGTGGGCAAGGCGACGCAACCACTCTGCCAGAGTCACTCTTGGGATGGGCAGCGTTCAACGCGAATTGACGGTCATTTCACGGGCAGAGTTCACGCACCGCACGGACGTGAACGCCCGCCGGAAATTGCGCGAGGTAGGCATCGCGGGCGGAGCGGCATTCGCTCGCCCGATTCAATCGCGCAAGCAGCGTGGCGCGACGGGCCATCGCATCCTCGCGGTAGCTCCCACCCTCACCTGCCAGCGCACGGTCGAGGGCGCGCACGGCGCCGCGCGGGTCACCCAGCGAGTCCATGCGCAAGCGAGCCAGTTCGAAGGCCGCGATGCCTGCGCGCGGGTCGTCATCGTGGCTGCGAAGCAACGTGTCGTAGAGCCGCGCAGCCTCGGCCACCGAGCCCGCTTGGCGTGCCTCACGCGCCTGGTCGAAGAGCGTTCGCGCATCGGGCTCACGCGGACGTGCAATGTGCACCAGATCGGGCGTCGGGCCCTCCGCCTCGGGCTCCATCTCCAGCGTAGGTGCAGCGGGTTCTGGCGCAGGCGCCTCGGCCTCGATCACCAACTCCGACGAGCTCCAACGCTCGCCCGCCGTGAGTCGATGCACCGCATCGCGCACGCGCACCTCCACGATGCCGCGCTCGACTGTGACCTCGACCTCTTCGCCGCGTGTGACTTCAAAGCGGGTACCGACCACGCGCACCTCGATCGCATCGCCATGCGCGGTCTCGGCGATCACGCGGAACGAGCGCTCGGGGTTGCGGACCACATCAAATCGCGCGCGTCCACGACGCAACGCAAGACGCACCTCCGCGCCCTCGCTTGCAAGCACTTCAATGCGGCTGCTCGGTGAGAGCGCCACCTCGGAGCCCTCGCTCAGCTCGGCGCGTGTCTCGAGCTCCGCGAGGTCGTTCGTCTCAAGCGCGCTGCCCTCCGCAAGCGTCGTCTCATGCGCCCCGGGCCCCGCAAAATTGCCCGCGAGATTCCAAGCGAGAAGCGCTGCAAGCGCTGCAACGAGGCCAAGCGTTGCAAACTTCCACGGCGACCATGCGTGCGCCTTCGCGGTGGATTCCGGCAAGCGCTCTCGGATCGCGCTCCACTGCCGCTCAAGCCGTGCGGGGGGCACCTCGGGTGCAAACACATCATGCCTTTCGGGTGCGCTCATGAGTCCGTCTCCAACGTCGATCGGGCGGGCAACTTCGTCTCTGCACTCGCGATGCGCCGCTTCACCGTCGCGAGCGAGAGGCCCATCTGCGCCGCGACCTCGCTCAACTCAAGGCCCTCCACACGACGCAGCACGAGCGCGATGCGCTCTTCAGAATCCATCGCATCGAGTGCACTGTGCACGCGACGCAATTCAATCGCCGCCTCGGGCGAGCTCGTCATCTGCGCGAACGCATCAAAGTCGACTTCCTCACGTCGACGCAGACCCAAGCGCTCCATCAAGCGACGACGTCGAATGCGCTTGTGTGCAGTACGCACCACGATCGAACCTAGCCATCCCGAGAAGGCGTTCACATCGACCAAGCGATCGAGCGAGGTGAGCGCTTCGACGAAGCTGTCCTGCACGAGATCATCGAGCTCGGCATCGCTCGGCAGGAGCCGAAACGCGAGGCCATTCACGTAGCGCCCGTAGCGCCGAAAAAGCGCCTCTTTTGCCCAGCCCTCGCCATTCTTTGCCGCTTGCACGAGCACGGCATCGGGCGGCCCTGGAAGGCGTACCACCGAGGCCAACTCGTGATCCTTTCGGCCCGACGGCACAGCCCACCAGCGCTGCGCTGCGAGGGGTTTCGGTGCGGGCCAACGAACGCCAAAGAGGGAGAGCGCCTGCATCATCCGATGAGCCCTGGAATGGGCCCCCTACGCACGCTTGGATCGGTGAAGCCCACGTGCTCCACATCGGTCGCGCCGAAGGCGTGAAGGATGCTCGTGTAGAGGTTGTTCGTGCACCAATCCGACTCGGTCCAGAGGTCTTCGGGATTCGCAAAGCGCAGGAAGCGGCCCATCGGAACGCCTGCGCCGAGCGTGCCTGCAAGCGCGGCGAGCGCGCTGAGCTTGTTGTGTCCCGCGCCGTAGCCGAGGTCTGCACTCATCAAGATGAGCGTGTGGTCGAGCATCGTTCCGTCGCCCATCGGCTCGGGCGTCGTGCGCAGCTTGTCGAGCAAGCTTGCGAAGCGCTCCGTGTAGAAGCGGTAGCTATCGCGCAGGCCTGCGATGCCGCGCATCGCCTCGCCGGAGTGCACCATCTCGTGCCAGTTCGAGTAGCCGCCGAGGTAGGGCGCGAAGATCGCCGGGTCGTGATCGTTGGTCCACTCGATCGTCACGACGGGCGTGAGGTTGCAGGCGAAGTTCGCGATCGTGAGGTCGAACATATCCTCGGAAGAACGCGTCCAGTCGGCGACCGCATCGTAGGTCGCGGGGCGCGCGGGCGGTGCGCAGGTGACCGAGCTGCGAAGGCGTGTTTCGACCTCATCGAGGTGCGCCGCGTGACGATCGAGCCGGTCTCTGTCCTCATTCGGAAGGCGCGCACGCAAGGCCGCGAAGCTCTCGCGCACACCATCGAGCGAGCGCACACGACGACGCCTACGACGTGCAGCGACATCGTCTGGGACGCTGAAGCTCGCGAAGGTTGACTCCCATACCGCGAGCGGGTCTCCAACAGACTCGGTGGGCTCGTTCGCTGCGCTCAGAAAGCGCCCGACGCGTGCCGTGGGGCCCACCGCGAGATGAAGTGTCGAGCGCTGGCCTTCGGTGTGAATGCGATCCCAGACGAGCTGATCGATCGATGCTGCACCCGAGTTGGGCGACGCACAGAGACCCGACTTTTGCGCCGACGTATGTCCATCGCCATCGGTCGTCTTCGCCGCGCGGTTGTCGATGCCGTGAAAGAGAGCGAGACGGTCGCGGTACTCCGCGAGGGGCTGAAGAATCGCCCCAAGCGTGAAGTCGGTCTCACTCGCGCCCGCCGTCGCCCACTGATCCCACTGCGTGCCTTGGCCTTGCTGCCAGACGATGAAACGCCTTGGTACGCCAGGGGCTGCGCGTGCGGGCCCGTGGATCGACTCCAGGAAAGGAAGCGCCAATACCGTTCCGCCGACGCCTGCGAGAAAGGCGCGACGCCCCGCCATGAAGGCGCCTGTTCGATGCCGCTCGATCGTCATCGCACCCTCCGCGTCATGAATGCATCACTCGTCGCGATCGCGACCAAAAGCTCACGCACATCACCGCCGCTTGCCTCAAAGGGCGCGGTGATCTGCGCGAGGGCGCATTGGTCGGCCGCGCCATCCGAACCTCGACCCACCTCGCGCCCCTCGGCGTAGTTGAGCACCTGCCGCGCGAAGCAAGCACGCACGACACGGCTCTCCGCAAGGGCATCGGCCACCGAAGCGCCTCCGTTGGCACTCACCTCGAAGGTACCCGTCACGTTGCGAATCTCGGTGCGCGCATCGACGGCATGCCCGTGCTCATCGACACTGCGATGTCCGCCGACGGCGTCGAAATCCTCGAAGGCAAAGCCGATGGGGTCGATGCGGTCGTGACATGAGGCGCACTCGGGAAGCTCCCGATGCGCCGTGAAGCGCTCACGCGTCGTGCGCGATGGGTCTTGCGGTGGAGACGTCACGACAAGGCCACGTGGCAGCTCCATGTCCTCGCACAGCACCTGCCGCATGATCGTCACGCCGCGCAACACAGGAGCCGACTCGGTTGCACCCGCATGCCCGGCGAGAAAGCCAGAGAAAGTAAGCAAACCGCGTCGCTCTCTGGGCAGCGAAGCGCGCCCCATCGAGGGCGTCTCGTAGAGCGCTGCGAGCTCGGAATCGACCACGGCGTAGTTCGAACCAAGCAGGGTTGAAGGCGTGCATCGCCACGCAGAAAGACTTCATCGACGAACGCGTAGTGCTCGCTCGCTACCGACGCTGAGAGCCCCGTCGACCAGGCCGGATAGGTCGCGTTGTCCTTGGCCATGCCGCGTGCGCGATGCAGCTCAAGCCAATCTTCGACGAAGCCCCCGAGCATGTGCGAGGTGCGCGGGTCGGTGACCATGCGACGTGCCGCTGCTGCAACGTCCTCACGCGTATGAAGCCGACCTTCATCGGCCGCTTGGCGCAGCGCTGCGTCGGGTGGCTCGTTCCACAGAAAGAATGCGAGACGCTCGGCGAGTGCGTGGTCGTCGAGACGGATCGCACCGCCCTCGATGGCCTCCACATCGCTCGTGATGTAGTTGAACTGCGGCGAGGCCAAGATCGCCTCAACCACACCCGTCAGCGACTCGGTTTGCGAGAGGCTGTCCATGCGCAGATCGGCATAGAGACCGCGCAGTGAGGCGCGCTCGGCATCGCGCAGCGGCCTTCGATAGGCACGGGCACCGAAGGTGTCGATGAAGCCCAGCACGCACGCGTCGTCAGGCGCCGTCCCCGGTGTGCATGTGAGCGGAAAGCCCGTCATCGCGCTGCGCTCGGCAATCTGCGATGCCGCGTCCATCAAGGCGACAACACCATCGCGGCTGATCTCGGCGATGACGCCATCGGTGCGGTAACCACGTCGGTAGATCGCACGTGGATACGCGACGCCATCCGAGGCACCCGCACCCAGCAGATCGCTGACGGCACCACGCCATTGCTCCTCGGTGATGCGACGAAGTGGTGCCGCGCCAGGCGCCTCTGTCGTGCACGCAGTGGCGCGCATGCGGCCGCCGACCGGGCCTGGGCCGTCTTCGAGTGCGCCGACGCACCCACCAAGGCTCGCGCCGAGGGCGAGCGCCCACACAGTTCGTTGGAGTCGAGATCGGCGTTCTGCCATTTGGTCCTTCGGTACCGCGGGCATCGCGAAACGGCTCACTTCGGACGCGCGAAAATCTTCGTGAGCCATCGCAACACGTTCGCGGTACCGACGCGCAGTGAAACGAACTCGCCTTCTCACGCTGCTCGCCTGTTCCAGCGCCACGCTGCTCGCCGCATGCGAGGCCACGCTCTCAATGACGACGGCCGACGCAGGCGCCCTCGGCGATGCGGGCTCCTTCGATGCTGGAAGCGTCGATGCGTTCAGCACAGTCGACGCGTTCGCGCCGGGTGCGGACGCGCCCTTGGGCGATGCACCGAGCGGCCCTGCGAGAGTCGGCGTGTTTGTCGCGAGCGGGCAAGTCGGTCGCACGTTGGTCTCCTGCGACGACGGCCACTCGTGGAACCACGACCAAACCGAACGCTTCGTCGATGAGATGGGCGCACCCCTGCCGACCATCACGCGTTGCTACGCATCGGGCATGGATTGCGACCACCATCCGGGCTCGACCAAAGGCGTGATCTACGCGCAATCCTGGTTCTTTCGCACGACAGGCTGGGGCCCTGCAGGGCACGTCACACGAAGCCGCAATGGCATCGTCTGGGAGTCGATCACCGAGCGCACCACCTTCGGCGGCCTCGCCCACGATGGCAACGCCACGCTCATCGCTGGCACGCGCACACCGCAGCGCTCGACCAACGAGGGCACGACGTGGGCACCCTCAGAGAACGAGGCGATCCCTGGCTGGAATGTGCGACGCACAGGGCGTGTGGCTGGGCCCGATGGAGGCGCGAGCGGTGGCCTCTTCATCATCGTCGGCAACGACGGAACCGAAGTGGGGCTCTCCTCGGATGGCCTGCGCTGGCGTGCACCCACCTCGATCGATGCGGCGTGCGGAAGACAGATCCAAGGGCAAGGCGGCATCGCACGCGTGGGCCGCGCCATTGTGATCGCAGGCGGCGAAGGAAGCGTCTGTCGCTCGACCGACGAGGGTATGACGTGGACGTTGCATGCCCTGCCGGACGACGCGCGCGCATCGTCTTCTGCGCTCATCGCCACAAGCACGGAGTTCATGCTCTGGACCAACGGCGCCCTCCTGCGATCGCCCGACGGCATGACGTGGACGCGCACCGCCACCGAGCCTTCGATCGAAGTCGGCGCCGTCGCACGCAGCCCCGAGGGCACCTTCGTCGCAGTGCGCGGTGGCTGGGCGCATTGGTACGATCAGCAACGCTTCTACCGAAGCACCGATGGCGTGCGCTGGGAGACGCTCGACAATGCGATGGCGCCCCAAGGCCATCCGGTGCTTTGGATTGCATGGGGTCAGGTCGACGCCGCAAGCGCTTGTCGTGATTGACGCAAACAAGCCCCAACTGCGCCCTCCATCCTCACTCTGCCTTATCGTCGAACAATGACGCTGGCTCGAAACGGCTTGGCCGTCGCACTCGCATGGGGCGCACTCGGTTGCGGGCGCTTTCGCTATGCGAGCACGCCGAGTGATGCTGCAACCACCGATGTGAACTTGGATGCAGGCCCCAGCGTCGATGCTTTTGCATTCACAGACGTCGCCTTCGACGCAGGGCCCATGCAACCCACCTTTGGCGTGCGCAGCGGCATCGATCACAGCTGCGCGTTGCAGAGCGGCATGTTGGTGTGCGCGGGTGCCAACACCAAGGGGCAGCTCGGCCTCGGCGATGTCGCAGAGCGCACAGCACTCACCGGCGTGGAAGTGCGTCCGTGGGTTGATGTTGCCGTGGGCTACGAGTCGACCTGCGCACGCACTTACTTCGGCGAAGTCTTCTGCTTCGGAGCCAACAACGAGGGCCAGCTTGGCCTCGGCGATACGAATGTGCGCATGCGTCCCACGAGGGTCGCGTTCGATCGGCCCATCGCCCACCTCGCGCTCGGATACGACCACGCGTGCGCCATTCAGATCGATGGCTCACTGCATTGTTGGGGACAGAATTTCGAAGGCCAGCTTGGCCAAGACGATGCGGAACCCGGCGTCCCTGGCACGCTGCCACTCGCCGTCGCACCGGGCCTGACATTCGGCCACGTCGCCTGCGGGCAAGGCCACACATGCGCCATCACAAACGCAGGTGAGCTCTATTGTTGGGGCCGCAGCACAAGCAGTGAGCTCGGCATCAGCGTCGCCACGCATCAGCTTCGTGTCCCCACGCGCATCGGCACCGAGCGCTATCGAAGCATCGCCGCAGGCCAGTCGAATACATGCGCCATCACCGCAGCAGGCCAGCTCGCTTGTTGGGGTGCCGACGAGGACGCCGATACGGACGCAGGCCCTGGCGGTCTCACAACGAACGGCATCATTGAAACGCCAACCGTGATCGACACACGCACCGACTGGACGGAAGTCTCGACCGACACCTTCCACTCATGCGGCATTCGCGCAGACAACACGCTTCACTGCTGGGGCCGCAACCTCGAAGGCCAATTCGGCCTCGGCGACAACTCCACGCAGCACCAGACGCCCATGCAGATCGGCACAGACACCGATTGGATCCACGTCGGCGTGGGCCGCTTCTACACCTGCGCGCAGAAGCGTGATGGCTCTGTCTGGTGCACGGGCGCTCTGCCGATCACGCCGAGTGATGGCGTGATGAGGCGCAACACGTTCATCCGCTTGTAGCTTTCTCAAGCGCCGCCTCCTTCATCGAGCCCGCGAGGTCGTGGCGGAGACAGAGGCCTCCAGCGCTTCAACAAAGAGGCGCACCTTCAGCGGCAAGTGCTGCCTGCTCGGGTACACGACCGAGATCGGTGTTCGCGCAGCCTTTTCCTGCGCAAAGAGAACCCGCAATCGACCATCCCGAATCGCCTCACCACAGACCAGCGAGGGAAGGTGCGCGATGCCGACACCCTCGATGGCAGCATCGCAAGCCACCTCGAGGTCGTTGACGACAAAGGTGGGTTCAATCCTGCGCGAGACGCGGCCGATATCCCAACTCTCCACGGCGCGTATCCCGATGCAGCGTGCGTTGGGAAGCGTCTTTGATGTCGGGGTTCCCTCACGCGCAAGAAACGTCGGGCTCGCGACGGTGTAGACGCAGATGCCCTCGCCAAGCCTCTTCCCGATCAAGGACGAGTCGTTCAGCTCACCCACGCGGATCGCCAGATCGAATGCCTCCTCGATCAGATCCACTCGGCGCTCAGCAAGCTGGAGCTCGACACGCATCTTGGGGTGCGCGCGCAGATAGGCCGCAACCACGGGCGCAAGAAAGCGCCGTGCATAGAGCATGGGTGCGGAGACGCGTAGAAGGCCGACTGCCTCTTCGCGCCGATGCTGTACTTCGCGATTGGCTTCCTCCACTTGCGACGCGATGGCCGCACAGCGTTGGTAGTAGAGGGCACCCGCTTCGGTGGGACGGAGACGACGGGTCGTGCGCTCCAGCAATCGCACGTTGAGACGCTCCTCAAGGCGACTCACACGCTCACTCACGGTTTGCTTTGTGAGGCCCAGACGTTTGGCTGCACGCGTGAAGCCACCTTCGCGAACAACCGACGCGAAGACCATCATGTCGGCCGGAGAGATTGTCATTGAATTCCTGACACTGTGTTCGTGCTTTGGATGATTGTCGGCATGCCGGACTATCGCCAAGTTCACCGCATGAACAAGAACTCTCTGACGCACCGAAGCATTCGCTCAAAGAGTCGGCTCGTGGAACACCGGATGTCGGCCGGGTTCAAAGCATTCTCGCTTCGAAGCGTGGAGGGCGTCTCGCTCGACCCCTTCCTCAACGTCGACGAATTTCGGATGCGGGAGCCCACCTTTCCGCCACATCCCCACGCTGGTTTCTCCGCCGTCACCTACATGTTCGAAGACTCGCAGGGCTCGTTCACCAACCGAGACAGCTTGGGTGATGCGAGCATCATTGGCCCTGGTGCACTGCACTGGACGCAGGCCGCACACGGCATGATCCACGAGGAGATTCCCGCCGAGAAGGGCGTCGAATGTCATGGCCTCCAGATCTTTGTGAACCTTCGTGCGGAACACAAAGCGTTCGCACCTCGCGCCTTCCATGTGGAGGGCACTGCGGTGCCCGTGTGGACATCCAAGGAGGTGCGTGTACGCGTCCTGGCGGGAGACGTTGCCGGCGTTCACTCGCCCCTCCATGCGTTGCTCACCCCAGTCCTCCTTCTCGACATTCAACTGGCGCCGGGTGCCGAAGTACGTGTTCCTGTGCCCACCGATTGGAACGCATTCGCGCTCGTGGTTCGTGGCCACGGGGTAAGCGAAGGCGGCACGCTTTTCGAGGAGCACGACGCGCTCTCCTTTGCGTGCGACGGCGAGACTGTGCTCTTCAAGGCCAACACATCGGGGGCGCAGATCGTCTTGTGTGCCGGGGCGCCCATTGGTGAGCCAGTTGTCTTTGGAGGGCCATTCGCCATGACCCATCGGGCCGACATCGAGGATGCGTTCGCTCGCTTTCGTCGCGGCGAGATGGGCAACTTGGCGCCCTCATTCTGATGCGCGCCCTAGTGCCACCCTCAGCGAGCTCTGCCCTCGGCCTCAAGCTCCGCGTGCAAGAGCACGGCACCTGCGACGGCTGCAGGCATGAAGAGCAGGTTGATCAGCGGCACAAAGAGAAAGATGCCGAGGCCCGTTCCGTAGCCGAGGGTGGCCATCGGGCTCTGTGCATAGAAGCGTAGACGATCGCGCAACGTCACATCGCGCGCGGCCAGAGGCAGCTCGAGGTAGGCCATCGCGAAGTAGTAGCCAGTGCCGATCAACCCCACGACGCTGAGCACCGTGATGGCCGGCGGGAAGGCGAGCGAGACGACAAAGAGCACGGTGTTGAAGGCGAAGAAGAGCACCTCGATGAGAAGCGCACGCGCCACATCGGCGAGCACACGCGCGATTGAAAACGCAGGCGCTGCATGGCCCGTGACGCGCTCATCGATCACCTCGCCAAGCCGCGCATTGAAGGGCGCCGCAATCACGCTGCCGAGAATGATCGTCAGCAGCAGCGCGAAGAGCCCAAGCGTGAAAGCGACCAAAAATGCGAGTAGGCCGTGCATCGCCATCAACGCCTCATGCACCCAACCCTCGCCTCCAGGGTTGCTCCACATGGCCTGCGTGATGTCGTCGTAGAACATCGCAACGGCCGCGAGCGAGAGGCCGAGCGCAAGCATCGTGACGAGCACCGGAAGCGCCCAGTAGCGCACGAGCCCGAGGTGATCGAAGTAGACGTACTTCGCGCCGCGAAAGACAAAGGTAAGCCCGCGAAAGAAGCCCACCGCGGTCTTGCGTGGAAGGGCGAGTGCTTGGCGCGTGGTCGTCATACGAGAGGCGCCACCATGGGACCACGCATGCGAGGTAGACGCACGTGGAAGATGCACGGCGTGCGCGCGGCAATCGAACGACCGATCTCGGCGCGTGATACCTTCGCTGACAATGATCGTTCTCGACGGTAGCGCCGGTGAGGGTGGTGGTCAGATCCTGCGAAGCGCACTCACGCTTTCCATTCTGACCCGCACACCATTTCGCATGGATCGCATTCGTGCTGGCAGGCAGAAGCCCGGGCTTCTCGCGCAGCACATGACGGCGGTGAAGGCCGCGCAGGCCGTGTCGAATGCGGAGGTGTTGGGCCTCGAGATGGGCTCGAAGCAAATCACCTTCAAGCCGCGCACGGTCAATGGCGGTGACTTCCACTTCGACATCGGCACCGCAGGCAGCACGACACTCGTGCTTCAGACGATCCTCCCCGCGCTTCTCCGCGGCGCAGAGCCCAGCACCGTCATCGTCGAGGGCGGCACGCACAACCCCGCGGCTCCGCCTTTTGAGTTCCTTCAGGAGAGCTTTCTCCCCGTGCTCAAGAAGATCGGTGCGGACATCGAGTTCGTCCTTGAGCGTCCCGGCTTCTATCCAAGGGGCGGCGGTCGCATCCGCATGAACATCAAGCCGAGCAAGCTCGATGCGCTTGATCTCGAAGATCGCGGGCCGATTCAAAACAAGCGTTTCTTTGCGCTCTCGGCGGGCCTGCCTCCCGCGGTCGCCGATCGTCAAATGCGTGTCGCGCGCGACAGGCTCTCGCTCGGTCGCGATGACGTGGAGCGCATCGATCATCCCGAGGCCTTTGGCCCCGGCAACGTCACACTTGTCGTGCAGCGCTTCTTGAACATCACGAGCGTCTTCAGTGGCTTTGGCGAGGCGCGCTCACGCCCCGAAGAGGTCGCGGAGCAGGCGATTGGCCCCTCGCTTCGCTACCTTGAGAGCAAGGGCTGCGTGGACGAGCACCTCGCCGATCAGCTCCTTGTGCCGATGGCGATGGGACGCGGCGGCGTCTTCACCACAAGCGAGCCGAGCTCCCATTTTGAATCGCAGATCGAGACCTTGCGGCACTTCCTCGGTGGTGAGGTGGAGGTCGACACGGCCGATGAAAAGACGTGGACCATCACAATGCGCGGAGCCCTTCTTTGACGAGTCAGTCAACGAACCTCGAGCAGTTTTTTCAGGTCGCAGCCTTCGGCGAGAAGAACGTTGGCGGCCGCACGCACGATGAAGATGCGATCTTGGTGCGCACCGATCTCTCCCTCTTCTGCGTCGCAGACGGAGCGGGTGGAGACAACGCTGGCAACATCGCATCGAGCGTTGCGCTGGCCTCCGTCGCGCGCTTCTTTGAGGCCGCCAAGCGCGATGGAAAGACGCTCCCCATCGTCGACTCCCTCGGCGCCCTTTCTGGCGCACGTCAGCTCTCACGCGCCGTGCATCGCGCACACAAAGAGGTGCTTGAGATCGCACGCACCAACGACCGCTACCGCGGGATGGGCACGACGATCGTCGCCCTCTACTTGCAGGTCGAGTACGGCCTCTTGCATGTCGCGAGCGTCGGCGATTCAAGCTGCTTTCGCATGCGCAACGGCAACCTTGAGCGCTTGAACGAAGACCACACGCTTGGCCGCGAAGTGATCGAGATGACGCCCGACTTCGACGATGAAAAAGCCGCGAAGCTTCCGCGCAACGTCATCACGCGCGCGCTCGGGATGAAGGACCAACTGCGCGTCTCGATGCGCTCCTTTGATGTGGCCAACGGCGACCGCTTCATCCTCACGAGCGACGGCGTCTCCGATGTGCTCAGCGATGAGGTCATCGTCGAGGCGCTGCAGACAACACGCAGCACCGAAGAGCACGTACGTGCGTTGATCCGAAGCGCGCTTGCGTGCGGACCGGATGACAATTGCGCTGTCGTCGTCGTCTCCGTCGAGGCTGCCCTCGGCGTCTCGTCGATCCCGAAGCTGCATCTCTCGCGTCCGCTTCGAAAGCAGCGCTTGAAGCATGAGTCGATCGCGCCCGAGCCCGAGATCGTCATCGTCGACGAAGAAGACTCCTGGGACAGCGAGGTGCACGTGGTGCCCGAGCCCGATGCCTCCACGCTCTCCGACTTGAAAGCGTATGCGCGCTTTCGAAAGCCGCCCGGCTCGCTTCCGCCGAAGGAAGGCTGATCGCTCTCTTGCGATGCTTGGCGCTCTCGTCTACGAACGCCCCCAATGCGTCGCTTTCTGACACTTCGCCCGCTCGCTCTGGCTGCAGGGTTCTCCCTCTTCGCCGGCCCAGCATTCGTGGGCTGTGGCGCCGCGCCAACCCCCGCCACGCTGAGCTACGGCGAGAGCGCACGCCGCGACTACGAGCGCGCGTACGCAGCCTTCCGCGACAACGATTGCCTCACGGCCGTACCGCTCTTTCAGCACACGCGTCGCGAGTATCCCTACAGCCGTTACGCCGCCCTCGCGGAGCTGCGCTCTGCCGACTGCGAGCTTGAACAATCGCACTACGCCGAGGCGATTCGTCAGTACCGCGGCTTCATCCGCGCACGCCCAACGCATCCCGACATCGACTACGCGCACTTCCGTGTCGCCGTCGCGTATTTCCGGCAAATTCCGCAGGATTTCTTCCTCTCGCCGCCGCGTGAAGAGCGCGATCAGGGCCCAACGCGCTCGGCCCTCCGCATCTTTGTTCGCTTCACACGCGAGTACCCCGAGAGTGAGCACGTTGCCGAGGCGCAGCGCATGCAGCGTGAGGTGATGGCGCTTCTTGCGCGCCACGAGCTCTACGTCGCGGACTACTACCTCGTGCGCGATCAGCCACGCGCCTCGATCGCCCGTTTGCACACCCTGCTCGAAGACTACGAGGGGTCGGGCATTGAGCCGCAGGCGCTCGTGCTCCTGGGCCGCACCTACCTCCGCCTTGAGCAGCGCTCCGAGGCGCGCCTCGCATTCGGAGACCTCCTTCAGCGCTACCCCGAGAGCGGCTACGCGACCCAAGCCCGCGATTTCATCGCACGCATTGATTCGGGCGAGGCGATCTTGGATGCAGGCGAGCCCGGGATGCGCACCGTCACGGAGCCAGAGCCACCCGAAGCGACCGAGGCGTTCGAGCCGGAAGAGTCGGGCGATGAGGTTGAGCCCGCGACCGAGAGCGAAGCATCGAGCGACGAGGAGGCGCCCGTGGTGCGCGATGTCGAGAACCCACCTCCTCCGCCCGAAGAGCCCGCCCAAGCCCGCTGAGGCCTCGCGCGCCCGCAATATTATCATATTGCAATAGTTTTCGATTACGCTCAACGCGGAGTGCCGCGCACGGGTTTTTGGCAAAGCACGGAGCGCAGGCGCAAACATCGCGCGCATGCAGACCTTGCCCTACGTCGTGCTCGTCATCATCGCGGGTGCGGCCATCGCCTTTCAGAGCCCGATCAACGCAAGCCTCGGTCGCATCGTCGGCCCCTTCAACTCGGCCTTTGTGAGCTTTGCGGTGGGCGTCCTCGTCACCTTCATCGTGGCGAACCTCACGGATGGATTGGGACGCCTTCAGGGCATCTCGCAGGCGCAGCCCTGGCAGTTCTTGGGTGGCCTGCTGGGCGTCGTCCTTGTGACAGCGCTGATCATCGCGGTGCCCCGCATCGGTGTGAGTCAGATGATGGTCGCGGCGCTTGCTGGGCAGCTCGCTGCGGCGATGCTCATCGATCACTACGGCTGGCTCGGCGTCGAAGTGCGCTCCTTTGGCTGGAAGCGCGGCCTTGCGATTCCTCTGCTGGGCCTCGCCGTCTGGCTCATTCGTCAGCCCAACTGAAACGCCTGCACGCTACGCTCCCACTCGCGCGGAAACCCTCGCGCACAACCAAGGAGTGCCCATGTGTCAGGCAGTGAAGTGTGTGAAGTGCAGCAAGATGGGTTGGCGCGGCTGCGGAATGCACGTTGAGCAAGTGCTCGCCAATGTGCCCAAAGATGGCCGCTGCGAGTGCGTGCTGACCGGTGGCCTTCCCGGAATCAGCGACGGCAAGGGCATCCCTGGCAAGCAAGGTTAGCTCTATTGCTGCGGCTGCGCTTCGCTCCGCTCCTCACCTACGCGGATCTCTCGGGGCTTTGCCCCTGCCGATGGGCAGCCCCTTCGGGCTCTTCGCTTCGCGAAGTCGCGCTTACGATCAATCACCCAAGCGCGTGCGCGCGGTGCGATCGTTCGGGTCGATCTCGAGCGCCTCTTGCCAGGCCGCACGTGCGCCTGCCATGTCGCCTGCAGCGCGTCGCGCGTCGCCCAGGAGCACGCGGTAGGAGGCGCGTCGTGCACGTCGACGGATCGCGCCCTCCAAGAAGGGAATCGCCTCGGCCGGCTGACCGCGATCCATGAAGACATCGGCGAGGCCAAGCATCGCGTAATGGTTCCGCGGGTCGACGGCGAGGGCGCGTCGATAGAGCGTCTCTTTCACGTTCGAGTCACGCGCCTCGTCCGCCTGTCGCACAAGCGCCTCGGCATCGCCCGGCGGTGCATTCGGGTCCTCCGCTTCAACCTCTGCTTCAGCAACGGGCATCGCGAATGCGTCCGGCGGCATGAATGCATCCGGCTCCGTGAAGGCATCTGGAGGCGCCCAGGCATCCTCTGCGATGAAGGCGTCTGTGCCCGCATCTTCGAGCGCCGCGAGGGGCACAGCCTCGGGGATGAGCGTGGGTTCAGGCGGCGTCGGAGGCGGCACAACCTCAGGCGTAGGCTCCACCGTGTTCACGGGTGTGATCGGCGTGTTGATGATCGTCGGACGCGCGAATTGTGCCTGAATCCATGGCCATGCGAAGGGTGCCGCCACGGCGAGCAAAACGACCGGTGTCGCCAAGATGAGCGCCGGCATCAGCCACGCGCGACGCTTCGGCGGGACACTCGCTGTCTGCCCGCGAAGTTCCTCGGCCGTCGCACCCATGGCAGGCTTCGGTGACTCGAACGGAACGGGAGCCGGAGGCATTGGAGGCGCCACGGCGGGCATCGACAGCGCCGTGTGTGCGAGCGGGTCAATGCCCGGTGAGAGGGGCGCAGGCGTAGCGCGCTTCGCGGAGATCGGCGCGGGGGGCAGACCCAGCGGCACGCCTTCGGGGGTGGGCGGGAAGGACTCAGGCTTCTGGCCCTGGCTCTCGCGCAGGCCTCGCTCAATCGCCTCCAACTCGATCGCAAGTGCATCCGACTCAGGGGCCGCTTGTGCAGGGGCCGCTTGTGCAAGGACACGCGCAGCATCCTCACTCTCCAACGCGGCAACACGGTCGGTGACCTGCACATCTTCCGGAGGCTTGTTGGCAGGCGGAATGGCGGGCTTGGCAGGCGTGGCCTTCGCCGGCGGCAATGCGGGCGGTGCACCCTCAGTGAGCGGTGGCGCGGGGGGTGTGCGCGAGGACGCGGTGTTGTTCGCTGCGGTGTTCAGAAGGGTGGGCGTGTGCTTGGTCGGCGAGTGGACGACAGGCACAACGACATCGCTGTCCACGCGCTGCGTGCGGGCGGTGTCGACGCGATCTCGGATCTGACGCGCTTCCGTGGCGTTCGCGCCCGGCACGGTGACGATCTGGTTCTCGGGTGCAAAGCCCGGCGAGCTCTCCGAGGGGCTCGGCAAGCCCTGCTCTGTTTGCTTGCGACGCACCTGCTGCGGACGCGTTGTCCCATCCACAGGCGTGACCATCGCCGAGACACGGCTCGAACCCGAACCAAACACAAGCGTGCTGCTCTTGCCCGGCACCGACTTCATCGGCCCTGGCGTGACCTTCGGCGGCAAGAGACCGCTCATGCGCGCAGGCGCACCACCACGTGCGGGCGCAACGGGCGTGCGAACCGCGGGCTGGGCTTGGCTTGATGAGAACGCACTGCGACCAGCAGCACGCGTCGTCGGTGGCGCTGTCGGCAGCGGGCCCACAACAGACTTGTCGAGCGGCGCATTCGCGATGCCGTTTGGCAAGGTTGTGCGGAACCCTGTCGTTCGCGAAACGCCTTGCGGAACAAGGGGAATTTCAATCTCGCGCGTCCGCTCCTCGATGCCAGGCGCAGTGCGGTCATCGAAGTTGACGGTCTCAAGCTCCTCGCCCCACTTGAGATCGCGCGGGCGCACATTGCCTTCCTTCGCCTGCGCACGCGTGTTCGCGACAGGAAGCGCTGCAAAGCGCCCCGAGCCTTCTGAGTCGGGCGCGGGCGCAGGAGGCAAGCGCGAGGGCGGAGGAGGCACGCTGAGCGGGATGGGCGAGTTCTCGTGATCGGCCATCGCAAACGCCTGCTGTACAGGCGACATGAGGTTCGCAGTGGCGGCATGCGTGCGCGTCTCAATCCGCGCGCGCCCCGAGCCCAACGCGACAAGCGCGGAGAGGGCGCGCATCGCCTCAAGTCGCTCACCCTTGGCCGTCGCGCCCGTCGCACCGACGATGAGCCCCTCGGCCACATCGATCTCAATCACGGCCTTCGGGCTTCGCACCGAAACATGGAAGGGCCCCGGCAAGGTCGCGAGCGCACGAATCATCCGACTCGGCCCCGTGGCCTCAAGCCGCGTCTCAAACGAGCGCTCCGTCATCGCGCGCTCACGCAGCGTCCGATCCGGCACGACCAGCGGCGCAACGCGTTCCGTCAGCTTGCGAATGTCCGGCGCGCCATCGCGCGTCCAGAGCTCTTCCCAAGGCACAACGACAAGCGATGCCCAGCGCAGGCGCACATCCGTACGCAGCTGACGCGCGAGGTCAAAGCGCGCGCCCTCCATACCGAGCGAGTCCACGAGCACGACATCGGGGTCGAGCACACGCGCACGCTCAAGCCCCTGAAGGCTGCCATCGGAGACCACAACGATCGCCTTGCGCGCTCGCAATTCCGTAGCGAGCGCATCCGCACGGGTCGCATCGGAATCGAGGAGCAAGAAGCGGAGACCTTCGAGAATTTTCTCGTCCACGGGCGCCTCATCGGAGTCGCCATCGAGAAGCGCGATCGTGCCGCCTGGTCCTTGATGAAGCTCGTAGATCAGTGGCTCGGCGCGCGAGACGAGCGGCGAGAGTTTGCGAACAAATTCTTCGACGACCTCAGCGACCGGGCGCCCCGCACCAAGCACGATGCGCAGCGGCGGCCCCTCACGGTTCTGCCTCTGCGCCGGCTCCACGCTGAGCAAGCCGGCACGCAGCTCACGACCAACGAGCGTGACCAAATCCTCGAGCGTGGCCTCACCGAGCTCTTGCTTGCGCGAGCCGTGCTCACTGAGCTCGCGGGCGATCTCCGCAATCCGCTGACCGAGCGCATCGGCACTCGGCACACGCGGCACCACGGCCACTGCACCATGCCGAAAGGCCTGCACGCGCCCGTCGAGGCCCTCAGCCGCGCCGATCACAATCACAGGCACGGGCGCCGTCATCGGATCCGCCGCGAGCTGCTCCAGCGCCGCACGCCCACCGTCCTTGGTGAGCTCGCCTCCAAGAATGACGAAGTCAGGCGCCGTCAGCCGAACCGCACTCCGCAGCTCGCCAATCGCCTCTTCCACCAGGAGCCCGTGACGCTCCAACGCAAGCCGCAACGCAGCCTCGAGGGGCTCGCCGCGTGCTGCAAAAAGGACCGTGGGTTCGACTTGGAGGGACAAGAAAGAGCATCGTCGCCGATCGGGACAAGCGTTTCTAGTTTTGCGGATCCCAGCCGCCGTCAGCCCATTTTCCCACGAAAAAAGGGCCCTTGCGGGCCCCTCTTGTCGCCTCAATCACGTTGCCGCTTGAGGACTTTCGGGTTGATGGACGTACTCGGGATCGAACCGAGGACCTCTAGAGTGCGATTCTAGCGCTCTCCCAACTGAGCTATACGCCCGAAAGGGAGCGCGAACTTACGCGAGGGTTTTCAGTCGTGCAAGGGGGTCTTTGCAGGGGCTCAACGCGCAGCGAGCTTGCGTGCGGCGCGCTCGATGGTCGGCTCATCGAGCAACACATAGCGAGCCGCATCGCCCAGCGGGATGAACGAGTCCTCGCTCGCGACACGCGCCAGCCTGCCCTCGAAATCGTGATCCAAGAGCGCTGCGATCACGCTCTCGGCGATGCCACCCGTGCGCCGCGTCTCATCCACCACGAGCACCTTGCCCGTCTCTTTCGCAGCCGCGAGCAGGTCTTCGATCGGCATCGGCGCAATCCAACGCATGTCGACGACGTCGATGAAAAGGCCTTGTGCCGCAAGGCGTTTCTGCACGCGCAGGCTCATGAAGAGGCCGTTGCCGCTCGTGATGATCGTGAGCTGCGCCCTGCCCTCAGACCCATACATGCGCGCCTTCCCAAGCGGCACATGGACATCCTTCCAACGCTCGGGCGCGGCGTAGGGCGCGAGCCATTGGCCATCGCCTTCGGTGTGCAGATCACGCGTGTGATAGAGCGCGATCGGCTCCAAAAAGACGCAGACCGAGCCATCCGTTTTCGCCGCGGCAAGGCAGGTGCGCATCATCGCGCTGGCATCGTCAGGGCGCGAAGGCGAGGCGATGACAACGCCCGGAATATCGCGCAGCACCGCGATGGAATCATCGTTGTGGAAGTGCCCGCCAAAGCCCTTCTGGTAGCCATAGCCCGCGATGCGAATGACCATCGGGTTTGTGTATTGGCCATTCGAGAAATAGCGAAGCGTCGCGCCCTCACCGCGTAGCTGGTCTTCGGCGTTGTGCAGATAGGCCAGATATTGAATCTCGGGGATCGGCAGAAAGCCGCTCACCGCAGTGCCGAGCGCGAGGCCCAAGATCGACTGCTCATCGAGCAAGGTGTCGAAGACGCGCCCTGCACCCGCGCGCTTGAGAAGGCCTTTGGTGAGGCCATACACGCCGCCCTTGCGACCCACGTCTTCCCCAAAGACGAGCACGTTGGCATTCGCCGCCATTGCATCCGCGAGTGCACGATTCACCGCGAGGGAGAACGTCAGCTTGCCTTCTTCTTCGGGCAATTTGTTGTCGTGCATCACGCTGCGCTGCTCGGGATTCGGGATGCGACCGACCTCCTCGGCAATCCGATCGGTGGTGTGCGGAGCAAGCGGCGCCATCACCTCGGCCGCCGTCGTCAGCATCGGCCTCTCGCTCGCGCGCACCGCAGCATTCGTCACCTCAGCGCGCTTGGCCTCATAGCGACCCAAGAGCTCTTTGCCCGAGGCCACACCGCGCTGCACGAGGAGCTTGGCCGTCTTCAAGATCGGGTCGCGCTCGTAGTCGGCGCGAATCTCCGTTGGCGTTCGATACGTGAGCTCTGCATCGGAGCCCGCGTGGCCCATGAAGCGCACCGTGCGCAGATGAAGAAAGGCTGGCTTGCGCTCGGTGCGCACGAAGTCCGCAGCCTTCTTTGCGACAGCATACGCGTTCACCAGATCCGTCCCATCCGCTTCGAAATAGGCCAGATGCGGGCGCTGACCGTAGGCCGAACGGATCCAATCCCGCGGCGTCTGCACGCTGATGCCGATGCCGTTGTCCTCACACACAAAGAGGAGCGGAAGCGGCAGGTGTTGGTGCGCAACATGACAAGCCGCGTGGATCGCACCGGTCGCGGTCGAGTGATTCGCCGAGGCATCACCAAAGCTCGTGATCGCAATCGCATCTTTGGGCCAAGCCGATCGCACACCGAGCTTCTTGCTGCGCTCGATCGCGAAGGCCACGCCGAGCGCACGCGGAAGATGCGAGGCGATGGTCGAGGTCTGCGGGATCACGTTGAGCGCGTGATGACCAAAGACTTTGTGGCGCCCTCCGGAGATGGGCTCTTCCTTCGCCGCACAGATGCCGAGCATCACATCGTCGATGCCGGAGTCGTGCTGCGCTTGATGTGCGCGCGCGAGATAGAAGGCGCCTGAGCGATAGTGAAGAAGCGCCGGGTCGCTCGTACGCGTGACGGCTGCAACGACTGCGTTGCCCTCATGGCCCGCGGAGCCGATCGTGTAAAAACCCTTGCCGCGCGTGCGAAGCCAGCGTGCAGCGAGGTCGAGGTGACGGCTCCCGATCTGGCTATCGAAGAGCGCGAGCGCTTCTCTTCCCGTAAGCGATGAAGAGCTCCCGAGCGGCTGGTCGAGCAGCGTTGGGTCCGCCTCGCCTTCGAGCGCCTCGAGCGCGGCGGTGAGGAAGAGATCGATCGGTTCCTTGAGTGCACGGCTGTCGTTCGTCACGCGCGGGACTGTAGCGAAAGCACTGCGTCGACGATGCGCATTCCGTAGCTACAGCGAAGTCTGATTGGACTCCACGAGTCCAATCAGAAACGGAGCTGTTGCTTGGAGGGGAGGCTCCATCGAACTTCGATGGAGGGGAGGGATGGCTTCATCCCTCCCAGCTACAAACACTACAGACACGCTCGATGCAATCGAAGCGTGCTGTAGAGTCGCGGCCTCTCATGGGTCTTCTCTTCCTCTCGCTCTTCAACAGCATCCTCGGCCTCTCGGTGCTGTTCCCCGTGCTCGGCCCCCTGGGCCGCGAGCTTGGCTTGAGCGATGCGCAGATTGGCCTCGTCTCCAGCGGCTACGCGCTCTCGCAATTCGTCTTCGCACCGATGTGGGGAAGAGCGAGTGAGACGCGCGGTCGCAAGCCAGTGCTCCTCATCGGCGTGAGCGGTTTCGGTATTGGATTTTTGGCCTTCGGGCTCGTCTGTTTGGCAGGGCAAGCGGGCATGTTGAGCGGCACAGGGCTCGCGCTCGCGCTCGTCACAACGCGCCTCTTTGGCGGTGCACTTTCGTCGGCCACATTGCCGACAGCACAGGCCTACGCAGCCGATCTCTCCGACGACAAAAACCGCGCGAGTGCGATGGGCATCATCGGCGCGGCGTTTGGTCTCGCGATCATTTTTGGCCCCGCGATCGGCGCAGCCGTCTCGCACTTTTTCGGCCTTCTCGCGCCCGTCTGGCTCTCGGTCGCGATGTCGGTGCTCAACACCTTGCTCGTGCTCTTCAAGCTGCCCGAGTCGCCCCGCAAGCGCGTGAGTGCACCGAGCGATCGCAGCGCCGTGGCCAAGCGTGTGTGGGCCTTCTTGGCCGTCTCGTTTGTGGCCACACTGGCCTCGGTCGCGATGGAGCAGACGATCGCCTTCGCGTTCGAAGACAGGCTTCATCTCGCGCATGAGGACACACCGAAATACGTCGGCGCGGGCCTTGTCGTGTACGGCATCGTCGCCGTCTTTGTGCAGGGCTTTTTGGTGCGTCGTTGGAAGACAAGCCCACGCACCTTTCTCTTGCTGGGCTTGCCGATCGCAGCCGTTGGCCTCGGCCTTCTGACGGTCGCGTATTCGTTCCCCGCACTTGTCTTCGCACTCACCTTGCAGGGCTTCGGACAAGGCCTTGTGATGCCCGGCGTGACGACGGCCATGTCGCTCGCCGTGAGTGAGGATGATCAGGGCGCCGTGGCGGGTGCAAACAGTGCCGCGCAGGGCCTGGGTCGCCTCTTTGGCCCGCTCATCGGCTCCAAGCTCTATGAGATCTTGCCCGCGCTTCCCTACAGCATCGCAGCAGGCCTGATGACGCTGGTGCTTGGTTTTGTTATCATATCGAAATCAACTCGAAACAAGTTCGTGCAGCCAGCCGCATGAAGCCGCTCGTCGTCATCTATGGCCTCTTCGCACTCGCTGCCTTCCTGAGCGCTGCGTACTTCGGTGTGCCCTATTGGACATCTCCCGGTGCGAGCCTCTCGGAGTTCATCGCGCTCGCCTACACGAACGGCCCCGCCGCCACGCTCAGCGCCGATGTGACCGTGCTCTACCCGCTCGCCAGTCTCTGGATCCTGATCGAGGGAAGGCGCCAGAAGATGCGCTTTGTCTGGCTCTACCTCGTTGCAAACACCTGCGTGGCCGTGGCGTTTGGTCTCTCGCTCTTCTTGCTCGTGCGTGAGCTGAAGCGAGCACGTCTAGAGCACAAGGCAGACGACGGCCTCTGAGCGCTGCGCGGCACGCGCGTAGAAGGCACGCAGCGCGTCCAGCATGCGTGCGAGCTCGTCCATCTGGCTGAAGCTGCTTGGCGCAAATCCCAGAGCCTCCAATTGCTTTGCGACCGCGCGGAGCGTGGCGTCTATCTCAAGGCGCTCGTCATCGACATAGCCGTCTTCACTCGGCATCGGGACGAGTCGCGCATCGAGTGCAGCGAGTGCTTGATGCATCGCCTTCACCTGCTCGGGCATGAGCAAGCACGTCGGCCGATAGAGTTCGTTCTCACTCACCTCGATGCCATGTGCGCCGCTCACCGCAGAGGGGACGCCATAGAGCTCCAGCACACCTTCGAGCACATACCCGTCTTTGCTGAGGCAAAGCGCAACGTCACCCATCGTGTGGTGATCCAACGTCTCAAGCGCTTGGACTGCACGGCGGATGTCCTGCCGCGGGTTCTCCACAAGCGAGGCATCGACCGCGAAGAGCACTTCGTGTGCACCCATGGTTCGCTCTCCTCAGACCGTGCGTCCCACGGGCCTGTGTGGCTGTCTGCACCACTGACTGAAGCTGCCGACCCAGAGCTTGGCCCCTTGCAAACCCGCGCGTTCAAGCGCGAGCAAGGTGTGGCAAGCCGTGACGCCTGAGCCGCATTGCAAGATGACGCGCTCCATCGGCACCTCACCAAAGACAGCCTCGTACTTCGTGCGCAGCGCATCGCGATCGAGGAAGCGACCTTCAGCATTCATGTTCTCAGCGAAGGGCACGTTGATGGCGCCGGGCACATGGCCCGCAACGGGGTCGATCGTCTCCGACGCTCCCGAATAACGCGCATGCGCGCGCACATCGATGATGCGCCAATCCCCTTGCGCACGAACACGATCGACATGCTCGATGCTCACCGTATGCGCATCGAGAAGGCGCCACGAAGACACCTCAAGCGCAGCATCGGGCTCTTCTCCCGAGGCCATCGGCAACGCCCCTGCAGCAGGCCATCCGCCCTCGAGCACATAGGCCTCGATGCCCAGCTGACGCAGCATCCACCAACACCGCGCGGCCGCATTGGCACCGAGCTGATCGTCATACACACAAACCCGTGACGACGGCGAAACGCCTTTCCGCGCAAGGGTTTTCGCAAACTCTTCGACTGTCGGAAGGGGATGACGCCCCTCACCCTCACGCTTGGTTGCGAGGTCTGTTTCCAGGTCGACCCAGCGCGCGCCGCGAAGATGCGAGGCGAGAAATTTCTCCTTCGCGGTCGGGCCGCTGCGCGCATCGAGAAGGACGAACGCGTCGAAGGATGCAGCGAGCTGTTCCGCCGAGAGGATGGGATCGAAGGTGGAGGACATCCTGGAAGTCTGCCTCTGCGAGGCGGATTGTCCTAGCCGTGCTCTGCGAGCCAGACCTCAGTCTGCGCAACCATCAGGGGGCGAGAGAGTTGGCGATAGACATCACGCATGGCGATCACGGTGGGCGCGTAGTGCGGGTTCTCGTAACGCGTCGCCTTGAGCACGACGAGTGCGGCGGCGGCGTTTCCCTCGTCGAGATGGCGACGTGCGTGCGCGATGTGGTCGTCTTCAAACCACGCGGAGTTCACGTGAACGCGCGTCCCACCGAAGAGTGAATCGGGCGCGAGCACGCCAAGCCCGTCGCTTGTCTCGACGTAGTGGTAGCCCGTTGGAACGAGGGGACGCATCGCCCGAACTTTGCGTGGCACCCGCGCTCCAGCTCCGATGGTGAGGTCGGAGAGGTCGGGTGACAGGCCCACGCATGCACAAAGGTCGGCCCACTCCGGCTCTGAATCTGGCGACTCGCCCTCCCTGCCAAAGTGGGCCCACGAGCGCACCGCGCCGACCATCAAGGTCTCAAGCGCTTGCTGCGTGTCGTCTCCAAGCCAAGTCGCGGCGTCATCGCTTGGCGCCCATGCAACACAAGGGAAATCGCGCTCGCCCAGTTCCTCCGCAAGCACCGCCCAACCGTACTGAAGGCCCGCACCTCCATTCATCGCGAAGGACACAAGCTCGAAGGGATGGTTCGTGTAGAGACCCCAAAGCGACTCAGCCCAGACCGTGAAGTCCGCCACGCCAAGAAGGTGGCCGCACTGGTGTGTGATGGCGCTCTCCCACGCATCGCTGCCCGCCGTCTCATCACGACCCGCCCAAGCAAAGAGCGCCTGCAATGACTTCGGGAGTTGATGCGCAGGGTGATTCTCGGGCAGCGGCATAGTGCGTCAGCGTAGCCCTCAGGGCGCTGCGCAAGCGATCACTCTTCCTCACCACGGCGTGCTTTGCCGAGCAGTGCTCCCCGCGTAATCGCCCCATTTCCAAAGCGATCGCGCAATGCAGCCTGTGCTGCTTCGAGCTTCTTGCCGCGCTGCAATCGCTCATCGGGAAAGAGCGTGACGGCTTCTCCAAGCGGCCCGAGCTTGCTCACCGCGATGCCCGTCAAGCGCACGCCGAGCGGCCGCGCCTCAAAGCGTGTGAGCAGCTCGCATGCGGCGCGATGGATCGCGCTCGTGTCCGAGATCGGCTCGGGCAATTGCATCGAGCGTGTGCGCAGAGAGAAGTCGCTGTACTTCAACTTCACCGTGATGCCGCGGGCCTCAAGCCCTTCTGAAAAGAGCCTTTCCGCAACGCGCATCGACTGCGCGAGCAGCTCGCGGTGCATGTCCTCAACGCTTCGCAGATCATGCTCAAATGTCTCCTCAGCACCGATCGTCAGCGCATCGCGCTCGGGCTCCACATCGCGCTCATCCTCACCCCGCGCGAGCTTGCCCATGAAGGGCCCGTGGCTTCCAAACGCGCGCGTGAGTTGCGCATCGGAGGCTGCACCGAGATCGCCCAGCGTGTGAAAGCCCGCGGCATGCGCATGCGGCGCGCTCTTCTGCCCCATGCCCCACATGCGCTCGATCGGCAGCGGCGAGAGGAAGCTGCGCACCTCCTCGGGCTTCACCACCACAAGCCCATTGGGCTTCTTCAAATCGCTCGCGATCTTCGCGATGAACTTCGAGGGCGCGACCCCCGCCGAGGCCGTCAGATGCACCTCCTCGCGAATCGAAGCCTTGATGCGCGCAGCAATCGTTTCTCCATCGCCAAAGAGCGATTGGCTCGCCGTCACATCGAGGAAGGCCTCATCAAGCGAGAGGCCTTCCACAAGCGGCGTGTAGCGCCGAAAGATCGCGAAGACGCTCGCACTCACATCGGCGTAATGCGCATGCCTTGGTGCCCGCACGATGCCTTGCGGACAACGCCGCATCGCCTCGGCCATCGGCATCGCCGAGCGCACACCAAACTTGCGTGCCTCATACGAGGCGGCCGAGACCACACCGCGCAGCGTCGTGCCTCCGACGATCACGGGCTTGCCGCGCAACGCCGCATCATCGCGCTGCTCTACCGAGGCGTAGAACGCGTCCATGTCGACGTGGAGGATGGTGCGCGGCGACGACGGGATCTTTTTCGTAGACACGCGCCGAAGCTCAATCCGGCCAGGGGAGATCCAGTGCGATGTCTTCGTCGTACACGAAGAGCACGGCTGCCGTTCTGCCGCCGTCGTCCACCACCCGCACGCCACGAACGTTGCTCCCTGAGCCCTCGAAGACGCAGAACGAGATGCCCTCCAGGGTCAGCGCACGCAAGCCCTCGTCGACCGTGCCCTCGACCAGAGGCGCGAGACAGTCGTCCCAAAAATTCGGGGCGTCCTCGCGCGAGGAAAAGTCCGCTTCAAATGCCTCAAGCCGTGCGAGCTCCGCCTCGTCGCCAAGTGCGAAGAGCGTGGCCGGGGCATCACCCTGTGACTCCAGCAGGGGCAACAACACAGCCTGAAAATCGGCATTTCCAAGCGTGCGTCCACGCGCATCGCTCGCCTCATCGGAGACCCTTGCCGCGCTCCACGCCATGCTCGTGTCGAGCGGACCTCCAAGGCGCACAAGCTCGACAATCTCCACCGTCTTGCGGCGCAAATGCCGATGCACGAGCACGCCGTACTTTGCAGAAGCCTCCTTGGGGCCGCCCACAAAGAGCGGCCCTCGAAGGTTTGGGATGACAGCATCCGCCAACGCCGATGCGTCGGACAGCGTCAGCACCAACGTCAGCGGATGCACCGCGCGCCCGTGCCACTGGAGGATGCTGTCGAGGCTCACAGCTTCGCGCCGCCGTCGATGTCGATCGTCGTGCCGTTCAAGTACTCGCACTCGATCGCGAACTTGATGCCCTTCCAGAGGTCCTCGGTGGTGCCGATGCGGCCGACTGGAATCGTCTTCACGATCGCATCGCGCGCAGTCTGGTTCATGCCCTGCGTCATCGGCGTCTCGACCATGCCGGGCGCGATCGCGACCGCACGAATACCGAAGTTGCCGAACTCCTTCGACCACGTGACGGCGTTGGCTGCGAGGGCGGCCTTGGCGCTGACGTAGTTCGACTGACCGCGGTTGCCGTGGCGTGCGATCGAGCTCATCGCGATGACGACGCCGCGCGAATCACGACGCACCATCTCGGCGACGGCATCGCGCACAACGTAGGTTGCGCCGGTGAGGTTGACGGCGATGACGCTCGTGAACTGATCGTCGCTCATCACCTTCACTTCGCCCGTGACCTTGTCCTTCTTCACAAGGAGGCCGTCGCGAAGGATGCCCGCGTTCGAGATGACGACGTTGAGGCCGCCCATCGACTCGGCTGCCCACTTCGTGAATGCGCTCACATCGGCGCTTGAGCTCACGTCGAGCTTGCGCGTGAAGACGCCCGGTCCGTGCTGCTTGAGGCCCTCTTCGTTCACGTCGCCCGCACAGACTTGCCCACCCGCGGCGGCGATCTGCTGCGCGAAGTAGAAACCCATGCCTCCTGCTGCGCCCGTGACGATGGCCTTGACGTCCTTCAGCTCCATGATCTTCCTCCGAATGCGATGACACTGGTGCACTTCCCCGGTGGGGAAGACGATGCATGCGAGGCATGCAAAACGCGGCGATCGAGACCACATCACGTGCACTGAAGCAAGGCGCAAACGCCCACTTGCAGAGATGTTTCTCCGCCCCATTCTCCGCCCCAATGAAGCTCGCACTTCCCCAACTCGAGAAGGAACGCGAAGGGCTCGGACGCCCGACGATCATGGACCGCGCCCTCGCAGCACGGCACGGCGTGCCCTACGTGCACCTCGCAGCCTTTGCGATCGATGTGGACCGCATCCGAGATGCCTCGGAGACCGACGACGACGACCGCCCCTTCGCCTGGGAGGTCTTCGTCACGGCGCGCTACCTCGCCTGGCGCTTTGACCCGAAGGCCGAGGAGCAACGCGCCCTGCTCGAAGACACGGTGCAGTCCGTGCTCGAATTGCCGGCCAACGAAGAGGGCTTTCTCGGCTCGCAATTCCCTTTCGCTGTATGGGTTTTGGTCGCCCAGGGCCTCTGGCCCAAAGAGTTCGAGCTCTGGTTCAAGACCTGGAAGAAGAAGCCGCGCGACATGGTGAAAGAGCTCGCGCCCATCTTCGCGAATGGCGACGAGCAAGAGCGTGCCCTTGCGAAGATGTGCCTTGATATCGAGCTCAGCCCGCCGATTGCGCCGCCGACGAAGGAGTCGCTTCGCGCCATGGCACGCGTCGCCGAGGCGACCGAGACGTCTGGGACAATCGACACCAAGTAGGCTACTTTGTCCCGCATGCGGGACACCACATCCTCAGCAGATCTGCACGGCGCAGCCGTCTTTGTGCAGGTCGTCGAGTCAGGAAGCATCCGAGGCGCGGCGCGTGCGCTCGCGATGCCGAAGTCGAATGTGAGTCGGCGTGTTGCCGAGCTTGAGGCGCAGCTCGGTGCGCGACTTCTACAGCGCACGACACGCACGTTGAGCCTCACGGATGCGGGGCGCGCCTTTCATCAGTACGCCGCGGCTGCCGTCGCTGCGCTTCAAGATGCCGAGCGCGCGGTGCACGACCTCGAAGGCGAGCCGAGGGGCACGCTGCGCGTCACAGCCCCAGCGAACTTCGGCATGCTCTTCATGCCGGCACTGATTCCGCAGTTCATGTTGCTCTACCCCGATGTGAACCTGGTGGTGGACTTCACGGATCGCGCCGTCGACCTCGTGCATGAGGGCTACGACATCGCTGTGCGCGCGGGGCGCCTCGCCGATTCCTCGCTCGTGGCCGTCAGCCTGCGCGGCTCGAACTTCGCCACGCTTGCGAGCCCCGAATACCTGAAAAAACATGGCACGCCAAAGACGCCCGAGGAGCTTCACGAGCACGAGTGCATCGTCTTTGGCCTCACGCGCGACGGGAAGTGGCTCTACAAGCAGACGGCCAAGCCCAACGCCAAGACGGTGCACGTGCCCATCCGCGGCAAGCTCGCAGCGAATAGCTTCTTCGTCGCACGTGAGGCCGCCATCGCTGGGCTCGGCATCGCCTGCATCCCTGAGTTGCTCGCGGCCAAGGCCATCGCCGAAGGGCGCCTCAAGCCCCTGCTCAAGAGCTACGCACCGCCCGTTGCGCCGCTTCATCTCGTCTACCCAAGTCACCGCCACCTCTCTCCGAAAGTGCGCGTCTTCGTCGACTTCTTCGCGAAGGCATTCCGCGAGGCCCCCGATGTCTTTGGGCTCGGTTGACAGTGCCAGGGGCAGAGTCCAACCTATCGTTAAGTGACGATAAGCAAGCGCAAGGCCCCTCCGAAGAGCCCCTCGATCATTGGCTGTTGCCCACCCGCCAAAACGGAGGTCGATCTTCGGCCCATCGAGGGCGAGGAGGCAGACGCCGAACTCGCCTCCTTTGGAAAGGCCATCGCCCACACGGCACGCATCCAGATCCTGCGGCTCTTGGTGCGCAAGAATGCCTGTGTATGTGGCGATATTGTCGATGAGCTGCCGCTCGCGCAGTCGACGGTCTCGCAGCACCTCAAAGTTCTCAAGGAAGCAGGCCTGATTCGCGGCGAAGTGGATGGGCCACGCATTTGCTACTGCATCGAGCCGCGTGCGCTTCGTCGCTTGAAAGCGCTCATCGGCGGGCTTTGAATAGTCATCGTCATTTATCGATTGAATCGCCCAACGAAAGGCCTCCCATGTCCATCACGATCCGCGTCTACGACCCTGCCATGTGCTGCTCCACCGGTGTCTGTGGGCCAAGCGTGGATGCAGACCTTGCGCGCTTCGCAGCCGATGTGGCCTGGCTCCAAAAGCGCGGCGCAACGGTCGAGCGATACAACCTCTCGCAGCAGCCCGGTGCGTTCGCTGAGAACACGCTGGTGAGGGAGGCGCTTGGGCGCGGCACGGAAGTCTTGCCGCTGATTGTCGTCGGCGATCGCATTGCGTCGGAGGGCACGTATCCCTCACGCGATGTGCTCGCGGCGCTTGCGGGCATCGTGATCAAGAAGGTGCCGCTCGCCTCGCTCGGGGCTGCAGGTGCCTGCTGTGCGCCCGCTGATCCAAGCGACCCGAATGCGAAGACGAGCTGCTGTTGAAAACGCTCGCCTGGCTCGGTGAAGCGCCGCCCAATCTCTTCTTCACGGGCAAGGGCGGCGTCGGCAAAACGAGCGTCGCCTGTGCCACGGCCATCGAGCTCGCGCGGCTGGGAAAGCGTGTCCTTCTCGTCAGCACAGACCCTGCCTCGAACCTCGATGAAGTCCTTGAGACCAAGCTCGGCGCAGCGCCCGCTCCGATCGCGGGCTCACCGAATCTCTTTGCGCTGAACATCGACCCAGAAGCCTCGGCGCACGCCTACCGCGAGCGCATGGTAGCGCCCTACCGCGGCATCCTTCCCGAGGCCGCGGTGCGCAGCATCGAAGAGCAACTCTCCGGCGCCTGCACGGTCGAGATCGCCGCCTTCGATGAGTTCTCGAAGCTCCTCGCGCATGCGGATTCGAGCAACTCGCAATATGATTGTGACCACATCGTATTCGACACGGCACCAACGGGTCACACGCTGCGCTTGCTTGAGCTTCCGGCCGCTTGGACAGGCTTTTTGGAGGAAAACGTCGGCGGCACGTCGTGCCTCGGGCCGCTCGCAGGGCTCAAAGCGCAGGAGGCGCTCTATCGCGCATCGCGTGATGCCTTGGTCGACCCGAAGCGCACGCTGCTCGTGCTCGTTGCGCGTGCAGAGCGCTCGGCATTGAAGGAGGCAGAGCGCACGCGGCACGAGCTCGCCACGCTCGGCGTGACCAGCCAGGCGCTCGTGATCAACGGCATCTTCAAGGCGACTGATAGAGAGGATGTCATCGCCATGCAGATGGAGCGCCGCGGAGAAGCGGCGTTGGCGGCGATGCCCGAGGGGCTCTCTGCCTTGCCCCGGATCGATCTCCCGCTCTTGCCCTTTGGCCTTGTGGGATTGGCCGCGTTGCGCAGCCTCTTCGGCGTCCCCCAGGAGGCGCCAGCCTCCATCGCATCGTATGTCGATACGAATGAAATCATATCGACTCTCCCTCTGCTCGACACGCTCATCCCCGACCTTGAGGCGAGTGGTCACGGCGTGATCATGACGATGGGCAAAGGCGGCGTGGGCAAGACGACCGTTGCGGTGCGCATCGCTATCGAGCTCGCGAAGCGTGGCCATCCGGTGCACCTCACGACGACCGACCCCGCAGCGCATGTGGCCGACGCCCTGATGGTCGGTATGCACGGTGCGCCCGTGGAGGGCATTCGCGTCAGTCGCATCGACCCCGTGGTTGAGACGCGGCTCTATGGCGAAGAGGTGATGCGCACGGCCGGGGCCAACCTCGATGCGGCGGGAAGGGCACTTCTCGAAGAGGATTTGCGATCGCCCTGCACCGAGGAAATCGCCGTATTTCGCGCGTTTGCGCGCGTGGTCGATGAGGGCGAGAAGGGCTTTGTCGTCATCGATACGGCGCCGACGGGGCACACCTTGCTGCTCCTCGATGCGGCCGAGTCCTATCACCGCGAGGTGCTGCGCACGGCGGGCGAAGCGCCTCCGGAAGTGCGTCGCTTGCTGCCTCGTCTGCGTGATGCGGCGTACACGAAGATCCTCCTCATCACGCTCCCGGAGGCGACGCCGGTGCACGAGGCCGCGCAGCTACAGAAGGACCTTGAGCGCGCGGAGATTTACCCCTTCGCCTGGGTCATCAACCAGAGTCTTCTGCCCCTTCAGGTGAGTGACCCAACGCTCGTGCGAAGGCGTGCGAACGAGGTTCGTTTTCACGACGAGGTGCGTGTGCTGAGCAAGCGCGTGGCCGTCGTCCCTTGGTTTGATTCGTAGGTCCGTTCGCAGAGGAATGAGATGGCAGCAACAGAGACGAACATCGCGGGGAAGCTCTCCTTCCTCGACCGCTATCTGACCCTGTGGATCTTCGCGGCGATGGGCCTCGGCATCGTGCTTGGCCTTGCGGCGCCTGGGTTCACCGTTGCCCTGAACGCGATGAGCGTTGGCACCACCTCGATCCCCATCGCTGTGGGCCTCATCCTGATGATGTTTCCGCCGCTCGCGAAGGTTCGCTACGAGGAGCTCGGGAAGGTCTTTCGCAACAAGCGCGTGTTTGGTCTCTCGGTGCTCTTCAACTGGGTGCTCGCACCTTCGCTGATGTTCGCACTCGCGGTGCTGATGCTCCCCGATCACCCGGACTACATGGTCGGGCTCATCCTCGTGGGCATCTCGCCCTGCATTGCGATGGTGCTCGTGTGGAACGAGCTCGCGAGGGGCGACAGCGAGTACTGCGCGGGCCTGGTCGCGTTCAACTCGATCTTCCAGGTGCTCTTCTTTCCGCTCTATGCGTACTTCTTCGCGACGCTTCTCCCAACCTGGCTCGGCCTCGAAGGCGTCGTCGTTCACATCACGATTCTCGAGACGGCCGCGAGCGTGGCGCTCTATCTCGGCGTGCCTTTCGTCGCCGGATTCATCACGCGTCGTGTGCTGATGAAGGCGAAGGGGCGCGATTGGTACGAGCAGGTATTCATCCCGCGCATCAGCCCGATCACGCTCATCGCATTGCTCTTCACGATCGTCGTGATGTTCTCGCTCAAGGGCGAGACGATCGTCGCGCTGCCCTTCGACGTGCTCCGGATCGCCGCGCCGCTCCTCGCGTACTTCCTCATCATGTTTGCGCTCACCTTCTTCATGAGTCGGCGCATCGGCGCGAAGTACAACCAGGCCGCGACGCTCTCCTTCACCGCCGCTTCGAACAACTTCGAGCTCGCCATCGCAGTGGCCATCGCAAGCTTTGGCATCGGGAGCGGAGCGGCCTTCGCCGCCGTCATCGGGCCCCTCGTTGAGGTGCCCGTGCTCATCGGCCTGGTCAACGTTTCGCTATGGATTCAAAGGCGATTCTTCGCCAACGAGGCTACAGCATGAGCCATGCGATATTATTTCTATGTGTTGCAAACTCTGCGCGGAGTCAGATGGCCGAGGGGCTTCTGCGCATGCTCGCCGGGGACCGCCTTGAGGTGATGAGCGCGGGGAGTGAGCCAAGCCGTGTGAACCCTTATGCGATCGAGGTCATGGCCGAGCTTGGTGTCGATCTCTCAACGCATCACTCGAAGTCGGTTGAGAAGATCGACCCCGCGCGCATTGGCACCGTGATCACGCTCTGCGCCGAGGAGGTCTGCCCCGTCTTTCTGGGCAAAGCGAAGCGCGTGCATTGGCCCATTCCAGACCCTGCGAGCAAAGATGAGCTCTCACGTGAGGAGATGCTCACGCGCTTTCGAACGGCGCGTGATGCACTGCGCGGGCGCTTGGAGGTCTTCGTCGCACTGCACGATCTGCCCGAGGGCCCGCAGCCCGAAGAGTTTCACGCGAGTGTGCGCGTGCGTGATCTCGCCAAGAGTGCGCGCTTCTATGCCTGGCTTCTCGGAGCGCCGAAAGAGTGGACGCATCGCTATGCAACCTTTGTTCGGCCTGAGCTCCACACCAACTTCGTGGTGGTCGTCTCGGACGGAAAAGAGCTGCACAAGGACACGCTCTACCACCTTGGAATTGGTGTCGCGGACAAGGCCGCCGTGGTGCGCGCCTACCATCTTGCGCTTGCTGCAAACGCGACGGTCACCAAGCCTCCGCGCACGACTTGGCGCGGTACGCCACTGCACGAACTCTGGCTTGAAGACCCAGATGGAAACCTGATTGAGATCTACGCGCGACTCACCGCGGAAGAGCTCCGCGAGAGACCAGCAGACCTTGAGCCCGTCTTCCTCGTGCCCGTCTGATTTGGGTCTGCGCAACAAAGGGGCGTGAAGGCGCGAACGTTGCTAAGCCCTTGGAGGCATCTCGTTTCCTTATGGAATGAGGCCTTCGGAGGCGTACGCGTGATGATTCGTTCTCGCTTTTTCATCTGGGCGTTCACAGTTCTGACGGCGCTTCTCCTCGCCTCGTCTCCTTCGCGCGCGCTTGCGGAAGGTGTCGTGCTCTATCCGGTCGAGGGCTCGGCCGATGCGGACGCGCTCGATGAGGTGGAGGCCGCGCTCGCGCTTGCACTCACGCATGCGGGACATCGTCGCGTGACCACCCCTGGAGGCATTCGCGCAGCGCGTCCGAGCACCGCAGCGCAGATGGAGGGCGTCGGGACTGCGGCCAGTGCGCGCTACGTCGTGCTCGCGGAGATCGAGCCGATGCCGGGCCAGTACCGCCTGCACATCACGGTCGGTCACGATGGTCGAGTCGAAGAGTTGCTCGTGAATGTCGTGCGCGCCGAGGAGGCCTCACGCCTTGATGATGTGTTGCGATCGATGCTGCGCCCCGAGGGTTTGGGCGACGATGCGATGCGACTCTCGGGTGTGGAGAGCGATGCCGAACGCCAAGCGCGTGAAGGTGCGGAGCGCGCCCGTCGTGATGCAGAAGAGCTCGCGCGTCGTGAGGCGGCCGAGCGTGAATTGCGTGAGGCGCTCGCCCGTACCGAGGCCGAGCGTGCAGCTGCCGAGGCGGAAGCCGAGCGTCAGAGGCAGACGGAAGCGGAGCGCGCGCGACAAGCCGAAGCCGAGGCGCAAGCGGCCGCCGCGCGTGCAGCCGAAGAGCGTGCCCATCAAGCGGAGACGGCCTGGGCGAATCGCCCTGTGCTCGGTCGTGATGGCCCCTGGGTCGTGATGGCAGGTGTGCTCGGCGGTGGCCTGGTTCCACTCGGCTCAAGCGGCCCGCAGCCGATGGGTGGCACGGTGCGTCCGCCTCAGGGCGTGCTCGGTGTGGGCGCAGTGCAAGCGCGCGCGGGCTATGCGCTCGCGGGCACAGATGGGCTTGAGTTGCGCGCCGGTGTCGATGTCCTCTTTGGCGGCACGGCGGGCCTCAGCCTCGTGGTCGGCGCCTCGTACCAGTTCACGCCCTTCGTGGAAGCGATCCACATCGGTGCTGTGCTCGAGCTCGGCGTGAACTTCCTCTTCACCGGCCCACGCGACGCAGGTTTCGTCGCCCGCTTGTCGGCCATCGCGAGTTTCACCCTCGCCCCGCACATCACGCTGGAGGTCTCGCTGCCCGAGCTCGGCATCCTCACCAATGGCCCCGGCGCGCTGATGTTTGGTGGCTCCGCGCGCATCGGCTATCGGTTCTAATTCAGGCGCCGAGGCGCTTGGCGAGCGCGACGTAGCCCTCAATCGCAGCGCTCTCGGTCATGCCCTTCTTCTCTGACCAGGCGTCGAATTTCGCGCGTCCCTTCACGTCGAACATGCCGGGTCGCGCGCCCTTCACATCGCCTGCGGTGGCCTGCTTGTAGAGCCCATAGAGCGCGAGCATGTCGCTCGTGCCGGGGGCGCTCTTGAGGGCGTTGATGCGTTGAACGGCAAGGTCGAGGTCTTCACGGGTGGTCATGCGAGCGACGCTAACACGCGCCTCTCGTGGCCTCTTTGATCCACCGAGCGCTGTCCCGCTGGCGGGACACAGAGCCCAAACTCTGGCCTCTTGTCCCACGCTCACATCACGTCATGTTCACGCACATGACGACAGATTCTTCGACCGCCACTCCCTCCAAGGGCCTCAACATCGGCCTCTGGGTTGTCCAAGGCTTGCTCGCTTTCGCCTTTGTGGGCTCAGGCCTCATGAAGCTCACGACGCCGAATGAGGCGCTCATCGCGGCAGGGATGGCGTGGGTTTCCGACGGCCCGTCTTTCCTGCCCAAGTTCATCGGGCTCTCCGAGTTGCTCGGCGGCATCGGGCTCATCCTTCCTGCGGCCACGCGCATCATGCCGAAGCTCACGCCGATCGCGGCTGCGTTGCTCGTCGTCGTGATGGTCCTCGCCGCGCTCACGCACGTCCTCTACGCAGACTTTGGCCACATGCCGCCGAGCCTTGTGCTCGCCGCGCTGAGTGCTTTCGTCGCCTGGGGACGCGGCATCAAGGCGCCGATCGCAGCGCGCTGATGACACGCTGAACACGCTGGAAGTTTTGCCAGGAGGGCCATGTAGGTGACTCGCTTCGCGTAGGCGATGCGGCTACACAGGCCCTCATGTTTTTCGAAGACGCCAAGTTGCCTTCGCCCGAGCGCCGCATCTTTTGTAACCGCACGCTCAACATGAGGTCGGTCCAAGCGATCGGCTTCGACATGGACTACACGCTCGTCCACTACCACGTGGATCGTTGGGAGCGTCGGGCCTACGCGCACTGCAAAAATGCGCTGCTCGCCAAGGGCTATCCCGTCGAGGATCTGATCTTCGATCCGAACGTCGGCATGCTCGGTCTCGTCATCGACATCGAGAGCGGAAACCTCGTGAAGGCCAATCGCTTCGGCTACGTGAAGCGCGCCTGCCACGGCGTCGCGATGCTCGACTTCGATGCGCAGCGGAAGGCCTACGAGGACACGATTGTCGACCTCGCCGACAAGCGCTGGGTCTTCGTCAACACGCTCTTTGGTCTCTCCGAGAGCTGCCTCTACATGCAGCTCGTGGACCTCTACGATGCGGGCAAATTGCCTGGCGTCGTTGGCTACAAGAAGGTCTATGACCTCGTGCGCCTGGCCCTGGATGCCGCGCACATGGAGGGCGAGCTCAAGGCCGACATCATGGCCAACCCCGATGAGTTCATTGACCTCGATCCGAAGCTCCCTCAGGCACTTCTCGACCTGAAGTACGCGGGCAAGAAGCTCATCGTCATCACGAACTCGGAGTGGTTCTACACCCAGGCGATGATGACCTACTGCTTCGACCGCTTCCTCGATGGACGCGGCTGGCGCTCACTCTTTGACCTCGTGATCGTCGCGGCCCGCAAGCCCGCGTTCTTCTCCGAGCGCATGCCCGCCTTCGAGGTGATCGACGACGAGGGGAGGCTCATCCCCGCGCCAGGCAAGCTCGAGACAGGCAAGGCCTACCTCGGTGCGAATGCGCGCTTGGTCGAGCAGAGCCTGGGCATCCCGGGCGACAACATCCTCTACGTGGGCGATCACATTTTTGCGGATGTGAATGTAAGCAAGAGCCTCTTTCGTTGGCGCACGGGCCTCATCGTGCGTGAGCTGGAGCGTGAGCTCGAAGCGCTTGAGGCCTTCAAGCCAACGCAGGCCGAGCTCACACATTTGATGAAGACAAAGGAAGTGATGGAGCATCGCTACTCGCTCCTTCGCTTGCTCGTGCAGCGCATCGAGAATGGCTACGGCGATCGCACCGAGGGCGTGGAAGTTCCTAAGGTGCGTGCGGAGATGCGTGAGCTGCGATCGCGCTTGGTTGAGATGGACGAGAAGATTGGCCCGCTCGCGAAGGCCTCCGGCGAGCTGAACAACACGCGCTGGGGGCTTCTGCTGCGTACGGGCAATGACAAGAGCCACCTCGCACGGCAGATCGAGAAGCACGCGGACATCTACACCTCGCGCGTGTCGAACCTCGGCGACTCCACGCCCTTCGTCTACTTCCGCTCGCCCCGCGGAAGCCTTCCGCATGACAGCGGTGAGGCCGGCGGCGTCGAGTGAGCTCGCGGGTTCGCTGCGGGTTCGCTCTTTGAATTGCCTCTGAAACAAGGCCCATTCAGCCCGTTTCAGGACGTTTAAGGTCGCTCTCTCCGTGAACCGCGCACTCTCGCGCCTGCATGCGCGTTCATCGGTTCCTTGGTCTGAGCTTCGCTGGATTGGCCACGCTGGCCGTCGCGTGCCCTGAGCCCGAGTCACTCGAAGACGCAGCGGCGACCGCCGACGTCGGCAGCCTCGACTCCGGGGCACTGGATGCACCCGACGCACTCCCCGCACACGACGCCGGGCGCGCGGATGCATTCAACGACCTCGATGCCGCGGAGGTCGATGCATTCAGCAACCTCGATGCGTTTGCAGATGCGGGTGTGGGTGAGGACGCGTTCCTCGTGCCCGATGCGTTCGTCGTGCCCGATGCGTTCGTCGTGCCCGATGCGTTCGTCGTGCCCGATGCGTTCGTCGTGCCCGATGCGTTCGTGCCTCCTGATGCGCACATACCTCCCGACGCGACCGTACCTCCCGATGCGTGCGTAACCGTCTCTGGCTTTGTCGACATGGATGGCGACACCTACGGCGTAATGGCGACGTATTGCGGCGCGCATCCCGCGTTCATCGCGCGTGGTGGCGACTGCAACGACAGCAACGGCGCGATTCATCCGGGCGCCGCTGAGCGCTGCGATGGCGTCGATCAGGATTGCGATGGCGTGATCGACTCGGCCGATGCGGATGCCGATCTCTCCAGCGTGTGCGCCTGGGGATGCGTCGCTTCGGGCTCAGGGCAAACGTGCGCGCAGCCCGTGGAGGTCGCAGCGGGCGGCTACCACACATGCGTTCGTACCGAGCCCACGGGCGAGCTCTGGTGCTGGGGCCTCAACAACAGCCTTCAATGCGGCAGCACAGTGGGTGTGCCTACGCCTCCCGATGTGCAGCTTCCTCGTCTTCAGACGATGGTTCCCAATCCCGGCGCAGTGAGTGTCTGCGCGGGCGACTACTACACCTGCATGGCGCGCGGCGCGGCCGGGCTCGATTGCTTCGGCGTGATGGTTGGTCGCGCAGGCGCACCGCTGCACTGGCCCGGCAACATCGTGCAGGTTGCCTGCGGAGAGCGACACGCTTGCTATCGCACAAGCGATGGACGCGTGGATTGCCTGGGTTTGAATGGCGTTTACTCAGGTGGGAGTTTCATCTTCACCGGGCAAGCGGGTAGGCCAAACGGCGCGGGCGGAGGCTTCTTGGAGCCGGGCGCGGTCATCGCTTCGGGCGCGACGGATGTGGCCGTTGGAGGCAATCACTCCTGCGCGCGCTCGAGCTCGGGCGAGGTGCAGTGCTGGGGCGCAAACGATGTCGGACAGCTCGGACGTGGCGTTGCAGGCACACCGCTCGTGACGGAGATTCCCGCGCCCATCGTGGGAAGTGGCTACCTCGATGTGGCAGTCGCGCAGTACGCCTCCTGTGCACGCACAGCGACGGGCGTGAGTTGTTGGGGCTACGGGCAACAGGGCGTCATTGCAGGGCAACCTGCCTCGGGCGCCTACCCAACACCCGTCGCATTCGCGGGAACATTCACCGCACTCGCGGAGGGCTTTGGTCCCCGCATCGTCGCGCTGAGCGGCACCGATGCGATGGCTTGGGGTAGCGATCAGAGCGGGGTGATGGCGCGCAATCCGCGTGGACCTGCAGGCCGAGTCGATTCCACACCCGGTGCGATGCTCCCCCTCGCGGGTCCCGCAGCGTTCCCCGTGTTGAGCCTCTCGCACTCACTCGCCAACAACGGCACGTACGGCCTTGGCGGTCATGCGTGCGCCATCGAAACGACCACGCGCAACGTCTATTGCTGGGGCGGCAACACGCGCTTCCAGAGTGGCAGTCCGCTTCCATCTCCCCTCCGCGACGCAGTCCTTGTCGCGCCTCTTTGAGAGACATCCATGCGAAGTTTTACCGTTCAATCGGCCACACTTATCGTTGTCAGCGCCATGGCAGGCTGCACGCTGCTTGTGCCGGGAAGCAACCACACGCGCGATGACGCGAGCACCGATACGGGCGAGGCCCTCGACGCTTCACGTGACGCGCCCGGCGATGCGTTCTCGCTCGATGCGCGGATGTCGGATGCGGATGCGTTCGCGGCAGTGGATGCAGGGACAGATGCGCCCGTGCCCGATGCGAACCTCGATGCCTACACGCCCTTCGATTCGCCGCTGCCCGATGCGCTTGTTTTGGTGCCCGATGCGTTTGTTGTGGTGCCGGATGCGTTTGTTGTGGTGCCGGATGCGTTTGTGGTGCCGGATGCTTGGGCTCCGGATGCGTGCGTCGCGACGACTGGCTACATCGACGTTGATCGCGACGGCTACACGGTGGTTGCGAGGGGTTGTTCGGTGATGGGCACCATCGGGCTGGGCGTCGATTGCGATGATACCAATGCCACGCGTCATCCGGGTGCTGCCGACGTCTGCGATGCGGTTGACTCCGACTGCGATGGAGTTTTCGCCGACCCCGATCCGGCCTGCGCATGGGGGTGCGTACACTCGGGTGCCGGCGCCGTCTGCGCACAACCAGCGGAGGCCGCCACAGGCAACGGACACACCTGCATTCGCACCGAGCCCACCGGCGAAGTGTGGTGTTGGGGCGTGAACAACGCCGGTCAGTGCGGCAGCCCGCCTTACCTCGCTACCGACATGCCCGTCGTGACCCCGCGCCTTGCAACCAGTGCTTTCGAAGGCGCGCTCAGCATCTGCGCCGGGAACTACTACACCTGCGTTGCGCGCGGCGCGTTGGGGCTCACTTGCTTTGGCAGCGTGTTCGGCGCCGCCACGCCGCCCACGTCCAGCGAGAACGTCGTCGAGGTGGCCTGTGGCGAGCTGCATATGTGTTACCGAACTGCGTCCGGTGCTGTCGACTGCCTTGGGCTCAATGGCGATGGCCAGGTCGGCCGCGTTCCCGCTGGTCCCGGACTCTTTATGATGCCCAACCGCGTCATCCTTTCAGGCGCTGACGAAGTCAGCGTTGGACGCACATTTTCCTGCGCGCGCATGAGCGGTGGCCAAGTGCAATGCTGGGGCGGGAACTCGGCCGGGCAGCTCGGCCGCGGGTCGCTCACACCGGCTGCCGATCCCATGCCCATGCCGGTGCTCGGCGGCGCTGTCTTTCGAGATCTCGCTCTCACCCAACTAGCAGGCTGCGCCCTCACCGATACCGAACTGCGATGCTGGGGCGATGCCTCTTGGGCAGGCGTTGCCGGGCAAGCCACCAGCGGCGCATTTCCGACCCCAATGAGCTACACAACAATGGGCTTCACGCGCATCGAGGGAGGGTACGCCTCACGCTTCTTTGCGTTCGATGTGAGCAATGCCGCATGGGCCTGGGGACACGACAAAACAGGTGTGCTCGCGCGCACCCCGCGCACCGTGCTTCCCTTCTGGAGTTCAGCGCCTGCGCCCGTCTATCCACTGCCTGCAGCCCTGGGCATGGACGATGTCGCGAACTCCAGTGTTTGGGCAGATTTCCTCGGTCAGAGCGGGCATGCGTGCGGCATCGAGACCGACACACATCGGGTCTACTGCTGGGGTAGCAACACTCGCTCGCAATGCGGGCGTCCCATTTCGGGACCCTTCGCGAACGCCGTGGAGGTGACGCCATGAAGCACATCGTCTCCGCTCTTTCCTTCGCCCTCGCCCTCAGCGCAGCACCCGTCCTCGCCCAACAAGCGACGGTCGATCCTGCCCAAGACGAGCGTGCACGCGTTCACTACGCGGCCGGCGAAGACTTCTTTCGTCGTGGCGACTACGAGACGGCGCTGCGCGAATTCACCGTCAGCCATGAAGCGAGTGGAAGGCCCGAGTTGCTCTTCAACATCGGCTCATGCCACGAGCGTCTCGCGCACTACGCGGAAGCGGCGAGCTACTTCGAGCGCTACCTCAACGAGGCCGCCGCGCCGAACGATCCCGAGGTCCTGCGAGACCGCATCGCAAACCTGCGCGCACGCACCGCCGTGGTTGAACCTGTGGCGACCGAGCCTGAACCCGTCGTGGCCCTGCCTTCCGTACCTGAGCCCATCGTCGTTGCTGAACCCGCTGTCACGCCTTCAGGTGGCGGCATTCACCCGGCCTCGCTGGCCCTCATCGGCATCGGCGCAGCAGGGCTTGTGAGCTTTGCAGTGATGGGCTCCCTCGCGCTCGACGAGGACTCAGCACTCACAACCGAGTGCGGCACAGCCTGCCCTTCCGACCGCGTTTCGACGCTGAACACACTTAGTCTGGGCGCCGACATCTCACTCGGTGTCGGTGCCGGCCTCGGCATCGTCGGCATCATTCTCGCGGTCGCGTTGCCCGCCGAGTCCGAGACGCGCGTCGACGTTCAAACGAGCAGCACAGGCGCGAGCGTGCTCGTCTCACAAACCTTCTGATTCCGAATCATCAAGCGCGTAGCCTTCGCGCATGCCGCTTCCAGAGATCCCCTACGCACTCCCGCGCATCTCTGAAAGTGATGCGAAATCGACGCTCGATGCTGAGCTGGCGCTTCTCACATCGCGTCGTTCGGTCCGGCATTTTTCACGTGACCCCGTGCCCCGCGTGCTCATCGAGCAAGCTCTTCGAATCGCAGGGACTGCGCCGAGTGGTGCGCATCGTCAGCCATGGCACTTCGTGGCCATCTCCAACCCTGAGAAGAAGCGCGCAATCCGCGAGGCCGCCGAGGTGGAAGAGCGCGACTTCTACGAACGACGTGCGCCTGCGGAGTGGCTGGCTGCGCTTGAGCCGCTCGGAACGGACTTCGAGAAGGCGCATCTCACCGATGCACCATGGCTCATCGTCGTCTTCCAGAAGAACCAGGACACGTTGGCCGATGGGCGCGAAGTGAAGACGTATTACGCGGCCGAGTCGGTTGGGATCGCAATCGGTCTCCTCATCACAGCGTTACACCGAGTCGGCCTTGCCACCCTCACCCACACGCCTTCACCGATGGCTTTCTTGCGCACCCTCTGCTCCAGGCCTTCGACGGAGCGAGCCTACGTCATCTTGCCCGTGGGCTATCCAAGCGAGGGCTGCGTGGTGCCAGATCTGAAACGGAAGTCGCTCGGAGACATCGCAGATTTTCTGGAGTGAGAGCAGGTATCGCAACACGCCTTCAGCGGTAGAGCCTGTCGAGGAAGGTGACCATCGCCGCTTCTTGCGCGGGCGGGGTCGCCACCAAGATGCCTTGCTCTTGAAGCACCTGAATGAGTCGAAGCGGAGGAACGCGGTTCTCGCCCACGGCTGCGGCATGTCCGGATGGAATCTCGACGGTGGTGACCCGTGCATCGGCCGACACAATGTCGCTGTACTGCTCGTCGAGCCCGAAGACAAAATCGTCCACCGAGCAATCCCCTGTGTCGTTCAGCGTGCGGCAGGTGTCGCGCTCATCGGTGACGATCTGAAGATGCTGGCTCACCTCGCCGATCAAGGGGGAGGGGTTCGTCATGAAGCCCGAGCCCGGAGGGATCTCGTTCCACTTGTTGCCCGCGATGCCCATGCAGACTGCCAGTGTCGTGGTGAACGTAAGGACATGGAGCCAGTACTGACTACAGTCCGCCGCCGATGCGATGCCGTTGAAAGGGGAAGACACAGTGACCAGCCGGAAGTGAAAGCCTTCCTGCATCACGAGCCCATGCGGCAGATCGGATTGCAGCGCTCGCCTCGCGATGAGACCGCCTTGGCTGTGGCCAAGGAGAGTGATCTGTTGAGGCTCCCAGTTGCGTTGAACCGCCTCGAGCGCGCCCGCGAGCTGCGACGCCGAGGTGTTGAGAAAGTCGCGGTCGTTGTAGTTGAAGCAGAGCGTCTGTTGCCCGTGCGCCTCGAAGACGTTGGAGAGTGTTCGAAAGCGAGCCCCCGACGAGGTGCAGCCGTGAACCAAGATCGTGAGGGGGCGGGTCCCATCGAGCTCGGCGACGTCCGGTCGATCTTCCCCGCACGGATAGAGCCCGAACATGCGCTCGCCCTCGCCCGGCCCTGTTCGAATGACGGTCCCAGGGTTGCGAACGCAACTGCTTTCAAGGGTTGCGAGCACCACGAGAGCCGCCACCGCCCAGGACGCAGTCTTTGTGGTCCTCGTACGAGCGCGAAACGGCATGCAGTTACGCTGCCCGTGCTGAAGTCGCCGCGCAAGTCTCAGAGCCTCGGGTGCGAATGTCAGCAGAGCGATCCGATAAGCTCGTCTCAGACTTCCAGCGTGAACAAGCTCGGCAAGACCTCACCGGACTTACCGAGTCTCACTTCCTGAAATTGGTCGGCATTCGCGGGGCGCTCGAGCCCGACGTAGATCGCGCGACACGACTCGCCCATCTGCCTTCGGTAGACGATCTCGCGCACAAAACCGGCCGCTGGGTAGACGACGCCACTGCTGCCCACCGTCATGAAGAGTGCGCAGTCTTCAACCTTGCGCTTGATCGGATGAAGCTCGAAGGGCACCTCGCCAAACCACACGATGTGCGGCCTCAGGCGCGCACCACAGAGGCGGCATCGCGGAAGCGCTTTGGCATCGAGGTATTGCTTGGTGTCGTCGAAGGGCAGGAGCTTGCACGCCGGGTTCTCGCAGCGTGTCTTGAAGAGCTCGCCGTGCATGTGGATGACGTTGGTGGAGCCGGCCTGCTCATGCAGGTTGTCGACGTTCTGCGTGACGAGCGAGAAGTTCGCGCCGAGATGCTTCTGCACGCGTGCGAGTGCGATGTGACCCGCATTGGGCTTGGCCTCCGCAGCCTTCGCGCGACGCTCCGAATAGAAGCGCCAGACAAGCGCCGCATCGCGCTCCCAGCCCTCGGGTGAGGCGACGTCCTCGACGGCGTGTTGCTCCCAAAGACCATTGCCATCTCGGAAGGTCGGAATGCCGCTCTCCGCGCTGATTCCAGCGCCCGTGAGCACAACAACGTGGGTGGAGCGTGAGAGTGAAATCGGCTCGTGCATGGGGCGTCATCGTCACACGAAGCATCGCCCTCGACCACACGGGCCTCGCCTTTCTTGGGATGAAGAATCGCCAATCTGCTTGCAATACAAGGCGTTTCGACGTCTAGCTCTCGCATGCGCAAGCTCATCTTCTCCGCATTCACGCTCGCTCTTGTCGGCTGCACCGAGACACAAACCACTGCGGATGCAGGCGCCGATGCCAGCATCGATCTGGCGGATGCAGCCTTGATGGCGGCCGATGATGCAAGGAGCGAGGATGCCTTTCGCGCGCCTCCCGATGCCGTGCGATCCGATGCAGGCCCTGTGCGGATGGACCCGATCATGCCCGCCGTGAGAGGCCCCTGTGGCGACTTCAGCGCGACAGGAACGGTCATGCTCCAGGGCCCCGGAGGGACCTCGCGCCGCGCGAACATCTGGGTCTCGGAGGCAGCACAGACACTCGATGGACCGCTCGTGTTCTATTGGCACGGCGCAGGTGGCTCACCCCTCGAAGCGCCTGGTGTGCTGGGCCCTGCGCAGGCCGAGGTGCTTGCCCAAGGCGGCATCGTTGTGGCCCTGACGCATGCAGCGCCCGGCAGTCTCCCTTGGTACCTCTCGGTCGGCGCGGAAGAGACCGACCTCGTCTTCGCGGACGAGGCGGTGGCCTGTGCGGAGCAGGAGCTCGGCATCGATGATCGTCGCATCCATGGGATTGGTTTCTCTGCGGGTGCGCTTCATCTCGCGCAGATGTCCCTTCGACGCGCGAGCTACCTCGCGAGCGTGGTGACGTACTCCGGCGGAATCGTCGCGCGCACGGTGCCGCCCACGGATGCGCCCGATGCACGGACTGCGGCAATGGCGCTCTTTGGTGGCCCACGCGATGTCGTCCTCGTGAGCTTTGCGACCACCACACAGAACTACGTGAACGCACTGCGCGGTGGTGATCACTTCATCTTCACGTGCGATCACGGAGGCGGCCACACGGTGCCGAACGCAGCGCGCGCGTCCGCCTGGCAGTTCTTGCAAGCGCATACCTACGGCATGTTCCCCGCGGCCTACGCGAGTGGCTTGCCCGCTGGTTTCTACGCGCCCTGCACGCTCGACTGATCGGGCGCGCTATCCTGCCGCGATGCCGATCACCTTCGCGGTCGATGACGTCACGCCCGCGCCTGCACCACCACACACGGTGCCCTTCGCAAGCACGGTCAAGGGTGTGCTCGCACTCGGTGGCGACGCCGAGATGCGCGTCCTTCCAGGCCTCGCCACGCATCCGCTCCTGGGCGCCGTGCATCGCGCCTTCGCCGAGCACCGTCCGCTTGTGCTCTCGCCCGATGCCGTCTGGCTCACGATCGCCCAGGGCCTCGCGCGACACATCCGACTGAATGCCGATTCATTGCGCCACAGGCTCGTGCGTCACGAGGGAAGGAAGCGCCTTGAGGTGAGTTGGAACGGCGCCTTTCCCGAGGAGCCCAGTGAACTCGCGCGCTTGATGGACCGCTTTCGTGAAGCCCTCGCAAGCGAGATCGGCGAAGGCCCAGCGCGCTTCTTTCGTGCCGATTTCACGACGAGCACCGAGGTCGAGAAGACCGCGAGCGACATCATCCTGCTCGACGCCTACGCGTCCTTCTTCGACTACTTCGTCGGCATTGTTTGCGGCATCCCCACAATCACGCTCACGGGCACACCCGAGGATTGGCGATCCATCCGTGCCCGCATCGAGGTGCTCGATGAGCTCGTCCAAGGGACGAAGATTGAGGGGTGGTCACGTGGCCTGCGCATCATCACGAGCAAGCTCGTCGAAGCGAGCGAGGGGCACGCGGATCGCGCGTTCTTTCAGCGCATCTACAAGCCGAAGAAAGCCTACGGCTCCGACAGGATCACAGGTTGGGTCGCGTGGTTTTACCCCTATCTCAAGCGCGCAGGACGCTGCGACGTCCCCAACGGATTGCTGGCGTTTGCGCCGGATGAAAGCTTGCCTGGCGAAGAAGAGAGCGAGCCTGATGCATGGTGGACTGGCCACGGCATCGCGCTGACGAGTGTCCCCGCAGAGCTCTCGCAGTGCCTCCTCCGCGTCTCGGATCACGTGCGCGATGTTCGCTTCGACGTGACGCTGCGCGGCGGCATTGCGTGCGTTGCAGTCGAGGGAGAGGCCCTTGTGCCGAGGTCCGCTTGGTGGTGTGAGAAGGGCGAACCTTCGATCGATGAGATCCTCGATGAGATCACGTCGAAGCACGCTTTCGAAGCGCCCGTTCCTCCTGGAGAATTCGATGGCGGAAGCGCCACGATCTTGGCCCTCCGCGCGCGGGTCTCCTCATTCAATATCGGCAATGGCGCATTCACTTGGTTGCCGAAGCCACGCTCGCTCGTGACCGCGGAGCGCACGATCTTGAGCGTCTACGCCAAGCTCGCGGATGGGTCCCTCGTCGCGTCGATGCGCGGCCCTCACGAAACGGTCTGGGTCAGACTCAACGAGGCCTCACTGACGATCCCGGACCACGAATGGGAGGAAGCGACGTCCAGTCTCGCAGCGGT